>JACQZH010000028.1 GCA_016213925.1 Candidatus Omnitrophota bacterium | reverse complement strand
AGCGATTAGAGGATATGTCGCAGAAACGTTTGATTCTGTTTGAATTTTCACTCTGCGTCCATTTTTATCCGACAAAGCCAAATGAACCGGCGTTCTGCCAGGATGTGGATTCAGAACGGCTTTTATTTTAGTAAAAATTTTTTGTTTTAAGTCTATAGAAGAGATATTCAGATTGATGCTGTCTATAAGAATAAACGGTACTTGGTCTATGGGGATAACATTAGCGGCAATAATTTTCGGCGTTTCTTCATTGGCATCAACATTGCCTTTGATAACTACAACTTGGTCTTGATTTAAATGCATGCAAGTTTTTTTAAATGTTTCAGGAAAAATCAATACATCAATGAAATTGTCCTGATCCGAAAGACGAATTATTGCCATTTTTTCAGCTTTTCTCTTAGTTATAGTAAGCTTTATTTTCTCAAGAACACCAGCAATGTGTACTTCTTCATCATGGACAAAGTTTTTTTTATAAATGTCCGCTATGCTTAATACGGAATATCTTTTTAATAGCTTCTTATATTGATCCAAGGGATGCGCGGTTATATAGAAGCCTAACATTGCTTTTTCAAAAACCAATAATTGCAGTAACGGCCATTCTTCGACTTTAGCGAAAGAGTTTTCCTCGGTTATTGATCCCCCCTCTTGATCAAAAAGCAGCAATTGGCCGTTTTGACGGTCGCGTTGTAAAGAGCCGGTCAATAATAATATTTTTTCTAAATTGGACATCAGTTGCGCTCTATTAGGTTCAATACTGTCAAATGCACCGCATTTTATTAAGCTTTCAATCACCTTTTTGTTGGTTGCTTTAGGCTCAACACGTTTACAAAAATTAAATAATGATTTAAAATGGCCTGAATCTTTACGTGCTCTAATTATTGTTTCTACAGCTCCTTCACCGACATTTTTTACTGCTGATAGTCCGAATCGTATTGCGTTTTCGCCGACAACTGTAAATTGCGAGAAACTTTCATTAATATCAGGAGGAAGCATCTTGATTTTCATGCTTTTAGATTCATCAATATAAATAGAAATCTTATCTTTATTATCTTTTTCTGATGTTAGCAAAGCGGCCATAAACTCTACCGGATAATTTGCTTTCAAAAAAGCTGTTTGGTAAGAAATCAGTGCATAAGCTGTAGAGTGGCTTTTATTGAATCCGTACCCGGCAAAAAATTCAATAAGGCCAAAAACTTTTTCTGCGATAGTTTGTTTTATGCTTTTTTTTAGCGCTCCTTCGACAAAGGTTTTTTTTAAATTTTCAATCACTTCAGGGATTTTTTTTCCCATTGCTCTGCGCAATAGATCTGCTTGCGCAAGCGAAAATCCAGCTAAAACATTGCTTATACGCATTACCTGCTCTTGATAAAGGATAATCCCATACGTGTCTTTCAATATAGGCTCAAGAAATTCATGATCATAAGAAACTTTCTCGACGGAACGCTTTCGTTTAATAAAATCATCAACCATCCCACTGCCTAATGGCCCAGGACGGTATAATGCTAAAAGTGCGATGATATCCTCAAATTTATCCGGTTTTAATTTTTTTAGTAAATCACGCATTCCGGAACTTTCCAGCTGAAACACCCCTGAAGTTTTTGCTTTTCGGAACAATTCAAATGTTTTTTGGTCTTCTAGATTAACCTTATTGATATCAAGCATTATATTATGAGTTCGTTTAATTATTTTAATCGCTTCTGAAATTACTGTTAAGGTTTTTAGCCCAAGAAAATCCATTTTAAGCAAGCCTATTTTTTCAAGCGATTTCATCGTATATCCCGTTGTCGTTTGTCCATCGCTTGATTTAAAAACAGGAATGTGTTCATAAAGCGGCTTATCGCTTATTACAACCCCGGCAGCATGAGTTGAAGCATGCCGCGTTAAACCTTCAAGGACTAGTGCAATATCTATCACTTCTTTTATTGTTTTGTTAGTTTTATATAATTGTTTCAATTCTAATTCTATGTTAATTGCCTGTGTCAAATTAATGCTGGGATCAGCAGGAACTAGCTTGGCAATTTTATCGACTTCGGCATAAGGCATTCCTAAAACCCTTCCGACATCCCGCAGAACACCTTTGGCCGCCATGGTCCCAAAAGTAATAATTTGAGCTACATTTTCCGACCCATATTTTTCTACAACATATTTAATTACCTCGTCTCTGCGCTCATAACAGAAATCAATATCTATATCAGGAAGGCTTACGCGTTCAGGATTAAGGAAGCGCTCAAAAAGCAAGTCGTATTTCAGCGGATCTATTTGGGTAATGCCCAATAGATAAGCTACAATACTTCCTGCGGCTGAACCTCTGCCAGGGCCAACTGGAATATTATTCTGTTTAGCAAATCGCACAAAATCGGAAACGATAAGAAAATAACTCGCAAAACCTGAATTTTTTATCACTTTCAATTCGTGGTTTAGTCTTTCTTGAGCAGCCTTACCGTTATCTTGATAAAGCAATGGCATATTTTTTAAACACAGCTCTGTCAAAAATTTAATTTCCGAAACTCCTTCTTCTAAGTGGTAATGCGGCAAATGGGTTGACTTAAAATCAAGCTCTAAATTACACATTTCCGTTATTCTGATAGTATTAGAAATTGCTTCAGGGATTTCACTGAATAGTATTTTCATCTCTTCTGCTGATTTAAAATAGAATTCATTCGTACTTAACTTCATGCGATTGGCATCTTCAATAGTTGTCTGAGTCTGCAAACATAATAAAACCTCATGTGCATGCGCCATTTCTTTTTTTAAATAATGCACGTCGTTTGTCGCAACAAGAGGAATCTCCAAGTCTTTACTTAATTTTAACAAAACCTTGTTTACTTTTTTCTGCTCTGGGATACCTTGGTCCATAATTTCGAGGAAAAAAGAATCTTTTCCAAAGATATCACGTAATTGCATCGCCGCAGAATATGATTCTTCTATTTTACCAGAGTTTATTAGACTGGCTATTTCACCTTTTAAACAACCGCTCAATCCGATTAACCCTTTTGAATATTTTGCCAAAACTTCTTTGTCAATTCGGGGTTTATAATAAAATCCTTCTAAATAGGCAATACTGACAAGCCGGATAAGATTTTTATAACCTTCTTCGTTTTTAACTAAGATACTCAAGTGATAGTTTTGCTCTTTATTTCCATTTTCGCCTTTTCTAAGCCTACTCGTTTGGGCGATATATGATTCACAGCCAATTATAGGCTTTACCCCATTCTTCATAGCCTCACTGTAAAATTCTATTGCAGAAAACATATTACCATGGTCAGTTACAGCCAAAGCGGGCATGCTCATTTTATGTGCTAACTCGATCAACTTTGGCAAAAGACAGGCGCCATCTAATAGACTGTATTGGCTGTGTACATGAAGATGTACAAAATCACTGTGCTTCATCATACTCCATTGAATTATAATTCTTTATTTTTATGCTTAAATTCTGCAATTATGCAAAGGATTATCTCTTTTTTTGTAACTATAACAACACCCGCACTCAGATTTCAACTATGCTTATTCCCATTCAATTGTTGCTGGCGGTTTACTGCTTATATCATACACTACCCGATTAACGCCCTTTATCTCATTAATAATCCGGCTCGAAGCTTTTTCTAATAATTCCATCGGCAGTTTAGCCCAATCTGCGGTCATCCCATCAACACTCGTCACTGCACGTAATGCAACCACGTTTTCATAAGTTCGTTCATCTCCCATAACCCCTACGCTTTTAACAGGAAGTAAAACGGATAGAGCCTGCCATACATCTCTGTATAATCCTGCAGATTTAATTTCTTCTATGAAAATAGCATCCGCTTGACGCAAGATGTCTAATCGTTCCTTAGTAACCGCACCCAATATCCTTATTGCCAGCCCCGGACCTGGAAATGGATGCCGGTAAATTATTTCATCAGGCATGCCGAGTGCTTCTCCTAATAATCTAACTTCATCTTTGAATAAAAATCTCAATGGCTCCACAAGCTTTAGGTCCATTTTTTCAGGCAAACCTCCGACATTATGATGGCTTTTAATTACAGCAGAAGGGCCTCCAAAAACAGAACAGCTTTCAATTACATCAGGATATAATGTCCCTTGCGCTAAAAATGTTATGTTAGTTAATTTTTTAGCTTCTTTTTCAAAAATTTCTATAAACAATTTCCCAATAATTTTGCGTTTTTTTTCTGGGTCAGTTATATTTTTTAATTTTCTTAAAAAAAGCGCTTCCGCGTCAGCATAATGAAATTGCATGCTATAATGCTTTTTAAAGGTATCCTTTACCTGTTTTTCTTCGTTGTTTCGCAGTAGCCCATTATTTACAAATATACAATGCAGCCGTTTATCTATAGCTTTATGCAAAAGAATTGCGCAAACAGATGAATCAACTCCGCCACTTAACCCGCAGACGACTGAAGCATTTCCAACTTGTTGTCGTATTTGCTTGACAGATTCTTTGATAAATGACTTCATTGTCCACAACCCTTTACATTTGCAAATCTTAAAGAGAAAATTTTTTATAATCTCTTTACCCTGCGGTGTATGAACAACCTCCGGATGGAACTGAACGCCATAAATCTTTCGTTTTCGGTCGGCAAAACTGGCAATTTTAGAATTACGAGTATGCGCAAGCCTAATAAAACCATTTGGTAACCCTGTAACTTTATCTTCATGAGACATCCAGGTGATTATATTTTTTTTCATTCCTGAAAACAAATCTTTTCTGTCGTCGATGCACAAATAAGTCTTCCCATATTCTCGCGCGGATGATTTTCCTACTTTCCCGTTAAAAAAGTGTGCGATCAATTGCATCCCATAGCAGATACCAAGCAGCGGTATTCCTAAAGATAAAATTTCCTTTTTACAGCGCGGCGCATTTTTTTGAGTTAGGCTAGACGGGCCACCTGAAAAAATCATACCTTGAGGATTAATTTCCTTGATTTTTTTTATGCTGATCTGCGGAGGATGTATTTCACAAAAAACATTATATTCACGCACTCTCCGCGCAATCAACTGACTATATATAATTCGTCCAGTGATTGAGAAATAACTTTTGTCTTGGCTATAACCGGAAAAAAATTAGTATCAGCGGCCCAACGCGGAACGATATGGATATGTATATGATTAATAATCCCTGCCCCGGCCACCTTCCCCAAATTTATACCGACATTAAATCCTTGTGGCTTTAATTTCTTTTTTAAAATATTTATGATTTCTACTGTAAGTTGCATCAAATCCGCTTGTTCGTCGAAAGAAAGTTTATCCAATGCATTGATATGCCGAAAAGGAGCAACCAATACATGCCCGTTATTATAGGGAAAAATATTCAGAATGGCAAACCCATGTTTTCTGCGGGCGACAATAAAGTTAATTTTGTCTTTTTTTTGTTTTGGTTTCCGGCAAAATATACAGCCGATAGGTTTTTCAGCATGAATATACTTAGACCGCCAGGGTGCCCATAGTTTTTCCATCGTTACCTTTTTAAAAATTAAATTTTTATAATTTTCCCTTTGATTTGATCTGTCAGCTCTAATATGCCGATGGTATTTTCCTTAGCAAAAATTTTATCAGTAGCGCTGCCAGGATTAAAAAACAGAACTCCATTTATAACTTCATTAAAAGCCCTATGCGTATGCCCAAATATTACCGCATCGACTTTTTTGAATTCTTTTTGAAGATTATCAATGACCTGTGAAGGAGCCCCTTCTCCATGCATTACGCCGATTTTAAAACCGCAGATTTCCACGATTCTTTTTTTTGGCAATTTTGCCTGTGCGCTTGCAGAATCCATATTGCCGCATACTGATAATATATTCGGTGTTATTACCCTTAGCTCTTCAAGCACGCTAATGTCAACAAGGTCTCCTGCATGGATAATCATATCTACATCCCTGAAATATTCAAAGACAACTTCAGGCAATGTATCCTGATTTACAGGAATGTGAGTATCAGAAATAACTCCGATTTTCATTTTACAAACCTCGGTTTCTCAAAGAGAGAGAATAGCTCGTTAATTGTTTTCTGGTCCCATATCCAAACTTTTTCTTCCAAAGCTTTTAACCTCGCATTAGCATCGATTCCCTCAAGCGCAACTAAGATTTTCCTTGAACCATTTTTGTTTTTTACTTTGGCTAAAAATTCCCCTACTTTGTTTTCATCTATAAATTCTTTCCCAACACAACAAAGCCAATTGTTTTTTAGATGGATACCGTCAATTAAACTTATACCGTTATTGTTATTTATTTCCACTTTCTCAAATCGTGACAACTTAAATCTTTTTTTATCAATTTCAATGATATCATTTTCGAAAGTCTCAAACAACTCTTTTATTCGCTGTTCTATTCTTTTTTTTGATTCAATGTTAAATCTATAGAGCAGATTATTTATATTGGTTTTAAATTCCTGAGCAGAAGAAAATATATCCATATTAAATGACTGCTCTTGCCGATTAAGAACGTATTTTAGCCAATGCACAAAAAGAGAATCATTAATCTCATGAAAAACTCCTTTTTTAGTGATAATATCATTTTGAATGAACCGGTTAATGCATCTATTAATTTCGTGATTTTTTTTACCCAGGAAACCAGCGATTTCAGCAGTTTTCTTTTTCCCTTCTGCAATTAAAAGAAGAATCCCTGAAAAAAGATTGGTCTGGCTTGTGTTTAGAAATTCATGATATTTATTGCGGAAATACTGATTTATAACTCCATAATCCTTATACATTGTTTCTTCAATTGCGCAAACAAGAATATCCTCAGTTAAACAATCGCTTTTTTTATCCCGGGCGATAGATTTAATGTGTTCTGTTATAATCTCTAGGTAAAATGGATAACCTCCTGTAAAAAATGTAAGAAAATTCCTTAATGTTTCAGTAATTTTAATCTCATCAAGCTGCTCTTTTATAAACTCAACTGCGCTAATATTATCAAAAGGCTGGATTTTAATTGTTTCAAAATTACCGAAAAGCAGGCTTAGTTTTTTCGAAAGAATATTTTCTGCCGCATAAATTGCCGAACTAAGCAAAAGATACATTGTGTGCTTTTGAACCATAATTTTATTGCTAAGTTCCAAAAATGGATTTTCCACCTCAATGTTTTCAAGGTTATGAAATTCATCAAGAACTAGTAAAATCGGTTTTTTTGTTTCCTCATACAACAAGTGCGGTAATTCAAAAACCATTGAAAAAATTTCATAGGTGGAGGTTTTATTTTTAATTGCTGATTCTATTTGTTTTATTACGTTTATTGTTTTTGGTATTTTTTCTTTGCATCTGTTAAATAAAAAATCAAATTCATCAACAATCTCGCCCGTATCCTCAATGAATAGATATTGATACAAAATTACCCCAATAAAATTTTTTGCGAATTTATTAATCGGCATCGGCTCAACATTAATATAAATCGGAATAATTTCCGAACATTTTGATCTTTGTAGCAGCTCAAAAATTAACCGAGTTTTGCCAAGGCTCTTATGACCGAGAATTGCAATATTCTGTCTATATTTATTTTTAAGTCCCGCTACCCGTTTTACAAGCAAACTTAGTATTTCTGGGCGTTCATATCGCTTTATGTTTGCAACTGAAACATTTTTCATAGTTTTTTTATGATTTAAGGCAAATATAATAATGGATTCTGCGGTTTATTATTTTTCCTAATTTCAAAATGCACTAAACATTGTGATGTCCTTCCAGTTGCCCCTGCTCTGGCAATAAGCTGCCCTTGTTTCACATAATCCCCAACTTTAACGAAATTTTGCTCGTTTTGAGTATAAACTGAAGTAAACTCCCCGCCATGCTGAATTATAATGGCTTTGCCGTAGCCTCGCATGTTTTCTGAAGTAAAAATTATACAGCCCCCGGCTGAGGCAATAATCTCATCTCCTGGCCTGGCAAGAATATCTATCCCCTGGTTTTTTACAGATTGTTTTAATTGATTGAAGCAGGATACGATTAACCCTTTACATGGCCATATAAATTCTGGCTTTTTATCGGCTGCATTTATATTTAATTCAGATTTTCGCATGTAATCAGGGATAAACACTTTTTCTCCGACTTCAATCTTACAGGCATTTGAGATTTTATTAAACAAGACTAATTCATTCAGATCAACGCCATAAATTCTGCTGATCTTCCAAAGAGTTTCATTTTTTTTGATTATATGATAACTTCCTGGTATAGAAGTTGGTATTTTAATAGGCGGTACTTGTGTATATGCTGGCGTAATTATTTTTCGCTGCTGTTTAGCGGCGCATCCGGTAAATAATCCCGAAAGAAAGCAAATAAATAGTAGAATAATTATCTTTTTCATTTTAACTTTCTGTATATCGGCTATCGACTAAACTTGCTATTTTTTTTGCTGCGTAATCTGGAGCGGGCGAAGGGAATCGAACCCTCGTATTCAGCTTGGGAAGCTGATGTTCTACCACTGAACTACGCCCGCTTTGTTAATATTTTTTCATAATAAATTACAGCTTGGTCCCGCTTCATCTTTGATGATGCGGGATTAAATTCGCATTATAATTTATGTTCACTGCGTTCCATAAATCATATGCTCATTAAAGAAGCTGATGTTCTACCACTGAACTACGCCCGCTTTGTTAATCTGTTTGTTCCATTAATTTTATCGAGCAAAACTCCCCGCACATTGAACAAACATCATTTGTTTTTGTTTTGCATTCAAGACGTTGCAACTTTGTTTTTTGTGGATCAAAAGACATTTTGATTTGTTTATTCCAATTCCTTTGTTTGCGTGCTAAGCTCATCAAGCGGTCCTGTGCAAAAGCAGCAGCATTTCCTCTGGCTAAATCACCGCTATGCGCGGCAATTCGGCTGGCTATAACGCCAAGTTTTATTTCATTTTCATTGGGCAATTTAATATGCTCTGCCGGAGTGACAAAACACAAAAAATCTGCTCCATATGCAGCAGCTACTGCAGAACCTATAGCCGCACTGATATGATCATAACCAACTCCGATATCAGTCACCAATGGTCCGAGCACATAAAAAGGCGCTCCGTTACAGTAACGCTTTTGCAATTCAATATTCTTTTGTATTTGATTTAAAGGTATATGTCCTGGCCCTTCTATCATAACTTGAACCCCTTCGTGCAAAGCTTTCTTAGCTAAAAATCCCAGTAATTTCAATTCATCTATTTGGGCTTTATCTGTAGCATCAAGTATGCTTCCCGGTCTTAGACCATCTCCTAAACTCAAAGTTACATCATATTGTTTTACAATTTTAAGGATATCATCAAAATATTCAAAAAAAGGATTTTCCTGGTTATTTTTTTTAATCCAACGCGCAAGAATTGCTCCGCCGCGGCTGACTATGCCCATTAGACGCGGGTGTTTTTTTACAGTTTCCAATGTTTTCCTGGTAACACCGCAATGAATTGTAAAAAAATCGACACCATCTTTGGCCTGAGAACTAATTACTTCTAAAATGTCATCCTTCCTCATTTTTATAAAATCACCATTTTTTTTAATGGCTTTAACCGCAGCTTCATATACAGGTACTGTTCCTAACGGAACATTTGAATGATTTAAAATTTGCTTGCGAATTTTGCTTATGTCACCGCCAATACTTAAATCCATTATTGTATCAGTACCGAATTTTTCAGCAATTTTTAGTTTCTTAAGTTCATTCCTAAGTGATACATTATCCGGAGAAGTGCCTATATTAGCGTTTATTTTTACACGCATTTTTTCTCCTATGGCACAGGGTTTTGAAATCTGCTTTTTTATATTTAAAGGGATAACTACTCTTCCAGCAGAAACCAACTTGGCTAGCAGTTTTTGTGGAATTTCTTCTTTTTTGGCTAGATCACGTATTATCTGGGGAATCTTGTTAGCGCGGGCACTCTCAATTAATGTTCTCATAGATATTTCCTGCAACGTGAAGTTTCTGTTTATATGCGCAGTCTCTTCCATGAGATAGCCGAAAACAGGATACGCGGGCTTACTGAATTAATATCCCGGGCAAGCAAATTTCCTGATTTATAATAATTTGGTCGCTTTCATGTATTCCAACCAATTAAAATATTATTCGGCTTTACGTTAGCAAAAATTATTGAAATTTTTCCTGCGCAAAATACTACTTTTTTTTAGTTTTTGGTTTAATAATCATAATTATGCCGATTAAACTTCATAATTATTATGACATATTTTTGAGATTTTTTCAATAGCGCGTTTTTCCAAAGAGTATATCTTATACCGCAATTTTTTAAATAGCAAAGCCGAATGCTTATGGGATATCTTCATAAATTCCTCAAGAACCCTTATCGATTCTTTTACTCTTTGAGCATTCGCAAGAAATATATCAGATACATTATTTCTTTGCAATTCTAAATTAATTGTTTTTTTGCCCACATCACTAACTGCATTTCGAAATTTAAGTAAGTTAATCGCTTTAAAGTCAGGCAATAACTTTAAATAATCAGTAAGCTGATGCCTTATTTTTTTAACCTCGCCTGTCAGTTTTTTATCATCACAAACAAACCGCAAGATATCTTCTAAAACACGTAATCCTTCTTTTGCGCGGTTAACATTGGCATCAACAACTCTATAGAAATTTTTATTTTTATAGTTCAATTTTAGAAATCTTTTTTATGATTTTAGTGGTTGAATAACCAACAAGAAACTTGATTCGGGCAACTTTTCCTCCGTAATTCTCAACAAAGCCGGCGCCGATAATATTTTTCTTTTTCCAATCAGCGCCTTTAACTAGAACTTCCGGCTTAAGTTTTTTGATTAATTCTAGCGGAGTTAATTCATCAAAAATTACAACATAATCAACACTCTCTAAAGCAGCGATTACAAAAGCCCTCTCTTTTTCGGGTACAATCGGGCGTAAATTACCCTTTAGCGTTTTAACTGAGCTGTCACTGTTAATCCCAACAACTAAGATATCTCCTTTGCTTTTTGCGTCCTCTAAATATTTAACATGGCCGTAATGTAAAATATCAAAACACCCGTTAGTAAAAACGACCCTTTTGTTTTTTTGCTTTTTTAGAATCTTTCCGAGTATTGTGCTTTTTTTTACTTTTTCTTTGAACATGTTAGAATGCAATCCTCAACTAGCTGGCAAATAATATGTATCGTTGCAATGTGTGCTTCTTGTATTCGAGGAGTATTTTCTGATGGGACTATAAGACAAATATCAGATAACTGTTTTAGATTTGAGCCGTTAGCACCAGTCAAGGCTATCCTTTTTATTCCTAAACTACCAGCTTTTCTCAGCCCGGCTATAACATTTTTTGCCTGCCCGCTTGTTGATATGCCGATAACTATATCTTCTTTATTACCTAATGCTTCTATTTGACGCGCAAAAATGGAATCATAGCTATAATCATTTGCCCAAGCGCTAATTATTGATGTATTAGTCGTTAGCGCTATAGCCGCCAATGCCCTGCGTTCTTTTTTAAAGCGACCGACTAACTCTGCAACCATATGCTGGCTATCAGCAGCACTCCCTCCGTTTCCAAAAACTAAAACTTTTCCGCTGTTTTGATATACGCAAGTTATGGCTTTTGCTATCAAAAGAATTTCTTTCGAACACTCTCTAGCCAGCGAATCGATTACATCAGCTGTTTCTTTTAAAATTAGTTTAATTTCTTTTTCCATATAAATTATCTGATAAACGGCAGCTCCTGTTTATGTTTTTTAACGGGATCCTGCTCTTTTTGATCTATCTTCGTGACTAATACATTAACCATGATTGGTTTTTCAATCCCAGACAGCAATTCCTGGACTTGCCCCCTGATCATCGCTTGTACTTTTTCTGTAATTTCTGGTATATTTGAAGCAGCCCATAAAATCACTCTGCTTTCAATTTCAATACCGCGGCGGGTTACAAGTACTTCCGAACGCAGTTCTTTTACTTCGGACATGTGATGATTAAGCCTGCGAATAAAATCTTCAATAGCTCCTAACGAGATGATCACCTGTCCGTCAGCAGTTGAATACCCAATCGTTTTCTCCGCTTGAAATTTCTTATACGATATACTCGCTAATGAGAGACTCACTAAAATTAGCAAAATCCCACTCAAAAGAAAAATAATCGGGAGATTGGGAAAATCAGAAATTCTATTAAAAATTTCAGACAAATCAATTTTTCCTGACAAATGGAAAGCAATAAAGATTAAAATTGCGCCGATAATAGAGAAAATTAAAGTATAAAAGAAAACTAAAATTTTGTTAAAAATTCGCATATATTCCCCCCTTTTTAGGTTTCAGCATTTTTTGAGTGGATGTCTCCAATATTAATATTTACCACAGTGACTAAAAGACCAGTCATATCTTCTACGGCAGTTCGGATATTCTCCTGCACAAGTGCAGCTATTTCAGGAATATTTTTACCGTAACGGACGATAATTGTTACTCCTATAGTTACTTCATTCTCATTTATTTCAAGGCTAATTCCATTTTTATGATACCCAGGATTAAAAAAATCAACAATCGTGGCCAAAAGACTGGTTTTAATACCCTCTACGCCATCAACCTGCAAAGCAGCATTACGAGCTATCGAGCCGATAACATCATTTTTTATTTTTAATACACCTAGTTCGATTTTTTTTCCTTTGAGAGTCACGATTCCTCCTTTTTAAACCTTCTTTTCTAAAATTTGCTCTACAAAATTAGTGTAATAATTACCGCGCAAAAACTGGGGATTATTAAAAACAAACTTATGAAAAGGAATCGTTGTTTTTATTGGGCCAATCACAAATTCTTCTAGAGCCCTTTGCATTATTTTAATTGCATCCTGCCTATCCTTTCCATGCACTATAAGTTTTCCAATCATTGAATCGTAAAAAGGCGGAATTGTGTAACCACTATAAATATGCGAATCTAGTCTGACTCCTCGGCCTCCAGGAAAATGCAGGTTCTCTATTTTCCCAGGAGAAGGCATAAAACCATTTTCCGAATCTTCGGCATTAATCCTGCATTCGATTGCTGCTCCTTCAAATTTTATATCGTCCTGTGAATATTCAAGCTTTCTACCAGCAGCGATTTTTATTTGCTCTTTAACAAGATCAATCCCTGTGACCATTTCAGTTATTGTGTGCTCAACCTGAATTCTTGTATTCATTTCCATGAAATAAAAAGTCCCATCAGTATCCAGAAGGAATTCAATTGTGCCAGCATTAATATAATTTACTGCTTTAGCCGCGCGTACTGCTGCTTCAGCAATTTTCTTGCGAATTTTTTGGTTTAAAACAGGCGAAGGAGTTTCTTCGATAAGCTTCTGATGCCTTCTTTGCACTGTACAATCTCTTTCTCCAAGGTGGACAACATGTCCAAACTTATCTGCTAAAATCTGCACCTCGATATGCCGGGGTTTTTCAAAGTATTTTTCGAGATATACATTGGCATTACCAAAACTCACTTCTGCTTCGGATTGTGCAGTAATAATAGAACTGGCCAGCCTCACATCATTATGAGCAACTCGCATACCTTTACCGCCACCACCGCTAGAGGCTTTTACAATCACAGGATATTTAATCTTATTTGCTATTTTTATCGCATCATCTTTATTATCAATGACAGCTTTTGACCCTGGGATAATCGGAACTCCTGCTTTACGCATTGTATCTTTCGCAATCATTTTATCTCCCATTAAACGAATATTTTCAGGCGTAGGCCCGATAAAAGTGATATGACATGATTCGCAGATTTCAGCGAAATGCGCATTTTCCGATAAGAATCCGTATCCTGGGTGAATAGCTTCGACATCTGTAATTTCAGCCGCACTCATTATTGCGGCAATATTTAGATAACTTGCCGCGCTGGGAGCCGGGCCGATACATACCGCCTCATCAGCAAATTCCACATGTAAAGAATCTGCGTCAGCCTGTGAATATACCGCGACCGTTTTAATGCCCATTTCTTTACAAGCACGGATAACTCGTAAAGCAATCTCTCCTCTATTCGCGATTAAAATTTTTGAGAACATATTATTATGCGGTTTCTATTTTTAATAAGACTTGGCCAAATTCGATAGGATCAGCATTATCAACTAGTATTTCCCTAATCTTACCCTTTATTTCCGACTTTATCTCGTTCATCAACTTCATAGCCTCTATAATGCATATCACTTGCCCGATTTCAACATTACTACCGATATCTATAAACGGTGCCGCATCAGGAGAAGGAGCGCGGTAAAATGTCCCTACCATAGGCGCTTTTATTTCCACAATGTTTTTACTTGCAGTTTGTGCCGGCGTTACAGTTTCCGGCAATACTTGCGATTGCTGGATATGGCCGGAATTTTGCTCCCGAATATTTCCACGTTCAATCAAGATACTTCCAGAAGAAGCCGTTTCAGTCAGCCCCCGTCTTAAGCGAATTTTTAATCCCTCTCGTTCAAGCTCCAGCTCTGTTAGGTTGTTTTCATTCATCAATGCTATCATTTCTTTTATCTCTTTTAAGTTCATAGATAGCTCTCCTTTAAATATCGTTAGATTCGTTCAACATAAGTTCCTGTACGCGTATCTATCTTAATTGTGTCATTTTCATTCACAAACAACGGCACTTGTACGATTGCTCCTGTTTCAACAGTCGCTGGTTTATAAGAACTTTTTGCCGTATCCCCTTTTATTCCAGGCTCGGTATGAGTGATTTTTAGATTTATAAAAGTAGGTAATGTTATTTCAATTAATTCATGTTTATAAAAAATACCGCTTACTTCCATGTTCTCTTTTAGAAAATTCACTATTTCCGAAATATTTTCAGCGTTAAGAATAAGTTCTTCAAAAGTCTCCTGATCCATAAAATGGTATGTGTCCGCAGTACAATACATATACTGCATCTTTTTTTCCTCGATGAAAGCTTCCTGAAAACGCTCTTCAACTCGGAACGTTTTTTCTATAACCTTTTTTGTACGCAAATTCTTCATTTTTGTACGAACAAACGCACCGCCTTTACCCGGTTTAACATGCTGATATTCGACAATAACATAAAGGACTCCTTCGTGTTCTAATGTCAGTCCTCCTTTAAACTCACTAGCTGTAATCATAATTACAAAACCTCATATCCTTTTTTAGTTACCATAATCATATCCTCAATCCGAATACCGCCATTACCAGTTATATATATTCCTGGCTCAACCGTAAAAACCATGCCTGCCAGAAGCTTTTCATTGTTTTTCACGCTAATACTAGGCGCTTCATGAACTTGCAGTCCAACTCCATGCCCCAATGCATGCCCAAAATACTGAGCCAGCCCTTTTTTACCTAAATACTCTCTTGCCGCCTTGTCAAGCTCACAAATCATTACATGAGGACGAACCAGTTTTATAGCTGCATGCTGGGCGTTTCCTATCAGCTTGTAATATTTGATGTAAGGCGTTATTTTACCCGAAAAAAATGTCCTTGTCAAGTCGGATTTGTATCCGTTAAACTCGGCCCCGACATCAATTATAATTGGTTCGTTTGGTTTAATTTTCCGCTTAGTTGTTTGCGCATGAGGCATCGCGGCATTTGGGCCTGAGGCAACTATAATATCAAACGCTGCTCTTTGCGCGCCGCAATCTTTTAAGAACTGTTCTAATTTATTTCTTAAAAAAACCTCGCTTACCCCTGGTTTTATGAAGGGTTTTAGCAAACGCAAAGATTTTTTAGTTATTGAAACAGCTTTTTTAATTAATTTAATTTCCTCCGGACTTTTTAATAACCGCAGTTTCTCCACAACATTTTTAGTTGGAAAAAGTTTTGCATTCTTGCCTAATATATTTTTCAATTTATCAAACTGTTCAACTGTAAGTGCGCTTGACTCAAAACATAACGTTTTTATATTTCTTTGTTTAACAAGATTTTTTATGACCTCATAACGGGAATTTTCAACCATTATAATTTTAAAATCAGGACATATCTCTTTTTGAGCCTGACTTTTATAACGAAAATCAGCCAAAAAAATTTTTTCTCTAGCTGTAAGCAGCAAACAACAATCGTTACCACGAAAACCGCTTAGGTATCTAACATTAGGCTCTGAAGTTATAAGAAATGCTTCCGCTCTTATCTGTTTGAGGTAAGCACGAACTAACTTTATATTTTTGGTGTTATTCATATCATTATTTTTCTAAAATACTTATAGCGGCTTCCAAACCTAAAATATAGCTATATGCACCGAAACCGCAAACCTGCCCATAACTAACCGCGGCAATAAGTGATTCATGCCGGAAATCTTCCCTGTCGTATATATTCGACAGGTGAACTTCAATCGTAGGAATTCCTACCGCACTAATCGCATCACGTATAGCAATACTGGTATGCGTATATGCCGCAGGATTTATCAGCAGCACATCAAATTTATGATTAGCGGCTCCAATAATATCAACGATCTCACCTTCGTGATTAGACTGCTTGATTTCTACATTTATTTTTTTTTGTTTTGCCCATTTTCTTATTTTAGCGTTAATATTCTCAAGTGACATCTTCCCGTAAATTTGCGGTTCCCTTTGGCCTAATAGATTGAGATTAGGCCCATGAATTACTAAGATTTTTTGCATATATTCCTCCAGTCCTAACGTTATAATTCCGCCTTATAAAACCGCACTTTTTTGAACATGCCTACCAGTCATGCGATTATACTGGTGACAAAGGCACATTACCATGTTCCCTTCTTATAATAAAGCTTAAGCATGGATGCTTTTTCTTTTTCAAAAGCAGACAATTCAGTTTTATTTATTATATCATAAAAAACCGACAGTTGCTCATGATAAAAAGGGTTTACAGGATAAAGTTCAGCATTTCTCGTAATCATTTTTTTTCGAATGCATCATCAGTAATTTCCCCAACTGATAATGATAAAAAGGCATATACGAATCTTGTTTTATCGCTATTTGGCATTGAGTTATCGATTCAGTAAGAAAGTAGTTTCTTTTAAAATCATTTTCTTTTTCATCCCAGGACATTATTTCAAGAATTCTGCTTTGAAAAAAACTATAATGCGCGCATAATGGGTTTAATTTTGCGGAAATCCTGGAATTTAAAAGCGCGCTTTCGTATTTTTTCTCTGTAAATAAATTGTTTGCCTTTAAATTATAAAACTGCGCACTATATTCAAGCAACAAGCACACGACTATAATCAACATAGCAATCAATACAATCGGGATTGTTTTACGGCGTGACTTTTCCTGAAAAAAAATCTGTTTTCCAACTGCCAATTTGATACAACGAAACTGTAAAAATAATAACCCCAGCAAAGAAAACATTATTACCGATACCTGGGAAATAAAAAGACTAAAATCAACTATATTTTGAATTAAAAACGCAGAGAAAGCAGCTATAATGCCGCAAGCCCTTGTGGAAAGCGCCTTGGATAATAACTCCAATGCATACTTGATTAAAAAAAACACGAACAAGCAAAAAGAAAAAAAACTTAAAATTCCGCTTTCAGCCCAGATTTGGAGAAAACTGTTATGGGCCATTACGGTTTCTTCAGCAATCAAAGTTTTAAAAAGCGGATAAACGCTGGCAAAACTTCCTGGCCCAAAACCTGCCAATGGATTAGTTTTTATCATTGCCAGCGCAGCTTTCCAGTACTCTATTCTTACGCTGAATGAATCAAGAAAATTGCTTATCGGAGGCAAATAAATTTTACCGCTTAATTTAACCAGGATAAAAAACAAACAAAAAACCGCAGCAGTTAAGAATAAAAATAACTTGGCGTTTCTTTTCTCTAGTATTACAAATAAAATCCCCGCTCCTAAAAAAGCAATCCAGCCTCCTTTTGATTTTGTTAATATCAAGCCAAGAACACAGCCAAGCAACAAAAAAATAAAAAAAATATTCCGGAAAATATTTTTTTTGCCGAATCTAAAAAAATCCTTTTTAGAGAAACAAACTCCGGCAATAGTAAAGAACATGATATTTAAATATCCGGCCAAGGTAGGAGGATATAAAAAAGTTGAAAAAATCACATTTGAATCCAGTCTCCTGGTAAATTCGAAAGAATCTACTTGATACCGCGGATTATCTCTGATAAATGATTTAAGCATATCAAAAGCAAAAGCATACTGGTACCATGCATACATAAGCACAAGGGAAAGAGATAGAAACAAAACAGCATAAATAATACTGATTATTTTTTTATTTGCCGGTAAATTAGCTACTACCCAGTAAGCAGCAAAAAGGCTTAAGAAATACCACAGCTGATTAAGGCTGGCATTTTTATTTACTGAAAACAAAAAACTGAAAAAAAAACATGTTAAAAATAAAAAAAAGTATTTATCATGCGGTAGCATAATTAATGGCATAGAATTTTTAGCGAAAAAAATTATCAGCTGAAAAAAAATCTGAAAAAAAAAAAAAAAAACTTCACTTGTTAGCGGCCTTAAAAATAAAAGAAATAAAACGAAAAAAAAGATCAATTTCATTCCCGGGGATAAATCAAGCCGCTTAAAAAGCATCCATGCCCCGGTTAATAATATAACCGCTGCCGCACTTAAGAGTTGTGTCATTTTTTTGTTTTCTCCAAAAGCACAATAATCATCAAAATACATACAGCCTGTAAGAGCACTATGCAATATCCGGAGAAATTGAGAAAAACTAGCAATAACGCGCCCAGGCCGATACAAAAGTTAGCCAAATATATAAAAAAAACTGCTTGCTTTTGGGACATCCCAAGATTAACCATCCGATGGGAAAGATGGTTTTGATCCGCCGTAAAAATAGAAACTTTCGCGCGCAAACGGATATATATCACAGAAAAAGTATCAAAAATCGGAATAGCTAAGATTAATAAAGGCATAATGACTACAGGAGGTATTGTCGCAGCCGGGCTGTAATAGGTATTAATTATGGTCAAAAGGCTAAGCACATAACCAATGAATAAACTGCCTGCATCGCCCATAAACATTTTTGCCGGGGGAAAATTATACGGGAAAAACCCGGACAAAACGCCTGTAAAAACAGCCAGAATTAACGCAACAAAAAGATGACCTCCGCTAAAAGCAACCATAAAAAAAATCAAAGAAGAAATCAAGGCGCTGCCACAGCTTAACCCGTCCATATTATCCATCAGATTAAATGCATTTGTAATACCGATTATCCAGACTACAGTCAGCAGTGCATTCACAAAATTATTACCAATAAATAAGCTGATTTTTATACCGCTAAAAAAAACAGCCAAAGAGAGTAATAATTGAACAATTAATTTATATATTGCTTTAACACCCCTAACATCATCAATAAATCCAAGAATAACCATAATTAATGCCGTTAAGATAATTATCGTTATTTGAGGCAGGCGCAAAACTATTCCGCCACTATATTCGGCCAATGAAGGGGCAAGATAACTAAATTTCATCAATAAAAAAAATACTGCTATATTAACGCTAACTACTAAAAAAAAAGCACAAAACATGCCAACCCCGCCTAATAACGGAATAGCCTGCGTATGTACTTTTCTTTTAAAATCAGGCCTGTCTACCAAACTAAACCTTAAAGCGATTTTCTTCATAAAACCGACAAAAATATACGAACAAACGAGTGAAGAAAGAAAAACGTAAATACTAACTATTGCCCACATAATAGCTGCTCCTGATAAACAAAATCAATTAAAGACACCATGCTTCCCGCTGACAAATTTTCAAAAATAAATTTTTTGCCTTCTTCTCCCAATTTTTTCGCCCTAGCTGTATCTTCTAAAAGAACAATTATGCTCTCGGCCAATGCTTTTATATTTTTTGGTTCAATAAGAAAACCATTCATATTGGGAAACACTACATCACTTACGCCGTCAACATTAAAACAGACTGCTGGTTTACCTAAAGCAAACCCTTGAACTACCGCACGAGGAAGCCCTTCGTGTAATGAGACATGCGCCAGCACATCAATTACCTGTAAATAATACGGAATTGCTTCAGGTATAATTAGCCCTGCAAAAATTATCGTGTTTTCTAGACTAAGCTTCTTTGCCTGTAAAATAAGTTCTTCTTTAAGGATTCCATCACCAAAGAAAACAAATTTGACGTCAGGAATTTTTTTCTTTACCAACACAGCAGCTTCTATAAGAAATTCATGGCCTTTTAAATGATAGAGCCTTGCTACCTTTCCCACAACCGGGCACTCACCATGGATATTAAGCTTTTCTCTAAAAATTCGCCTCGTCTGCGGATGTTCATGAAAAGCACTTAGATTAACTCCACTAAAAATTTTTATGAATTTTTCATGAGGGCCAACTCCTAACCTTACGGCCTCATCAATTATAGTTTGGGAAACACAAATAACCTTACTGGTAAATGTTGTCACAAATTTTTCAAGCAAGAGATATACTTTATTCGCCAAAGGATGTTGTTCTTTGAAAAAAGGCAGTCCATGAATAGTATGAATAATTATTTTAATTCCGGCAAGCTTTGCGGCAATACGCCCTAGGATACCCGCTTTTGAGCTATGCGTATGTACAATGTCAAATTTATTTTTTTTTAAAAAAATATATAACTTTACCAATGCTATAATATCAAAATAAAGATTAACATTTCTGCGCAGCTCAGGCATCAGGATAAAATTAGTTCGTTCCTGCGCTTTTTTTATTAAGCTGCCTTCCGGGCCGATAGCCGGTCCGCTCATCAGTGTTAACTCATATCTGCCCGTCTGCCCTAAACCGAGAACTGTCAGTAAAGTGTTTTCTTGTGCTCCGCCAATAATAAAACGGGTTATAATATGCAACACACGAATTGGTTGAAAATTTTGGCTTTGCATTTAATCTTATTATTCGATAAAAAATTCATACAACACTTGTTCGTAAAGTTTATTTTCGCAAAGGCATAATATAAATTTGCCCTTCATCCATCAGAATAACCTTGTCTTTCTCCATATCCACAACGGTTTTTCCGTAAATCAAATCCCCGATTTTTACTACTTTTGAATTAATAATTGCCGTAGGCACATCATTATCCCACAATATTCCGCTCACCTTAAGATCAATAGGCAGTTCTTTTTCTACTATATTCGTATTGATTTGATCAACATTTTTCGAAGGTAAAAAGGGATCACGGATATCTGTTTCTTTGATAATTACCTCTTCGCTGACATTTGTTTTATCATTAATTTTCACCTGCGGCACTGACAATTTAGAAACATTCACATCCGGCAACATAAGATTTTCTACTACTTTAGTTTCAGTTTTAAATTGCGAAATAAATTCCAAAAAAAAGCAATACAAGGCAAAAATAAGGATAACCGCGATTATTGCCAGGATTTTCGTCTCTTTTCCTGAAAATCTTTTCCCAATAATTTTATTTATTTTCTCTTTAAAATCTATTTTTTTCTCTGACATAATCTATTTTGCGATAATTAGAATTTTTAAATCGATCGCTAATTTCGGCCTTTGCTCAGCATTTATCGACATATCTTTTAATAAAATCGGCAACTCTCCGGTTTTATTGAAAAACTTAAGCAGGTTGGCAAAGCTGGTAGTCACTTCCATTTGAATCATCATTGTCTGATATCCCTCATTTTGAGAAAAATCGTTTGGTTCAAAAGACTTAATATCCAGGCCTGAATCATTCGCAATCTGTGCTATTTTTTCTAATAACTTCGAAAATTCAGCCCTAGGAAGCAATCTTTCCTCATTAGTTTTTATTTTTTGCTGTACTTTATCCTTATTTTGTTGTATTTGCCGCAAAACTTCATCATTTGTAGCAGCAGCGGGATAATCAACTGTTTTAATGACTTTTAACGTATCTTCTAAAGTAATTATTTCTGTTTTTAATTCAGAAATTTTTTGGGAATGAGGTTTAAAAGCTTTGTCATAATAAGAACCAAAAAGCAAAAATGTAATTCCGGTTAAAGCCAGTATTTTATATTTAGTCTGAATAGGTGGCAATTGAATTTTCGGTAAATTCATGTTATTTTTTTTCTGCTTTTATTTTAAAATAAATATGCGGCATATTCTTTTCCCCTTTTTCTTCTACTGATTCAAGTTTTACCGAAGACAGCAGGGGCAAAGACTCCAGTTTACGCACAAATTCTATTATAAGAATACTCTGTTTTCCTGCACCGTTCAAAATTAAAATCTTCTGTGAATCATTAAGCGTAATAGAATTTAACCATACATTTTCCGGGATAACCGAACTTATTCCTTCAAGTATATCAACCCAAGATTTATTCACTATTTTCGGAGACGTAAGAAAATCAAACCTGCGATGTAGTTCTTGTTCACTTTTCCATTCGCTGATAATCTTTTCTTTTTCAACTTTTTCCTGGCTAAGCACTTTCTCGCTTTTTATCAAAAATAGATATATTAACAGCATCATAACCAGCGCAACCGCCGGGATAACCCGTATGGTTGTTTTTTTTACTTGCAAAGATGTGTCTTTGCGAAATTCAACCGGTAATAAATTTATCCTTTTCACCGCTCCGCTATTTAAAGCAGCGCCTATAGACAAAGAAAATAGGGTTGAAAACTCGTTTATATTTTCAATTGCTTTGGTATCAAACAACAATCCGTTTAAAGGATTGCCTATCTCCACAAATATGCCCAATTCCTCGCTTAAGAATTTATCCAAATTGCTGAGTATTGTGCCTCCACCATATATAACAATTCGGTTTATGCGTTCGATATGAAATTGCGCCTTATAATAACCAAAGGAACGTTCGATTTGCGCAGTAAATTGTTTTAGCAGCTCAGCTATTTTTTCATAATATGCTGAAGTGTTATTTAACCCGTGAGCAACCTTGATCTTTTCCACTTCATGTATTGAAATATTAAGCTGTTCAGATAGTGCTCTTGTCAGGCTGTCACTGCCAAAGATAATCTCTCGATTGAAACGCAAGATATTATTACTGAAGATACTAATTTTTGTTTTTTGTGCACCCATATCAATTAAAGCAATCGTATCATCTTCTTTCCATTGATTGGATTTTTGAAAAACATTCCATAGACAAAATGGGGCAATCGTAATTGATTCTACCTCCAAATTAACACTTTTATAAAATGCAGTATCTTCTTTAATCTCCTTTAACCGGCCGCAAACTACTTCCATTTCTAAATTTTTAGTTCCGCTGCGAATGGTTTCCCCGCTTACAAGAAAATCCATACTTGCTTCTTCGACAGGGAAATTAATATTTTGTTCCATTTCCCATTTAACCGATTCTCTCAATTCTTCATCAGGCATCGCAGGTAAATTAATATTTTTTATATTTAATGAAGCACCGTTATATATAATATTAACTCTTTTAATACGCATATTGAGTTGACCGCAAACTTCTCTTAATGCCTCACCAATTCTAATGTCAGATTCCGCTTTTGTTTCTCCTTCTTTTGCCGGAGGAATTTCAGCTAAAGCTAACCCGAGTAAACGTGTGCCTACAGCTGTTTCCTTTAAAGCAACCGCTTTTATCAGGCCGGTTCCGACATCTATGCCTACGAGTTTTTGTCCCGGCTCAAGTAAATTTATTTCTTGATTAAGTTTTTTTGAAAGTTGTTTAAATGTATCAGCCATAATTAAAACCTGTTTTTATATTATGAAGAAATTTTTGCTAACCCAGTAGTAGCAAAAATAGTTATGGTTATTGTATCTGAAGAACTTTTTCCTTTTAAAACTATAGTAGATCCAGCAGTTGCTTCCCCTTTCGGACGGAATGTTGTATCAGTCGCTTGGGTTAAATCATTTTCAAATGGAACCGTACTAATTGTTGCAATTAGATTATCTGTGGTAGCATCTCGCTGTTCAATCGTATATGAGTCCTCCGAAACATTGAAGCTAAACCTATAATTAAGATGCTCTACTACAGCCAACTGCCGGCATGATCTTAAATCTGAAAGCAAACGCCAAGCGTCGTTTTGCAAAGAGCTATAACTAACTAATGGTTTAAAAATTGGCCATCCCAAGTAAGAAAATACGGAAATTAAAGCCAAAACAATGAGTAACTCAATAAGACTCATCCCTTTTTTAGCATTCTTTTTTAGCAAAAAAATAACTTTCCCTCCAGGAACTAATTATTTTAACATATTTAACTGTAAGAGGTTTAATGATTAATTTTAACATAATCGAAGTTTAACTGTCAAGAAACTTAAGAACTTGACAATTAAAAATTCATTTGTTAAAATTAAATATGTTAAAATTCCTACAAGTTATGAAAAATAAGGCATTTACATATTTGGAAGTTATAATGGCAGTATTAATCCTTGCTTTTGTGCTTATACCGCTGTTATCTCAATTTTATAGTGGATTTCAAGGAAACATTACCGCTCAACTGGTCACACAATCCATCGACCTTGCTAATGAGCTTATGGAAGAAATTAAATCCCGGCGTTTTGATGAAAATACTTATCCAAATGAACCGGTAAATATTGCTTTATTAGGTATTGATTCTGGAGAAGTTGCTTCAAATAGGCAAACTTTTGATGATATTGATGATTATAACGGATGGAACAGGAATCCTCCGCAAAGTATTAATTCAGCGGTTTTATCGGATTTTGCTCAATTTACAACAAGCGTTATAGTTGAATATGTTACTATCTCCGGTAATAATTGGATAACAGCTTCAAGTGCAACTAATTATAAAAGAATTACTGTAAATGTGTCTCATCCTAAAATTGCCACCAGGCAATTGTTAACAATTATGTCTCATTATTAAAAAAGTGCTATGGCTAATATTTGTTTAAAAAAAAATAATGCTGTTAGAGGTTTTTCTCTTATAGAAATGCTCCTTACTATTGCTATCCTTTCCTTAATCATTTATCCTATTTATGAATTTCTTAATCAAGGAACACTTGCCTGGGAACTGGGCGAGAATAAGACAGAAACCGTTCAGAACAACAGAATCGGCCTTGATAAACTTTGCGACGAAATAAAACACGCACGCCAGTTCTATACCATAAATTCAACCCAAATCCGCTTCTGGTGGCGGGATTTAAACGAAGATGAAATAGCAGACGCTGATGAAATATTAACTTATAGATGGTCAGGGGCTTCCGGTGATGACTTAACGAGAAAATTTGACTCTCAAGCAAGCGCTACCCCTTTGGCCAATTATGTCAATGCTTTTGAATTAATGTATTTTAATGCGACTGGTGTACAAACAGCTGATCTGGCAGCAGTTCGCTTCATAACAGCTAAACTAACAATAAAAAAAACAGGGAAAAATAATGATTACTTTTCAACCATGCGTAAAGGCATCCACCTAAGAAATATGTGAAGATGAAGACAAAAAAAATAATTAATAAAAACGGATTTGCATTACTGATAACCTTAATCATTCTGGTAATTTTATTTATTCTCGGAACGGCATATTTATCCAGTATTATTTCCGAGGTCGCGATTGCCCAAAATCATGAAAAAAGCGAAAAAGCCTTTTTCATCGCCGAAGCCGGCATGGAAAGAGCGATCCGCTTGCTTCTTGAAGATAATTCCTGGAGAACCGCTTCCTTGATTGAAAATCTGGGAGAAGGCAATTATACACTGGTAGTTGACCAGGATCCAGTTCATTCCAATCGGATCAGAATCACCTCTACCGGAACTATTGGAAAAGTAAAAAGGATAACCAGAATTACCTTGATTATTACTACCGGTTTTAATTATTCCATATTCGCCGGTGATACAAACGACCCTGCGATAGCTGACATTAATTGCAGCGGCTCAAGCGGTACTGTAAACGGAGATGTTCATGCAAACGGTTCAGCAATAATGGGCGGACTAACCATCAAAGATGGGGTGCTAACTCAGGGGGAATCAGGCGGCCAGATAGAAAATATAATTCAAATTGACATGGCTTTTCATAAAGCTGAAGCAACAATTATTTATCCAAACAACACTGTAATTAACGCGGAAAAAATTCAAAACCAGCTTATTTATGTTGAAGGTAATGTCACGATTGACTGTTCTGCCAATAAAGGAGTAACTTTTCTACAGAGTTCTCTTATAGCTGAAGGCAATATAACTATTACAGGAGCAAATATTTTCAAAGTCGACGAATATAATTATCCCGGCCATGGAAAAGTTGTTGCCTTAGCCAGCTTAAACGGCGATATTGTTTCTACCGGTGCCACTAAGATACAAAACCGCGATATTAAGGGCTTGCTTTTTACACAGAACGGAAAGATTGATTTTGATTATTTAAAAATCGATTCCGCAGTTTATGCACAAAACGTTATTTTACGCAAAAATATAGACATCGATTATAAAATCAAGCGATTCCCCACCGTAGGGTTTATATTTGGAGTTCAATTTTTTGACTGGGAAGAAGTTTTTTAGCTTATAATTTCAATAATTTTAACTAGCAAATCGTTTAATTATGGATATTACCAATCTTATTAATCAAATGGTCGCAAGAAAAGCGGCAAGTTTGCATTTATCTGCTGGAGTGCCTGCCTTAGTTAATATTCACGGCCGTTTTGAACCTATCTCCGATAACAATATGGACGATCATGAAATCAACCAGCTTGTAAATAATCTGATAACTCCGGCCCAAGTCAAAGCTTTTCTCTTAAATAAGTCCCTTCATTTCACCTACTTGTTCGAAAATTATGGAAGAATGCGGGTCACTTTTTTCAAGCAAAAAGGATTGACAAACGCTATCTTCAGGCCTATCCCAATAAATGTGCCTGAATTAGAAAAGCTTGGATTGCCTGAATCTTTAAAAAAAATAGCAAAATTGCGCAGCGGATTAGTAATTATCGGCGGGCCGGCTGGCTGCGGAAAATCAACAACCCTGGCAGCTATTTTAAACGAAATAAATAAATTACGCAGTTTTCATGTTATAACTCTTGAAGATCCTATCGAATATTTTTTCAATTCAGAAAAATCTTTGTTTTCACAAAGAGAGATCGGAATTGATACTTTTGATTTCGCCAATGCCCTTCGCGCTGCAATCCGTCAGGATGCGGATGTCATAATGATATCAGATATGCACGATGTGCAAACAATCCGCACCGCACTTGTTGCTGCGGAAACCGGAGTCCTGGTCATTGCTAACATGCATACTACTGATTGTGTTCAAACAATTACACGCTTGATATCTGCAATGCCTGCTATTTTCCAAAATCAGGTCAGAACACAAGTTTCCATGGTATTAAAATCAGTTGTTAGCCAGCAATTAGTTTTATGTTCCGGAGAAAATAAGCGCATCCCTGCTGTAGAGATAATGTTCACTACTCCAGGGATAATCAACTTAATTCGTGATAATAAAATTCATCAGATTTACAACGAAATCGAAAACGGCAATGAACTCGGAATGCAAACACTTGACCAAGCATTAGGAAAACTCCATCAAAATAACCAAATAAATGATTTAGAACTTGTCAGCAAATCCGCTAATCCGACACAGCTAAAAAGAAAATTATTCGACCAGGAAATCCCCCTTACTTCTGATAGCGGCCCTGGCTTTATTGATGTTGGAGAAGATCTTATCCCCATAGATAAAAAAATAATACGTTACCAAGCCAACTTTACCCCAGGGCTAGAAGGATATTGGACATCATCTGTAGCCGTAACCTTTAAAAACGAAGGATTGACTTTGCTGATATTACCAGGCATGCCTATTCAGCGGATTTATCTTTCTGACTTTAATATTGTAAGCAAAAGAGTACTCACTTTTGAGCTTACGCATCGCTTAATCATAAGATTTAAAACAGAACATGAAGCGGAATTTAAAAATGATGTTCCGCAGCTTCTAGTAAAACTTTTCACTCAGCCTGAAGGTGAAAATTTAGCCAAGTATAACAAAATAAATCTTACTTACCCCTTAACACTTGATGATAAATGGCACACCTGGGTAATAACAATACCTGAAGCAGAAACCGGTAAATTATTAAAAATCACCATGCTTGAATTTCCCAGCTTCTTGACAAAAGTGGTAATTAGCGATATGATATTTTTTTAATAACTGGTAAACTATGACTATATTCGACCTTATAGATGATGTAATACAAAATAGTGCCTCTGATTTACATTTGGTAGCGGGAGCTCCCCCTGCAATGAGAATTAACGGGCTGCTTGTCTTTACCGAAAAACCAAAACTCACCCCTGAAAACATCAAAAAACTTACTGACGAATTATTAAATCAGGAAAAAAAAGAAAAGTTTTCACGAGAAAACGATATTGATTTTTCCTATTCATACTACAATCAAAAACGCGACTTGTTTTGCCGTTTCCGAGTTAATCTTTATGTGCAACGCGGCAGCCCGGCACTTGCTTTGCGGTTTATAGATAATCAAATACACGGATTTACCGATCTGAAGCTGCCGGCAATTCTTAAAGATATTGCCCGGCAAAGACGCGGGTTAATCCTGGTCACCGGAGCAACCGGTTCAGGAAAATCAACAACCCTGGCTACTATCGTAGATATTATTAATAATGAACGTAATTGCCATATTATTACTTTAGAGGATCCAATTGAATATTTTCACACTCACAAAAAATCATTAGTATCCCAAAGAGAAATCGGCCAGGATACGACTTCATTTTCCTATGCTTTACGAGAAGCTCTTAGACAAGATCCCGATGTTATCCTTGTAGGTGAAATGCGCGATCTGGAAACTATAAGCATCGCGATTACAGCGGCGGAAACCGGGCATCTGGTGCTTGCGACATTACATACAACCGATGCGGTACAAACAATCGACCGCATTATTGATGTTTTTCCTCCGCATCAGCAGCAACAGGTACGGACCCAGATATCAATAACCTTACAGGCAGTTATTTCTCAGCAATTGATCATGGCCTCTGATGGAAGAAGCAGGGTTCCCGCTGTTGAAATTATGATAGTAAACTCCGCTATTAGAAATCTTATCAGGGAAGGAAAAACATATCAGATTTACTCTGTAATCGAAACCTGCCGCGATCAGGGAATGCAAACACTTGACCAGGCATTACAGGACTTGCTTAATAAAAAACTTATCGAGCTTTCCGAAGCTTTTGAAATTACACGCAACCCTGATAATCTCAAGAAAAAACTTCAAACTTCTCCTTGAATAATTTAAATCAATTACCTTTTTCTCCGAAAACTTCCGCGCTGAAAATATAGATCTGCGCCCCATTTTTCCAAGCTTGAGGCTCAAGCCCGGCTTTAAGACAGGTATGCTCTAGAAACTCCTCTTTAGTCCAGCCATATTCCGTTGCTACCTGGGGAAGAAGCAATCCGGAAAAAAAACCTTTTCTAATCAGCAAACCATGTTTACCAACCTCGATTTTTTTTATGTCATCTATCTCTTTTAACGGAGTTAATACGGAAATTTCAAGATCAATATCTTCAAGCTCTTTGGTTTCTAACACAGGGAAACGCGGGTCTTGAGTTGCCGCTTGAATAGCCATATCCTCAATAACCTCAACCAATGGTTTATCGGCAATGATTCTACCAATACAGCCGCGCAACGCGCCATTTTTGTGAATTGTTACAAAAGCGCCCCGCAATTCCTGGAACAAAGGATCAGTAGTAGTTGTTTTAGGCCTTTTCCCGGTTTTTAGATATTCTGTCATAGACTGCCTTGCTACTTCCAATATTTTTTTTCTTTGCTCATTGCTTAGCATATTTTCTCCTCTTTTTATCGGATTTTTATCAGAATTAATTTCATTCGAAAATACTACGCTGCAATATCCTACAACACGGTTTATATCGCTGCCTGCAGTATTTGCGGAAGTAGCATAGCGCAACAACTCAATCTTAGAAGCATTTAACTGCTTCATTGCAAGCATCAGCGTAGTAACCGCACCCAACCCGCATAATTCACCTTTCCCATAAGCACAAAAATTAAATAACTCTTCCGTCTCATTATTTTCAATCAGAGCCAAAGTTGCTTTATCTATCTCCTTGGCTAAATCAAGAGCATGGTAATGAGACATATCTGAACTAGCAATAACTAATACATCATTACGCTTGCCAATTATCTTCACCAGAGCATCTGCCAGTTTTTCACAAAGAACATAAGAATTACTGCTGACAATAACCGGCACAATAGAGAAATCCTTGAAGGCCTCCTGCAAAAAAGGGATCTGCACC
>JACQZH010000008.1 GCA_016213925.1 Candidatus Omnitrophota bacterium | reverse complement strand
ACAACATCCATGGGTGCAAGAAGCAGAAAAACACGTTGAAGATATACTTGATAATCCTGATTTCTTCTCAAGTGTCGCCATTTTCTTGAATCATACTATTGGAGAGATTCCCAGGAGCTTTACAAAAATTATGGGGCTTAATCGGCAAAGGTTACCCCGGCTTGGTTTGGAATGGGCGGAGATACTGTTGACGGGATGTTTTTATATGGATGTTTCAAAGAATATTCCCGGCTTTGATTCGATCACCAATGATTTGAAGCATCGCCTAAGCCAGATTGGAGCCATTGAAAAGAAGAAAGTCATTCTGCGAAATACTAAGGAAATCGGCAAGATTCTCGCCCGGAGCATCACTAAACTCGAAGATATTTCGAAAATAGTAAAATTAGAGAGCGCCAGTATGGGTGTTGATTTGCGTATGGTTATCCTTACCGATTATATTATAAAATCCGAATTGCCCAATAATAGAGACGATATAAGGCCATTAAAAAGAATTGGAGTCGTTCCAATCTTTGAACAGTTGAGAAGAGACGCTACTGCTGGCACGCGTATCGGGGTTTTAAGCGGCTCGCTGGTTGTGATTCCTGTTTCGTCCGTTGAATTATTGAAAAATATTTTAGATCAGAGCGGCGTGAGCAGCCGTGAATATCAAATTGCCTTATTTGAGCACGATAAAAATTTTGCGGTTTTTGAGATGGATGGCAATGATAAACAGAAGATGGTTAGGATAATCACCCAGGTTTTTTCCGCGGGAGAAATTAACGTTTTAATCGGAACAAAATCATTGCTCGGAGAAGGATGGGACGCTCCAACGATAAACAGCTTAATTCTGGCAAGTTTCGTAGGGTCATACATGTTATCCAACCAGATGAGAGGCAGAGCAATACGATCTCAATCCAACAATCCCTTGAAGACAGCAAACATCTGGCATCTGGTTTGTGTCGAAGAAGGGAAAAAAGAACCCGGAGAAGATTTTGAGACGTTGGCAAGGCGTTTTAAAGCTTTTCTTGGCGTTTCGTATGACGAAAAAATTATCGAGAACGGAATAAATCGTTTAAAGGTTGGAAATCCTCCTTTTACTAAGGCAAATATAGACGCAATTAATATTCAAATGAGAGAGCGTGCTCTGGACAGGAACGGGTTGAGGAATAGCTGGGAGGAAGCGCTAAAACAAGGGCAAGAAGGTGTCCGTATTATTGAGGAAGTAGAAACCAAAACGGTTTCATTGCCGAGAGGTTTTGTTTTTTATAATACGATTGCTGCACTTTTTTGGCAGGGGGTATTTTGGGGAGGGTTTATTTTCTCCAAGATGCTGGAGGCGATGGGAAGAAATAGGAATCTTTCCCCAAAGCAGTTTCTGATTTATATCGGGATTGCCTTTGTTATTGCCGCGATAGTTGCATTGCCAAAATGTTTAAAGGCGCTTTGGTTATTTTTATGGCATGTGCCTGTTGAATCAAGTATGAGGCAAATGGGCGAAGCGGTATTGAGGACAATGACCCACAGGGGATTTATAAAAACTGATGTCAATAAACTGAAGGTTAAGGCAGAGGAAGGCAAGTATGGGACGGTTTCATGCGCATTAGAAGGCGGTTCTTCATTCGAGAAATCGATTTATTTAGATGCTTTTCAAGAACTTTTGGATTCAATCGATAATCCCAGATATTTAATTACAAGAAAGTCGTGGCTGGGCAGGTTCTTGCGAAAAGATTATTACAGCGTTCCACAGATTATTGGAGCAAAAAAAGAACATGCTGAATATTTCGCTAAAATGTGGAAAAAGTATGTTGGTGATGCTGAACTGATTTACACCAGGAATGAAGAGGGAAGGAAGATTTTATTAAAAGCTAGGGCAGAGGCTTTATCAACCGCATTTAAAAAACGCTCGGAGAGAATAAGCTGTTGGAAATAAGCATAAGTTCAGTAAATGCGCTATCTAACTCCGTTCTTGTTATAATTGAGCCCGCAATATATGGTTAAAGAAAAGTTCTGATTTTGGGGGGTCGGGCGGAGCTAATCTTAATTAAGCCTTCGGTAATTTTTGTTGGTATAGGCCAGGGGATATACTATAAAGTTTTAAAGTTGGCAACCTCAAGTTACGGGCTGCAAGCTCCAAACTATAGGTGTGTTGGAAATATTATCAGTGCGATATCTTTACAAGTAGCAAAAGTTAGATCTTACTAAATAACCGACTATGCAGAATCAAAAGAAAACAGCATTCAAACTTATCATGCTTTTTGGTTTGGTGAGCCTTTTTGGAGATATAGGCGATGAAGGCGCGCGAAGCGTTAATGGGCAGTACCTTAAGACTCTTGGCGCAAATGCGGCAATCGTTGGTTTGGTTGCCGGGCTTGCTGAGTTTTTAGGCTATGTGGTGCGTTTATTTTCAGGATATTTTGCGGATAAGATAAAAGCTTATTGGCTGTTTACTTTTGTAGGCTATGGTTTATTAGTCAGCGTTCCAGCACTTTCACTTACCGGTATTTGGCAAATAGCAGTTATTTTTATTATTATGGAGAGGCTTGGCAAGGCATTGCGCAGTCCGGCAAAAGATACTATCCTTTCGCAAGCTACCAAGCAAGTAGGCACCGGCTTTGGTTTTGCTATAGCAGAGGTACTTGATCAAATAGGCGCGATTACCGGGCCGCTTATTTTTACCGTATTTTTTGTATTTTTAGGTAAAGGCTCAAAAAGCCTGGCTGATTATCAACATGGATATGCATTGCTTTGGGCTCCCCTAGCTTTAGTTTTACTGTGTATCTTTTTTGCGTATCGTGCTGTCCCTGACCCCCAGGTTTTAGAAAGCTTAGTAACTAAAAATCAGGAACCGGATAAATTGAGTAAAGTTTTTTGGATATATACGGTTTTTACTTTTGTCACTACTCTTGGTTTTGCTAATTTTGCTCTTATCGGGTTTCATTTTAAAGCTAAGCATCTATTGACTGATGCTCAAATTCCGTTGTTTTATGCGATAGCTATGGGAGTTGATGCTGTAGCAGCTATTGTTATCGGCAAGACATATGATATTTTTAAAGCAAAACGCGGTAATGAAAAAGCAGGTTTGGTGACCTTAATCGCGATCCCCGTATTTTCGCTGTTTATCCCGGTTCTTGTTTTTTCTTCAAAGTTTTCTTTGTGTTTAGCCGGCGTAATTATCTGGGGGATTGTTATGGGGGCGCATGAAACAGTGATGAAATCCGCGATTGCCGATCTTACGCCTTTAAAGAAAAGAGGGACTGGGTACGGAATATTTAATACGGCTTATGGTTTGGCGATTTTTGTTAGTAGCGCTATTACCGGAGTGCTTTATGAATATTCAATACCGGTGGTTATTATTCTTGGTATTGCCGTTGAAATAGCGGCTATCCCGTTATTTTTAATTATGCGTCGGGAGGTTTATCACTAAAGCCTGTAAATTTACGGCGATTGAGGTACGGAAGTGATCGGGATGATCCAAGACTCAAAAGCAAACATAGAAAAACAACCTTTGTTTAAATAGTGTGGTATAATAAAAAATGTTTAAGACAAAGAAAAGGCGAACTAATGGGTGGCGGTAAAAAATAGAAGTGATTACCGTTAAGGCATGTCCCTACTTATTCGATAAGAGGAAGGGGGGCAGGTTTACATAGATAAACAAAAAAAGGAGAAACGATATGGGAAAAAGCCATGATGCTAGAAAAAACGTAAAAAAGAAGGCAGCAAAAACGCTAAAAGAGAAACGGCTTGAGAAAAAAACGAAGAAAACTACGGGGTCAGCTTTCAACAGTGGAAATTAATTGACGATTGTGTTTGAGGATAAATAGCGGTTATTTTTATTCCCCTAATTCATGAAGGATTGGTAATTCTTAAACGCAGCTAATAAGGTGCTGATGCGGCAGGATATATCGCAAAGAGTGGTACTTTAAAAAACAGGAGCTATGAAAATACTAACCAGCAGGAAAAAAATAATTTTTATCTTAGGAAGTATAATTGTTATTACTTTATTATCTAATTTTACCATGTTTTGCAGGGCAGAAACAAAAGAAGCTGCTCTTGAGATCACCCAAAGAACAAATCCGGAACATTATAAGAAGCCTTATGTTTTTACAACCGATTGGTTTACTGAAAGGGGCCGTATTCCTTTATGGGAAAAAATATTAGCCCATTTAAAAGGAAAGCCTAATATTAATTATTTGGAAGTTGGTGTATTTGAAGGAAGGTCGCTTCTTTGGATGTTGGAAAATATTTTTACCGATCCCAGTTCAAAAGCTTCAGCAGTCGATATTTTTCAAGATGCTTATTATAAAATATTTTTAAAGAATTTAACAATCGGTGGATTTAAAAAAAGAGTGACGGTAATCAAGGGCTATTCCCAGGTTAAACTAAGAGAACTGCCTTTAAATAGTTTTGATGTGATTTATATTGATGGTTCTCATGAAGCGATTGATGTTTTAACTGATGCGCTATTGTGCTGGGGCTTATTAAAAGCAGACGGTATTATGATTTTTGATGATTATGAATGGAAGGAATGGCAAGGAAAGACTATGCCGCTGATGTCAAGACCGGAAATCGCCATTGACGCATTTATCGGCGTATTTCAGCCGTATATAGAAGTTTTGCATAAAGGATGGCAAGTGGTAATAAGAAAAAAATGACCATTGCTTAACAAGAAGTTAAGTATGGTTTTTAAGTAAAGCCCAAATGATAAATTAATAATTAAGATTTAAGCGATAGCATCAGAAGATTGGTTCCCCGGGGCCAGGGTAACGAACAACCATGCCGAAGAGGCGGCGGCAGGACCGTTGTGAGTGCAGCGGCTGAGCCCTTATGTGTGAAAAAATTTTATATTGTCTTGTATAGATTCAAGTATTAAAATATACAAATAAGTGACAGTTTATTTTGAATATATTCTATGACCCTATGACCGGAGGCAGAATGAAAAAAAGCGCGAAAAAAAAAGTTGTGGCTAGTAAACGTATCAAAACTAAATCTTCCACGGTTCCTGCAGGCGCTGAACAGGATATTGTTGGGCTGCTTACTATGCTGGTCCAGAAGCTTACCTCTTTTGAAGCAAAGATTGATATGGTGCTTAGCCGTATCCCGGCACAACCGATTGCTGTACCGAATGTGCCTAAACAGCAGCAGCAGCCGGTAATAGCCTCCTTGCCAAAACCAGTCAGGGAAAACAGGCATATGCACAAAGCAATCTGCGCAGATTGCGGCATGGATTGTGAGGTTCCGTTCAAGCCAAGAGAAGACCGTCAGGTCTATTGCAAAGAGTGCTTTACAAAACGCAAGAGTAATAAAAGCATTTTCAAGCCTCAAGTACTTGACAAGCCGAAACAAGAAATACCGGTAACAATAAATGCCGCGCCTGCTGAAAAGCCAAAAGCGGCCAAACCAGCGGAATCTCCTAAAAAACCTTTCAAAAAGAAGAAGAAAACTAACCGGTAAATAGAGATAAGAGAGTTTAAAGATTTAAAGTTATTTATAAAATTAAATTTTTCTATTAATCTATAGCTATTATGGAAAGCAAAAACCAAAACAGCGAAAAAGTTACCTACGAAATCGATCCCTATAACCGATTGATTATTAATAGAGCCGGTAAAGAAAGCGGGCTTTCCAGGTTCAGGCAGGTGCTTGACGGCCGGTTTAAAGTCGACGAAAATAATACAATATCCTACCTTATAAAAGCTCCTACTCCGCAAGGCATGGAAATGCCGTATCAGGTTAAGCTGGAAGGCAAATGGACTTTAGATAAAGATCATAACCTGTGCATAGAGCTTAATAAATGGGGCAGAGAAATTTTGGGCGATAAGTTGACTTTGCAAGCGGATATTATCGGCACAGCAAAAAATTCTATAGCGTTTAGCCTTACTACACACACTAAAGATAATACCGAGTCGATCTATATATTAGAGCTTAAAGGAGCTTGGAGCGCGGATAAAAATAACCGCCTTACATTCAGAGTCCAGAAGGAAAAGGGATGCACGGATATCCTGACGTTTAGAGGGGCTTGGGAAATAAACCCCGCCACCGGGCGTAACGGCGGGGCAGGTAACCATCAGATTATCTATCAATATGAAAAAGCCCGGCTTATTACTAAAAAGAAACAAATTAATACGCTGATATTCCAAGGATATTGGGATATAAAAGACAAAGGCCGGATAAGTTATGTGCTTGACGCGCGGTCTGATTCTGTGTTTAATTTTAAGGCTAGCGCGGGGATATTCAAAGATAAGTATATTAAATATGAAGTAGGTATTGGTGGCGGCAAGGCGCAAGCAATGCGTACGCTTACGTTATTCGGTAAATGGAAAATAAAAAAGAATATCGGCTTAATGTTTGAAGTGGAATATGAAAATAAAGAAATTCACTCCATTACTTTTGGCGCGGAAGCTAAACTAACTTCAAAAGACAGCATAAGTTTTGAGTTGAAGAATGAGCGGAATAAAAATATCAGCGCTCAAGTACAGCTTTCCCGTGAGATACTAGACGGAGAGGGGTTAGCATTTTTGCGGTTTCTTAAATCAAAGGATGAGAGTGTGGTTACGATTGGGGCAGGATTGCGTTGGTAATATAGCGGATTGCTTCCGCCACAAAGCTTGGCGGACAGGCATGGCTGATAGCTTATAGTAGAAAAACAAAAAAGCAGGGGTTAGGGTAACGGGGATAGGGGGTGGGGAGAAATGATAAATATAATCTTTATCCACGGGATTAATTATCAGACAACAGGATATAAAAAACAGGGTTTATCGTGTAGCGTATAGCGGTTAGGAAAAGAGAGAAGAAATATGATTAATTTAATATTTATACATGGCATAAACTATCAAACCACGGGGTATAGTAATTGGTTATTCAAAAGCATTATTGATAATTACGGGAAGATTCTAAAGAGCAAAGGGCTTAATGAGAACGTGATTGAGCAGAAAAAAGCTCAATTTGTGCAAAAAGAAATCCTCTGGGCTGATGTTACCACGGATTTGACTAACCGCTATTTGAATTTAGAGTATGAGCTTTATGGCAGGAAAAAAGGGTTTTGGAATTGGGCTTCGAAAAAAATCGATCCTTTAGCCTTGCAGATAATGTATTACATTAAAGATAAAGGCGATAAAGTTTCCGGAGAGATGGGGATTTTAGAAAAGATCGATAAAAGCTTTAAAGCTATTACGCAGGAATCAAAAGATACAATTGTTATCGCGCATTCTTTGGGGAGTGTGATTGCTTTTGATTATTTGTTCGGGTTTAGAAAACATTCATTGCTCCAAGATATAAATGTGCTGTCTTTTATTACTTTGGGCTCGCCAATCCCGATATTTATTTCGGCTATGGGGCATGTGGAGTCAGAGTTGACTTTACCTGCCAATGTTAAAGCCTGGCATAATATTTATGATAATGAGGACGGCATAGCCAGAAGATGCAAGCCGTTCTTTTCTAAAATAGATGTTAAAGATACAAGCGTAAGAACCGGATTCTTCCCAATCAGCGCGCATGTGAAATACTGGCAGAATAAACAGACTGCGGTTAGAATTGCTAAAATAATGAGTGATATATAAGAGAATAGAAAGACCGCAAGTTACAGGATACAAGCTGCAGGCTAAAGATAGAAAAAAGGAATAGCGGCTATCTTATAGCATATTTAGATAAAGAAGAAAAGAAGGAGTGTAACATAAATGTTTTATAAAACCGTTATTTTAATAATCGGAATTGTCCTATTGCTTCAAACGCTGGTTTTTGCCCAGATGAGAATAGAAGTTGAAGGTATTTCCCCCGGAGAAGATCCTGTAGCCATTGTTAATGGAGAGCTGCTAAAAGAGGGAGATAAAATAGGGGAATATACAGTGCAAAAAATAGAAAAAGAAAGAGTGGTTTTTAAACTCGGGGATAAGGTAGTGGCCAAGGAGATGAAGGCTAAAAAGCCAAAATCTGCTCAAAAAGAACAGGAAATCTCTTTACCGGTAGTTAAACTGGATGATGGTGTCGAGTGGAATAATAAAGATAATACCGCTAAAATAATATTAAAAGGCGGAGTTGCCAACGCGACAGATTTAATTGTTAGTTCAAAGGAAAACTTAACGGTAATTTATCGTTCTTGCAATAATAGCGCAATAGATGTTGTTAGAGAGCTTAAAGCGCAGGAAGTATTACCAAATGGAGACAAGAGATATATCGTCGAACACTTTTTTACTAAAACAAGCCCGTGGATGTCTATAGAAATACACAAAAACGGGGAAATGATCAAGGATCTAACCAGGACATTTTACGGGAATGTCTATAAGAGCGTTCCTAATGATAGATATCGGGAATAGACTGCTAAAAAGGGAGAAAGCGCAGTGAGATATATTTTAGCCATAGACCAGGGGACAACCGCAAGCAGGGCGATATTATATGATAAAAACGCAAACCAAAAAGCCAGCGCGTATAGAGAATTTACCCAGTATTTCCCTAAACCCGGCTGGGTTGAGCATGATCCCCGGGAAATTTGGCAAAGTGTTTTAGATTCCATCCAAAGTGTGCTTAAGCAAGTGCCGAACGCAGAAATTCAAGCAATCGGCATTACTAATCAAAGAGAGACTACTGTGGTTTGGGATAAAACCACTTCAAAGCCGGTTTATAATGCTATTGTTTGGCAGTGCCGCAGGACTTCAACACGCTGTGATGAATTAAAAAAGAAAAAAGGAGAGGTTGAGTTTTTTAGGACAAGAACAGGCCTGCCTATAGACGCTTATTTTTCCGCGACAAAAATAGAGTGGATATTAAAAAACGTAAAAGGAGCGTTATCAAAAGCAAAACAGGGAAAACTTCTTTTTGGCACTACGGACGCGTGGATATTGTGGAAGTTAACCAACGGCGCCGCGCATGCGACTGATTTTACCAATGCTTCGAGGACAATGCTTTTTAATATTAAGACGCTTAATTGGGATGAAAAAATTCTTAAAAGATTTAATATTCCAAAAACAATGATGCCCTGCGTTAAAAAATCATCAGGGATTTTCGGCAAAACCGCGGCGCATGGTAACCTAGCTTCGGGAATTCCCATTGCCGGTATTGCCGGAGACCAGCAGGCAGCTCTATTCGGCCAGGCATGTTTTAATCCGGGAACAATGAAAAATACCTATGGCACAGGATGTTTTATGCTGCTTAATACAGGAAAAAAACACGTGCAATCAAAGCACGGGCTTATAACCACGCTTGGCTGTAGTGATACAGGAAAACCGGTATATGTGCTTGAAGGCGCGGTATTTATTGCCGGAGCGGCAATCCAATGGCTGCGGGACGGATTAGGGCTTTTGGAGAAAGCATCTTTATCGGAAAAGATCGCGGAGTCTGTAAAGGATAATGCCGGAGTTTATTTTGTCCCGGCGCTGGTTGGGCTGGGAGCTCCGTATTGGGATTCTGATGCGCGGGGCAGTATATTCGGTATTACGCGCGGGACAAAAAAGGGCCATATAGTAAGAGCTGCATTAGAAGCAATGTGCTATCAGACAAAAGATGTGTTTGATGCCATGCAAAAAGATTCGGGGCTTAAGATCCGCGGTTTGCAGGTAGACGGAGGAGCGGCGGCTAATAATTTTCTTTGCCAGTTTCAAGCGGATATTCTGGGGGTAAAAGTAAACAGGCCAAAAACAATTGAAATTACTTCATTAGGGGTTGCGTATCTTAGTGGCCTTGCGGTTGGATTTTGGAAAAACGCGGCACAGATAAAAAAGTGCTGGAAAAATGATAGGGTTTTTACCCCGAAGATTTCAAAAGCAAAAGCAGGGGTTCTTTATGAAAAATGGCAACAAGCAGTAGAGAGGACGCTTTCAAAGAGGGGAGCGGATAAAATTTAGGTGATAAACGATAGTCGCTAGTGATTGCAGGCAAAAAAGTTACTAAGTCACAGGCTGCAGGCCAAAGGCTAAAGATAAAAAACAGATGACAGAAAGAGCTGCAGAGGGGCCTTATCAAAAATGTTTTTGAAGCAAATGTAGATTTTTCAATAAATAGAATCGGGGATTGAAAGACTATTGGGTTGTCAGAAAAAAAGTTCTTTTAATGTTTTTTCCGCGGCGTTTTGCCAGGATTGGCTAAAACGCCTGTTTTCTTTTAAGAGGATAAAAACGCGGCGGGAGCATGTTTTACCCGGGGAATGTATTTGAATGAATCTGTCCTGGAAAGAAAAAGGGAATTTTTTTATTTCTTCGGCAATAATATAAATCAAATCAAGCGGCTCTTTACAGCCAAGTTCCAAGACAAACTGCCACAAGATATAAGGTTCTGTTTTTAAACATAGGTTAATTATTGCTTTGAGCTGGCTGCGATGCGTAAAAAAATCTTCTCCTTTGAAAATAACCGCGCGCCGGTTAGTTTTTCCTTTGATGGAAAGTTTTTTGGTAATAGGGATATCGTAACTTAACTGTTCTTTGAACAAATCCGCAAGCTTACGCCCCGTAAAATTTTTAGCAGGGGTATCGTTTTCTATTTTCAGCATGCGGCAGGCTAGAGTTTCGGCTTTCTGCATGTCTTCTGCTGATAATAGCGGCGTTGAATTTACCTGGTAAGGCGGCAGGTTATCGGTTTTAATGCCGTACCGTTTTGCTTGCTGGCGCAGCTTTGTACCGGGAAGGAGCAGTGTTTGAAGGCATTGAATCCTGGCTTTTTTAAAAGCGCTTGCCCATTTAAGCATGGACTTGATGTGGCTTAATTTTTGGCCGGGGAGCCCGTACATTAAATCAACGGTAGGCCGTATTCCCGCTTTTATCAGATGACGTATTGTTTTATCTGCCGATAAAATTCCATAGGGGCGGTTAATTAGTTTTAAAGTATTTTTATTTTTGCTTTGGATGCCTATCTCGATTTCGGCAAAATTAGCTTTTGCCAGATTTTTAGCGGTTTCTTCGGTTATTGTTTTCGGCCAAAGTTCCGCGAAAAATTTTACTTTTTTATCTTTATTTATTTTTGTTAAGCCCAGAAGAATATCTTTAAAATAAGGGTTAGCGTTAAAAGCGGGGTCGACAAAACGTATTTCTTTAGCGTCTTTTTCAATCAGGGAGTTTATTTGTTTTAGAGTTTTTTCCGTGTTCAAATATGATACGTTTTTGCGTTTTCCTCCGTAAGCGCAATAGCTGCAGCTTAGAGGGCAGCCGCGGACAGTTTCCACGCAGGCAAGGCCGTTTTTATCCGCTAGGCAATAGCGCGTGTGGAGAGAAGAAAATGCCTTATTAATATCGTAAGGATTGATTTTTTTCTTTCCTTTGACAAATTTTTTGCCTTCGCGCCAAAAAACCGATGATATATCGGTTTTTTTATTTCTACGCAGGGAATTTAAAATTAAAGGGAAAACAATTTCGCCTTCTTGGCAAGCGATAACGTCTATGGATGTATTCTTGAAAAGAAAAGGATGTTTATCCGCTGCTTCAGCGCCTCCAACGATAATTTTTACTTCGGGAAGATATTTTTTTACGGCTGCCTGCAATCCTAATGTTCTTTGAATGTTCCAAAGGTATAGAGTCGCGCAAATAACAGAGGGTTTGAGCAGGCAGATTTTCTTTAGCAGGTGGCGGTCATCCAGGGTATCCTCGTTTTTTATCAGCGCGAGGCATTTAAACCACGCTGATTCTTTCGAAGCGTTTAAGGCGTGCTTGAGATAAGCGGCAGCAAGATGTATATTTTCCGGCAAAGCCTGGGTGTCGTTATCAAGGCGAGGCAGCTGCAGAAATAAAATTTTTCGTTTTTTCATAGCTATAATTTTATCAGAAAAGCTTCGCGGGGTAAACCCCCATGGCCAAAGCTGTCTGGATTGTTTTTTTACGGCCTCTTCCTTGCGCGTAATAATCCGACATGGTATACTTTTAGATTAATTTATAAGGGAGTTTTGATGAAAAAAAGCTGTTTTTAGTAATATTGTTGTTGTTTTACTTGGCGCCGGGTATCAGGGAAGAAGCTGCCAGGAAAAATTCGCAGTTTTTTTTCTTTGCGCCGGCAATGTCCGCGCTTTCTCCGTCTTTAGCGATTGAAGATGGGCAAATACAGAAGGCCTTTCGCCTGCAAGGAGAAGATTGGCCGCAGGAAACGCAAGGCATTGAGATGACTGCCAATATGGCAGCTTCCGCGGAAGATATCTTTGCCGTGCTTAATCAATGGTATGCGGCAAAAAAACGCAAGCTTGTTGTCCATCCAAATCTCGAAGAGAAAATCAGGCGAAACAATACGCTGCTTTATTATGTTACGGCAGGCAAAGGGCAGGCAGCGGGGATCGTTGCCATCTCTTTTTTATACCGGTTAGAAGAGAGCGACCTTAAGTTTTATTTCAATAACACTGGCTTGCAAAGGCCGGCTTTGCCTGTTTGGCACCGGGCGATTACGGAAACCGACGCGGATTTTAAGGGATATGGCCTGGGGACTTATTTGTTAGAGTTAACGATAAAAGAGCTGGGAGAAAATAACTATCTTCATGCTTTTGTCGAATACCAAGGGAAACATCCGCAAGGCCAACAGAGATGGGAAGCTTCATACCGCGGCTTGGGGTTTAAGAAGGTGGCAATTGTGGAAACGGATTTTACCTTTTTTGTGCGTGAGCCGGATATCCTTGAAAAAAAGAATATCTCCGCGGATATCTGCGTTTCTTATAACAACACTGCGATGTTAAGCGCGCAAATGAATACTACGCAGGGAATAGCCCAATCAATATAAGAAATAACTGCAAGATGGGCCAACCTTGACAATAAGCTACAGGCCAAAGATAAAAAATAGTATTCCTTCTGTGATCTTATCAAAAGTATCTTCGATGCAGATGTAAACTGCTTAGTAGCTGCAAGAGAACAGAAAGAAAACTGCAGTAAGGAAAAAGCAGGAGCCAACCTTTTTAAACTTTTGTGGTATAATATATTGCAAAAGTTTGTTTAAACTGCAAAAAGAAAGAAGGTTTTTATGAGAAGAAAAATTTTTGTTCAAGCTCTGCTAGAAATGATTCTAATCTTTAGTTTTATCTTACCTGGTGTTTTTGCCGAAGATGATTTAAAAAGAGCGATAGCTGCTCCTGTTTTATCTAATCCGAAAGTTTCGTATCAACTTGTCGAAGATAAACTTACAATAGGCATTTCGAGGATTAATGTAAATATCGCATATGATGATCAGACAGAATTGACTATTAATTTTGAGCAAGACGGGAAAACAGTCAAAAAAAATTATGATGCTAAATATAACATTAGAAATCTCGAATTAATTTTACCTGTAAGCTTAAATGGCGGCCAGGTTAAAATTACGGCACAAGCAGCTGCGGGAGGCGTTATAAGCACTGAAAGCGAGCCGCTTTATTATGATGTGTGCCTGCCGTCTGCTCCCAAACTTTTTAAAGATCAAGCAATTGAGGCTTCGCCCGGAGAAAAGATAATAATAAAGGGAGAGAATTTTTTACCAGGACAGGATGAAATAAATAAAATACATATAGGGTATGGGTATGACATAATATATGGGCATCTTGTTAAAAACACTTGGTGTGGAACTCCTGTTTTTATAAAAGAGTTAGAAACCGGCATGAAAGTTGGTAAAGCCATGGACATAATTGAGCTTGAACAGCATATTGAAGTTCGTTTGCCTAATACTTTGTTTAAAGGGTCAAAAATTCCGCTTTCAGTAGAGGTGCTTGGTAAGAAAAGTAATGAGATTTTTATTAGAATTAAATAGTTAAATTCACATAACAATATTCATTGATGCGATAAAAGTGATAATAATACAAATAGGTAATACAAGCGAAGAATTGATAGAAATTATTTCAAGAATACAGACAATATATCGGATTGCGTAAAAATTGTAAATTAGAAAGGAGAAATAAAATGGATAATGAAAAAAATGGGAAGAAAGCGGATAAGAAAAAGGGTTTTTTCGCAAAGATAATGGATAAACTGGATAAAAAATTAGAAGAAAAGGCAAAAGGCGCCGGCTGCTGCGGCAATTCCGATAAAAACAAAGGCAAGCCATGCTGTTAAGATTTTCCGATTGGTTTGTCTATGATATCCTTGGATTGAGCCCGGAATCGCATTTAGGGGCGGCACTTAATTTTTTTGTGTATGATTGCCTTAAGATACTGCTGCTTTTATACGCGATGATCTTTGCTATAGGGGTACTAAGGACTTTTTTACCGCAAAATAAAATAAAAAAATGGATGGGGAAAAGAGGAATAACGGGCAATTTTTTTGCGTCTATTTTCGGCGCGGTTACGCCTTTTTGCTCATGCTCATCCATTCCAATCTTCTTAAGTTTTTTGGAAGCTGGAATTCCGCTTGGGGTAACTTTTTCTTTCTTGATTACCTCACCGCTTATAAATGAATATTTAGTAGTGCTTATGTTAGGATTTTTCGGCTGGAAAATAACAGTTCTTTATGTGTTCAGCGGTTTGGCGAGCGGAGTTGTATCAGGGGTTATATTAGGCCAAATGAATTTAGAAAAGTATCTGGTTAAGGATATTGTCAGTAACCAAAACGGGGTAATAGAAGAGCAGGATTACGGGCGGTTTAGCGGCCGGCTGAAATTCGGGTTTTATGAGGCTTGTTCAATTGTTAAAAAGATTTGGATATGGGTGTTGGTTGGCGTTGGCATAGGAGCGCTAATTCATAACTATGTTCCCCAGGAGGCAATACATTCGATTGTCGGTAAAACTGGTGTTTTCGCAGTTCCTCTGGCGGTAATCTTAGGGGTTCCTATGTATGGAAGCTGTGCCGCGATTGTGCCTATTGCCGTTGTTTTATTTCAAAAGGGTATTCCTTTAGGAACAGCATTGGCTTTTATGATGGCGATAGCGGCTTTGAGCTTGCCGGAAGCGATTATGTTAAGACGGGCAATTAAATTAAAACTTATTTTAATTTTCTTTGGAGTTACTACGCTGGCAATAATTTTTACCGGTTATGTTTTTAATATTTTACAAAAAGTTTTAATTTAAGCAAAAAAAAGCAAAGTTTGCTAATGAATAGCTATGAGAGTATGAAGGCTGTAAAGGCCGGGGTTAGTTAGATGATAAAAAAAACAAAGTTTATTGAATTAAAAAAAGTATTTAAAACTTTGCACGGGCCAAAAGGCTGTCTCTGGGATAAAAAACAGACGCATCAGTCTTTGCTTGGGGGCTTAAGAGAAGAAACCTGGGAATTAATTCAGGCGATAAAAAGCAAAAATTCAGAGCATGTGAAGGAGGAATTAGGAGATGTGCTGCTGCATGTGATGTTTCATGCCCAGATCGCTTCTAAGAAAAATAAATTCGATATTGAAGATGTTATTGATGTATTAATAAAAAAATTAAAACGCCGGCATCCGCATGTTTTTGGTAAAACAAAAGTAAAATCCAGCGCTCAGATCATCCGCAACTGGAATAAGATCAAGGCAAAGGAGAAAAAAATAAAATCCTAAACCCGAAACTCTAAACAAGCTAAAAACATAAAACTTAAAAGTAAAAAAAGAGATTTTTGAGTTTATAATTTTGGTGTTTGTTCAGGATTTAGAATTTAGGATTTAGAGTTTGATAAATTTAAGCTGATAATGGATAAAAAGCAATGGATAAAATTTTTAAAAAAAACAGGCGTTTTGAAAAGTTGGAAAGAAAGCCGATGCTAAAAGGCGTGGTTACTCCGGAAAAGGCTTTACATCATAGTGAGATGCTGGCAAACTCTGTGAAAAATAAATACCGGCATCTGGCAAAGCGCTTTCGCAATGCCCGAATAGAATGTTTTAGGCTTTATGACTGGGACAGTAAGGAAATCCGTATTGTGGTGGATTGGTATGCCGGGCATCTGGTAGTAGCTGAATATGAACGCTTGCAGACATTCCCGGAATATCTTCCGCAAATGGCGCAGGCTGTTGCTGCTGCGCTGAATGTCCCAAAGGAAAATGTGCATACAAAAAAAAGGCATACCAAAGCAGCGGAAGGAGAACGCTATAGCCGGCTTGCAAACCAGGGCAAGCGGATAGAGGTAAGAGAAGGCGATTTGAAATTTTTGGTTAATCTTACGGATTTTCTGGATACCGGATTATTTTCCGACCACCGCCAGACGCGCAATATTATCCGTAAGATGTCGGAAGGTAAGGATTTTTTGAATTTGTTTGCCTATACCGGAGCATTTACCTGCGCGGCAGCTCTTGGCAATGCCCGCTCCACGGTTACCGTGGAACGTTCTAAAGAATATATTAACTGGGTTAAGGATAACCTTGAGCTTAACGGGCTCTGGAGCGAACGGCATAAACTTGCGCAGTCGGATGTAATGAAATATTTAACGCAAGCGTATAAAGATGAGCAGAGGTTTGACCTGGCTTTTGTAGACCCTCCGTCTTTTTATAAGGAGCAGGCGGCAAGAGTGGATTTTGATATCAACCGGGACCATCCTGATTTAATAAATAAGGCCTTAAAAATTATGCGGCCTGGTTCGGATATTTTTTTTTCCACCAATCATCAGAGGTTTGAGCCGAGGTTCGAAGAGCTTAAGGTTAAAGAGATCATTACGCTGACTCCAAAAACTATTCCGGAAGATTACAGAAACCGCAATATCCATCATTGTTGGCAGATAAAAGTATAAGTAATACGGAGAGTGTTTTAAAGGCATGGATTTTACTAAGGACATAGATTTTAACAGCGAGTTCCAAAAAGCTTTTGATCTTGTGGAAAACACAAATGATTGTATTTTTATAACAGGCAGAGCGGGAACAGGCAAGTCTACCTTACTTAAGATCCTTAAGCAGAAAACCAAAAAAAATGCCGTGGTGTTGGCGCCGACCGGAGTTTCCGCGATTAATGTGCAGGGGCAGACCATACATTCATTTTTTAAATTCCCTCCAAAGATCATTCAAAAAGAAACTCCGCATAGGCTGCGCGGGGCAAAACTGTTTAAAAGAATAGAATTGATCATTATTGATGAGGTTTCAATGGTAAGGGCGGATCTTATGGACGGGATAGATCAGGCAATGCGCATCAATAGAGGATTTGATATTCCGTTTGGAGGAGCGCAGGTCGTTATGTTTGGAGATCTTTTTCAGCTGCCGCCGGTTATCAGGGGAGAGCAGCTGCAGGATTTTTTTAAGGAGCATTACGGCAGCGCGTATTTTTTCAGCGCGGATGTGTTTCGGAACATTAAATTAAATTGCATAGAGCTTACTAGAATATATAGGCAGAGCGATAAGGATTTTATCGGGCTTCTGGAAAAGATCAGGAATAAAAAATTGCTGAGCCAAGACCTGGATATTTTAAACAGCAGGCTGACTGATAAAGTAATGTGTGATGACGCGATAACGCTTACGACGACTAATGAATTAGCCGCCAGGATGAATGAGAAACATCTTGAAATGCTCGACGGCTTGGAATATAGTTATCAGGCAGAAGTTTCTGATGAATTTGAAGAGTCATTTTTTCCCACGGAATTTGACCTAAAACTTAAAGCGGGCGCGCAGGTAATGCTTATAAGAAATGACCCGGAAAAAAGATGGGTAAACGGAACAATCGCTTTGGTGGAAGAGCTGGGGAGCAATAGCATAAAGATAGCAATAGGTGCAAATATATACGAATTGTTTAAACAGGAATGGAGCAGGATAGTATATAAATATGACGCTAAAAACAACGCGATTATTGAAGAGGTTGTAGGGACTTTTCAGCAATTTCCTTTAAGGCTTGCTTGGGCAATAACTATTCATAAGAGCCAGGGCAAGACATTTGATAATGTGGTTATTGATCTTGGCTGGGGAGCTTTTGCTCATGGACAGGTATATGTAGCGCTTAGCAGATGCAGCAGCCTAAAGGGGATAGTGTTAAAAAGGCCGGTGCGTTTAAGTGATATTATATTTGATCAAGATGTTTATAAATTCAGGGAAAAATTTATAATGGCCTGCCAGGAAACGGCGCAATAGCGGATATTTTCCTCTGCGAGACTGCTTAGATGTTGCGAATGGTTTTTGTTTGGAGTAGAATTAAAACATGAGTGCTGATATAGAGAAAAATCTCGGTGAGCAGCCGATTTCGAAGATCATGAAAGAGAGCGGGCTTAAGCCGCATGATCTTGTCGCGCATTCAGACGAACAGCTTACGCATAAAATGGTCAACCGGGCGATGAAGGGCCGGCGGCTGACCCCGCGAGTGAAATTAAAGGTTTGCAGCGCGTTGAATAATGCGGTTGGAAAAAACTATTTGCCAAAAGACCTTTTTACTTATTGAGTAACTTTCGCGGCGGCAATAAAGGGGCAGAAGATTTCAAAAATGCTTTTACGCGGTTTCCCTTCGGTTGTATAATAAACGTAATTATGATCGAGATACGCAATATATCTAAATCTTTTGGAGGCCAGGACCTTTTTCAAGAGGGCAGTTTTTCTGTCGGCGCGAATGAAAAAATCGGCTTGGTCGGCCGCAACGGCCACGGCAAGACAACTTTGTTCGGCCTGATAAAGAAAACGATACAACCGGATAGCGGAACCATAGTAATTCCCAAAAACTACCATATCGGCTGCCTGGAGCAGAACATCTGCTTTTCTAAAGACACGGTGCTCGCGGAGGTCTGCCAGGAAATTCCCGAGGCAGAAAGCAACAATTCCTGGATAGCGGAAAAGGTATTGCATGGGCTTGGTTTTTCCGTTTCTGATATGCAAAGGCCTCCTCTGGATTTTTCCGGGGGCTTTCAGGTGCGTATTAATTTGGCAAAAATCCTTGTTTCTCAGGCAAACTTGTTGCTGCTTGACGAGCCTAATAACTATTTGGATGTTGTGGCTATCCGCTGGCTGATCCGGTTTTTGCGTGAATGGAGAGGAGAATTGATCTTGATTACGCATGACCGCTGTTTTATGGACGCGGTGGTTACGCATATAGTAGGGATTCACCGCAAAAAGATGCGTAAGATGTCCGGCACAACGGGAAAGTTTTATCAGCAAATCGCGCTGGAGGAAGATATATATGAAAAAACCCGCAAGCGCGAGGATCGTAAGCGTAAGCAGACAGAAGAGTTCATCAGTAAATTCCGCGCTAAGGCACGGCAGGCGGGATTAGCGCAGTCCAGGTTAAAAAGCATTGCGAAGCTTGAACAGAAAGATAAACTCGAAGAAGTAAAGACATTTGATATTTCGTTTAATGCCGCGCCTTTTGGCGCGGCAACAATGATGAATGTAAATAATCTAAGTTTTTCTTACAGCGGTAAAAGCCCGATGTTATTCGAAAATGTTTCTTTCCGCATCGGCAGGCAAGAGCGCTTATGCGTAATCGGTAAAAACGGTAAAGGAAAATCAACGCTGCTGCGGATGCTTGCCGGAGAGCTGAATCCGTTAAGCGGTACAATTAAACCGCACCCTCGTTTGGCGTTCGGGTATTACGCGCAAAGTAATACGGCGCAGTTAAGTTTAGAGCGTCATGTGCTCGCGGAAATTTTAAGCGCTGATCCCGGCGGCCTGCCGCAAAGGGCGCGCGCTATCTGCGGATCGCTTTTATTTAGCCAGGATCTGGCGCTTAAGCCGGTTTCCGTTCTTTCCGGAGGAGAAAAAAGCCGGGTATTACTGGGGAAAATTTTGATGCAGCCCTGCCAGCTATTGCTTCTTGATGAGCCCACCAATCATCTTGACCTGGAATCAAGCGAAGCTTTATGCGAGGCGATAGAGGGATTTGAAGGTTCTGTGGTCATGGTTACGCATAACGAATTGTTTCTTGAGCGGATCGCGGAAAAACTGCTTGTTTTCGAAGAAAAAGGGGTACGGTATTTTGACGGCACTTATCAGGATTTTTTAAGCAAAGTCGGATGGGAGGATGAAGCAGGAAATCTGAAAGCAGCGCCGGAACGCGAAACGTGCGAAAACCCTAAAATAGGCCGCCAGAATCACCGGCGGCTGGTTGCCGAACTGCGCCAAGAGCAATTCAGAGTGCTGAATCCGTTTGAACGGGCAATAGAAGAAATTGAAAAAATAATCAGTGATTTGGAAGCAGAAATAAGAAAGGTAAATGAAGAGCTTGTGGCTGCTTCATACCGGTCGGATAGCGGAGCTATTGCCGAACTATCGCGCAGGATCAAGAATTTACCATTACAAATAGACGAACATTATATAAGGCTTGATAAGGTGTTTCTGGAATATGAGTCGCGGCGCGAGGAATTTAAACATAAACTGGCTGAACTTACAGAGAAAGGAAAGGATTTATTATAACCAGCCGAATGAGAATTTTCTCTAACCTTTTAAACTGTCAAAACCAGGAAAATGTATAATAGTTTTAGCAGAGGAACATTAAAGATAAACACCGTTGCGTATTACTGCGAATAAACTCATGTTTTTAAAATTACCGGAATCGAATTATGAGAATATTGTTAGTTGAAGATGAGAAAAAAATTGCCCGGTTCATCGAACGCGGGTTAAGGGCGCATCATTATGTGGTGGATATTGCTTATACGGGAGAAGGAGGCAGGGATCTGGCAGAGATCAACCCATATGACTTGATGATATTAGATATCATGCTTCCTGGAAAAGACGGCATAACTATTTGCCGGGAATTAAGGGAACATAAAGTTGATACGCCGATACTTATGCTTACCGCCAAAAGCGCGGTTTCTGAAAAAGTGCTTGCCTTGCAATCAGGCGCGGATGATTATCTGGTGAAGCCTTTTTCTTTTGAAGAATTTTTAGCCAGAGTGGCAGCTTTGATGCGGCGCAAAAGAATAGAAAAAACTTCTCTTTTGCAAGTCAGGGATCTGGTGATTGACCAGGTAACGCATAAAGTTTTTAAAGCGGACAAAGAAATCTTCCTGACTTCAAAAGAGTATACCTTGCTTGAATATCTGATGCTTAATGCTGACCAGGTGGTGACCAGGATAATGATCTCAGAACATGTGTGGAATGAGGATTTTGACAGCCTTTCAAATTTAATCGATGTTTTTATCAAGCAGCTGCGCAATAAAATTGACCCGGAACGCAAAGAAAGTTTTATCCATACAATCCGCGGAACCGGATATATTTTAAAAAGTAAATTAGAATGAAAATTAATTCCATAAAATTTAAAATTTGCGTGCTTTATGTCGGTATTCTGGGGTTGATTCTAACTGCTTACCAGGGGCTTTTATATTTTAATTTATACCAGACATTGTACAGAAATTCCGATAAACAGCTGGTTGCCAAGGCTCAAGGGTTCCGTCAAACACTGCTGCTTTTTGCGGAGCCGCTTATAGAATCAAAAAAAGCCGTAGTTTTGGGAGCGCGAAGAATACTGGGCGGTAACGTAAGATACCCTGATGAAGAAAAAATAAAAACGCTGGAAACAATATGGCAGGATAAAAAAAATGAGCTTGGCCTGAATAAAGATTATATAAATCTTTTAAATGAAGAGGGAAAATCAGTAGCCGGTTCAGCGAATATGCACAGCGATTTAGCCAAATTTTTAGAAGGGTATGCAAAGAAAAAACCGGATAAACAGGCGTTATTCAATGTTGTATATAAAGAAAGTTTGAATTTGCGGATAATTGTCCTGCCGGTTGATTTTGGCAAGCTTGGCCGTTATACCATTGAGGTGGGGATTTCTACGGACCCGATCTTATATGTTTTGCGCGAACGCATAAGCAAAAGCGCGATGAGCATTCCTCCGATCATTGCGTTTGCGGTGCTTATCAGTTATTTTTTTGTCTGGCAGATTTTAAGGCCGGTAAAGCAAATAGCAAAAACAGCGAATAATATCTCGTATGGTAATTTAACCGCGAGAGTAAATATTGCGAATGTTGACGCGGAAATGAAATATCTCGCGAAATCCTTTAATGATATGATTTCTCGCCTGGATGAGTCATTTACGCATATAGCGGACTTCAGTTCTTACGTAGCGCATGAATTAAGAACGCCATTGACGATAATCAAAGGGGAAACGGAAGTTGCGTTAACAACTGTAAAAAGCTTTGAGGAATGTAATGAGGTGATGAGGTCAAATTTGCAGGAAGTGGATAAGATGCTTAAAATTATTGACCATTTGTTCCTGCTTGCGGATATTAACTACCGTAAAAATGCTTTTAATTTTGAACCGGTAGATTTGTGCGGATTTTTAAGCGGCCTTTATGATAAAACTGTGCTTCTTGCCGCGCAAAAAAATATTAAAGTTAAGCTTGATACGCATAAAGATAAAATAAAGGTTATGGCAAATAAGGTAGAGCTGGGCAGGCTGTTTTTTAATCTGATAGATAATGCTATTAAGTTTACGCCTGAAGGGGGCGATATTGAGTTAAGCCTAAAGAGTGAAAAGAAAAAAGCGTTTATCGCGGTAAAAGATACAGGCATTGGCATTAAACAGGATGAAATTCCCAAAGTGTTTAATAAATTTTACCGCAGTACCCAGACAGAAAAAAACTTCAAACCAGGCAGCGGCCTTGGCCTTAGCATCGCCCAATCAATCGCCAGGACACACCAGGGGCATATTGAAATAAAAAGCATTCCGGAACAAGGCGCGACATTTACAGTTGTGCTGAACATTCTCTAAATTCTGCCGGGCTGTGCAGCTTCCTTTAAAGGTAATCCCAAAATTTGCGGCTTATTGCTTTCCTGAACATGAAAAAAAATTCATCGTATCTTCATCTTGCCCTAATAATCATTCAGATATAGTGGGTTAAACGCGTGTTGCGAAAATAACGGCATTGGAATAGTTTCTGCGCGTGTAGATTTTTTTAAGGATGAATAATGGATACAAGGCATATAAACAGGATATTAATAACAGCATGGCTGATATTGTTGGCAGTTGTTTTGCCTATAGATAACGCGGTTTTTGCAGCCAATGTAATGATGCCGGATAATTATACATTTGCTGTCATTAATAATCAATCCAGTACAATAGCTCCAATAGTGCAAAACTGTATTCCGGAGCCGGACGCCATGTATGTGCCGCGTTCTTCAAATATTCAGGCGGGCATTGTTGATACATGTTCCGGAGTGGACATTGATTCGATCAATCTGACAATAAATAAAACGGCGATTGTCATTAATGGGGTTGTTCAGGAGTATCAAGATATAAACGGGAATGCGGCAGAGTATGCGGTAGAAATTATTGAGAAATCAGTGAATGAATATGTCATTGTTTATGACCCCGCGGAATATTTTAATTATGAGGAACAAATCACGGTCAGCATAACAGTTTCTGATTTAAAGGCAAATATGCTTAATGCATACAGCTATGCTTTTAAAATCCAGAATTTCGTAGCCGGTTCAGTCGCGTCTTTTGCTGATGTGTTGACAGATAGTGCCCCAAAACCTGCGGCCAAGGTTCAGGCTGCCGCAACGCAGTTTCTGCAGGACCATTCTCTGGTCAGAACTTCGGATGACGGAAAAAATGTTTTTATCTGCTGGGAGCAATGTTCTTCCGGAGGTGCGTGGGATATTTATTGCGCGCGGTCAACTGACTTTGGAAATAATTTTGAAATTCCGGTTAAAGTAAGCCCTGCTGCTGCCGGGGCAGAACAACGGTTCCCCTCAATGTCGTTGGACAGCGCGAATAATGTTTATATCGCATGGCAGCAAAAAACAGGCGCAGGAGACTGGGATATCTATATTGCGAAGATGGAGATCAGAGAACATGCGTTTGGTTTGAGCCGGCGTATTTATGCTGATTCCGGGCTGACAAATCAAGTGCGCCCTCATATTATGGCCGGTCCGCCATTACAGAGCGGCACTAATTCCGCGGCTTTGGAACCGGTAACAATATACGCGGTATGGAGAGAAGATAACGGAACTGCTGCCCAGATTTGTTTTACGCGCACAACTGCTGTTTACAGCGATGCATGGCATGAATTTGTGCCTTTACCCATCCGGGTTGATAATGACCGTTGGCCGCAGGTTCCGGATGAGCCGGTTATAAGAATAGATGCCGGCAACAGGATTTTTATAGCCTGGAGAGGAATAAATACGGACAGTACTGCCGGTATTTATTTTGATCAGGCAAGCGCGAGCCTGATAGATGCCGGCGAGAGTTTTGGAACTGATGTGACGGTCAGCAGCCGGACTGCCGCAAATACAGGGCCAAAACTTGAATTATCTTCCGACGGCAATAATGTTTACCTGCTCTGGAAGGAGCTAAATCAAGGCTTAAAATTTTCTTACTATCGATATAATTACCCGCATTATACATTGGCCGCTGACAGGTACATTAATGCCGGCGCTTTGACGGACGAAGCCTTGGGCAATTATGCCTTTTCTATAAATAATAATCAGGACGTAACAGTTGTCTGGAGCATAGAACAATCAAATAATCGAAATATTTGTATGTCAGGGGCATTGCATAATACCTATCAATTCTTCGAATATACTGTTTTAAAGACAATCGGCGAACAGATTAATCCGTATTTGGCAATGGACGCGATGGGAAGGCATTTTTATGTCAGCTGGACGGATAACAGCATGGGTTTTTATGCGATTTATTATTGCAGAAATACGTTTATTATTACAGATGAGATTGCTTCTCGAAAAATAGAAAATGATATTGGCGGGGCAGTTACGGTTGATAAAGGCCTGATTGCCGGCACGAGCATTTTTGTGCCGCCAGGCGCGATTGAAGCGCCGATTACAATCACAATAGCCGAGGCTGCCGGAGTTCCGGATGAGCCTGCGGATGTCTGTAGAGTTGGCAAGGCGGTTGATTTCGGGCCGGGGCATACATTTTTCAAATTTCCCGCGGGTATTCAGCTTGCTTATACGGAGAATGAGCTTTTAAGCAGCAGCATAATAGATGAGAGATTTTTACAAATTTATTATTATAATATCGCGGATATGCAGTGGAATCTTTTACCGGGGGCTTTGGTAGATACAGTAAATAACCGGGTTTCAGTAGATATATCAGATTTAGCAATGTATATGATTGCCGGTAATAATACTGAACAGGTTCCGGGGCAAGCGCCTCTTCCGGATGATATAACTTCTTCTTCAGGCGGCAGTGACGGCGGAGGAAGCGGCTGCTTTATAGCGACCGCGGCGTTTGGAACGAAAATGGCAAAGGATGTCCGCGTTTTGTGCGAGTTTAGGGACCGCTATTTATTAACAAATGCGCTCGGAAAGAATTTTGTGAGTTTTTATTACCGTTATAGCCCGCCGATTGCCGTTTATATTGCCGGACATGACAGGTTAAAGGCAGTAATCAGAGTTTTCCTTAAGCCGTTGATCTGGGTTAGCCAGGCGGCCTGCAGATAGTTTTCTAATTTGTCAATACTCGCTAGGCGGAAATTTTTTGCGTTATTATCGCGAAAGCAATAAGATTTTCTTGCTAAATAATCCGGCCTGGAATAAAATCAGATAATGGTTATCTTAAAAAAGCAAAATCATGGGATTTAAACAGGAGAAAAATATGGAGACTAGGCTAGGGTTACGATTTAAGGCAAGAATTTGTTATCTTATTATTGCGTTGATATTGCTGATGGCAATGCCGGCCCGGGCAATAGAAAGCCGTGATTTTGAACAGGTTTCGGAAGCTGATTTAAAATATATTTTTACCTCTTTCCAAAAAGTAAAAGTTTACTATCCTGTGCGTAATGGAGGAAATATAGTAACTAAGCTTGAAAAAAATACCGAAGAAAATACTGCTGTGCATCTGATTGCTTTATTTTTTAGCCCTGACGCGGCGCAGCGATTTATAAAGAATACATCCCCTGAAGTTTCTTTTTCTGAATTTCAGGTTAAAGAAACCGCGGTTAATAATATTCTGGAACAACAATTTCTTGGCCGCGCAAAATCAGCTGATACCAGTATGGATAACCCGGGATTTATGATTTTTGATGAATGGGCAAATAAAGCGTTCATGACTTTTGAATATTTAGTTAAGAAAGGGGCAACCGAGCCTTACATCATTGAATATAATGGTAAAAAAATGATCCCTGCGTATGTGTCTCAAGAATTGGCTATTGCGGCGCAAGAGCAGTATAAACAAAAAGGGGTCATGGTTGATAGGATAGGCATTGATATCCGGCAGTTTTTCAGGTTTATTATAGACAATGGAAAAAAGGAAACGTTTGTGTACATTTATGGATATTAATAAATCCGAAGCAGACCGGTCATTTGTATATCCATAAATGGGAAGAGAAACTTTTCACCTGTGCGGTACAGATAAAGGGTCGGATATTTCAAAAAGACTCAGGGATGTTTTTAGTAATACAAGCTAAGTTGGGCGAAGGTAGATCAAAAGTGAAAAAAGGTGTATTCAATAAATTGCTACTTATCGCATTCGGTGTTGCTGCCGCTATTTTTCTGCTTGAAATCGGGTTAAGAATCGCTGCATTTTTCTATTGTAAAACTTCTTTTTCCAAAGAAGTTGTTTATAAAAATAATAAAAGTTCTCCTGTTATTCTCTGTGTCGGCGATTCGTTTACTGCAGGGTTAGGGGCTCCTCCAGGGAAAGATTATCCAAGCCGATTAAAAAATATACTGCAAAAAAATAATTTAGATAAAGGTATTACTGTTATTAACAGAGGGGTTATTGCTCAAAATACTTATGAATTATTATGCAAGCTGCCTGCTGATATTTATTCAACGAAGCCGGATATTATTGTTATCCTCTCGGGATTAAATAATACTTGGAAATTTTACGGTTACGAAGAGAGCAATAACGTATTTTTTTATTATGATATCTTCCAAAAAAGCAAAGTTTGCAAGCTTTTATCATTTTTAACTTTTAAAATAAAAAACACTATCAACAATTATTTTTCAAAACAAGATAGCAATAAGGAAAGCTGCGTATTGTTTAATGCAAGCAAGGCTAAAGACGGAGGAATTATCCCAAACGGCGCATTATCAAGCTTGAATAGTTCGGAGCATATAGAAAATTCAAATTATAAATGGTGCAAAGAAGAAAAGGGTAACAGTTTCACGGACGAACTAGCAGAGCCAGTTTATTGCAAAAAACTGGGGAATTATTATTCCCAGAAAAAAGACTATGAGTTAGCAGTAAAAAATTTATATAAATCTTTAAAGTCGAACCTTAAAAATGGAAAGATTTATAATAAATTAGGGCATATTTATACTTACCATATTTCTGACTATGATAAAGCATTGCAGGCATATACGGACGGAATCTCGGCAGACAAAAACTTTTTTTATAACTATGATGATTTAGCGAGAATTTATTACGACCATGGCGAGTATAAACAATCCCTGGAAATAATCATGAAAGCAGGTAAAAAATATAAAAGCATGCGCCGAATACCGTCGATATTAAAACAGATTTATATGCAACATCAGGATGATGATCAAATAAAAGAATTAATAAATAAACATTATAATAAAAATTCTATAATATCAAACTATTTAAAACTACTTGAGAAGCAATCGAAAGAGAAAGAAACTTTTTTAAATTGGTGCAAAAAGAATTTTGAGAAAATTATTGCTTTATGCCATGATGAAAACATCAGGTTGATTTTTCAAACATACCCTGCTGAATCAGGCGATATTAATCGAGTAATTGAATTAATTGCTAGAGAGTATGATATTCCCCTGGTAAATAACTTTGAGATATTCAATAAATTACATAGCGAAACCGAAAATATCGACAGTTATTTCATCGAGGATGGCCATTGCAGCGCATTAGGATATGAATTAATGGCGGAAAATGTTTATGAAACTCTTAAAAAATATGGTTATTTGAAAAATTAATCAGTTATGGCAATAGATATCAAGAGAGCGGCTTTCCTCCTGCGCGGTGGAATAGGGGTTAGTAGTTCTTCGAATTAGAAATCTTATCTGGATTTTCTCTTTTTTTGTGTTATGATATGTAACTCAATTAGAATAAAGCCTGCGTTATCCCAAAATTTGGGATTATGGCCGCATGAATGGATAATAAGGGAAGAAAAATATGATCAGCGTAAATTCAGTTACATTACAGTTTGGCAAAGAGCCGTTGTTTAAGGATGTGAATATCAGCTTTACCGACGGCAACTGTTACGGGTTAATCGGAGCTAACGGTTCAGGGAAGTCAACGTTTTTAAAAGTCCTTTCCGGTGAGCTTGAGCCGAACGCGGGTTCAGTCGCGGTGCCGCGCGGGCAGCGCATATCGATGTTAAAGCAGGATCATTTTGCTTTTAACGAAGAAACAGCGCTTTCAACCGTGATTATCGGGCATAAGAATTTGCATGATATTATTCTTGAACGGGACAAGCTTTATTCCAAGAGCGATTTTAACGACGCGGACGGCCATCGCCTGGCGGAATTAGATGATGAGTTTAATAAGCTTGGAGGTTGGAGCCTTGAGGCGGAAGCGGGCAAACTTTTAAGCAGTTTGGGAGTTAAAGATGAGTTGCATACACAAGAGATGAAACAGCTTGATGCCAATATAAAAGTGCGCGTGCTTTTGGCGCAAGCCCTTATCGGGAATCCTGACGTATTGCTTTTGGATGAGCCTACGAACCATTTGGATATGGAGACTTGTATGTGGCTGGAGGAGTTTTTGATTGAGTTTAACAATACCGCTATCATTGTTTCTCACGACCGGCATTTTTTGGATAAGGTATGCACGCATATCGCGGATATTGATTTTAACAAGATAGAGCTTTATACCGGTAATTATAGTTTTTGGTCCGAGTCCCGCGAGTTGGCACTGCGCCAGCGCCAGGATAGGAATCGTAAGCTTGAGGAAAAACGCAAAGAACTGCTGGATTTTATCGCCCGGTTTAGCGCCAACGCGTCAAAATCGCGCCAGGCTACGTCACGAAAGAAAACATTACAAAAACTTAATTTGGAAGAGATCAAGCCGTCTTCACGGAAATATCCTTATATTGAGCTGCTTTTTGATAAAGACGCAGGAAATGATTTATTGAGCGTTAAGGGATTAAGCAAGGCTATCAGCGGGGAGAGTGTGTTTAAGGATTTTTCGCTGAATATAAATAAAGGCGAAAAGGTGGCGTTCCTTGGGCCAAATGACGCGGCTAAGACCGCTTTGTTTGAAGTGTTGACAGGGCAGAGCAAAGCTGACGCGGGAGAGTATCAATGGGGCGCGGCGGTAAAATACAGCTATTTCCCCAAAGACTTCGGCCCGTATTTTCAAAGGGACCTGCCGCTTATTGATTGGCTTAGGCAATATTCGGATAATACAGACGAAAGCTTTATCCGCAGTTTTCTCGGCAAAATGTTATTCAGGGGAGAGGACGCGTTTAAAAGTGTGCTGGTGCTTTCCGGAGGAGAGAAGGTGCGCTGTATGCTGGCTAAGCTGATGCTTTCTAAGGCGAATACTTTGATCATGGATGAACCGACCAATCATTTAGACCTTGAATCCATTACCGCGCTTAATAACGGCCTGATCCAGTTTAAAGGTACTTTGCTTCTGGCATCGCAAGACCATGCTATTGTGCAGTCAGTGGCTGATCATATCGTCGAGATAACACCTAACGGTTATATTGACCGTCCGCGTTATTCTCTGGATGAGTATCTTGAGGCCGAGGCTATAAAAAACCAGCGTGCCAAGCTCTATTCTGTTGAAAAATAACGATACCGTAAAATAGCCCTAATTTGCGGAAAATCCAAAAATTATTGACAAATTATTCTTGTTGTATAATACTGTATACATGCAAACGACAGCAGTAACCAATAAAGAATTAGAAGCTATCCGTGAAATCCGCAATTCTATTATGCATGTTGGGCGAATTCCCTCCATGCGAGAGCTTATGTCCTCTCTTGGCTATCGGTCCCCACGGTCGGCATCGTTAATTGTTAATAAATTAATCAAAAAAGGAGCGCTTCGCCGCAAGGATGATGGGAGCTTGCAGTTTATTAAAAGCTTGGGTGACGATACTACTTGCGCTCAAACGGTTGACGTTCCTTTGGTTGGCATTGTTGCTTGCGGCGCTCCAATGCTTGCCGAAGAAAATATTCAGGCTAAAATACCAGTTAGTACAAAATTGGCTCGCCCGCCACATCGATATTTTTTGCTTAAGGCGAAAGGTGATTCAATGAATCAGAAAGGCATCGGTGACGGAGATTTTGTTTTGGTTCGTCAGCAAGTGACAGCGAAGAATGGCGATACTGTTGTGGCACTGATTGATAACGAAGCAACGGTTAAGGAATTTCACGAGGCCGGTGAAACCGTTGTATTAAAGCCAAGATCAAAAAATAAACAGCACCAGCCCATAGTATTGACAAAAGATTTCCAGGTACAGGGTGTGGTGGTGGCAACGATTCCGGAGATATAAAGGAGTTTTATTGAATGTTTAGATTTGTTACATCGCCCCAAAGATCATCCTTGATGCGTAAAATTAGAAGCAAGAATACTTCTCCAGAGCTATGTTTTGTTAAAGCCTTGCGTCAGCAAAAAATAAAATATTCTCGTAGTAACCAGAAAATTATAGGCAAACCAGATATTGTTATTAAAGCGAAGAAGATTGCAATCTTTATCGATGGATCTTTCTGGCACGGTTTTGATTGGCGAAAGAAAAAATTAAAAATAAAAGCAAATCGAGCATATTGGATACCTAAAATTGAAAAAAATATCCTGCGAGATAAGAAAAACAACAAGGCTTTACTTCAAGCTGGGTGGGCTGTAATACGATTTTGGGAAGACGATATAAAAATAAATTTGCCTATGTGTTTAAGGAAATTAAAAAAAACAATGGAGTGATCTTATGGATATAAGCCAAGAATTAACTTTGATTTCGTTATTCAGCGGTTGCGGTGGGCTAGACTTAGGATTCAAGAAGGCAAGATTTAAAACTATTTGGGCAAATGAATATGATGATACAATTTGGCCAACATTTAAGAAGAATTTTCCAGCGATTCATATTGATACGAGGAGCATTACAGATATACCGTCTTCTGAAATTCCGAAATCAATAGGTATTATAGGGGGGCCTCCTTGTCAAAGCTGGAGCGAAGCAGGCGCTTGCCGAGGCATTAATGACCATCGAGGCCGATTGTTTTTTGAATATATAAGAGTATTGAATGACAAAAAACCATTATTTTTCCTTGCTGAAAATGTTTCGGGGATACTTGCTGGTATTCACGCGGAGGCTTTTCAAAATATTTTAAGCCAATTTTCTACTGCGGGCTATAATATTTCATATAAGTTGCTCAATGCAAAATATTTTAATGTCCCCCAAGATAGGGAGCGGGTAATTATTGTCGGCTATCAAAAGAAAATGGGGAAAAAGTTTTCATTTCCTGAAAGTAACTTTAAGCTGGTAACATTGCGTGATGCTATTGGCGGGTTGCCAGAGGCTGTGGCGGCTCAGCAATATAATAAAACAAATGGTAATTCATTGGTAATGCCCAACCATGAATATATGACGGGAGGTTTTTCGTCGATATATATGTCAAGAAACCGAGTAAGAAGCTGGGATGAGCAATCATTTACGATTCAAGCCGGGGGCAGGCATGCTCCGATGCACCCCAGAGCCCCCAAAATGAAATTTATTAATCATAATAAGCGTGAGTTTGTCAAAGGAAAGGAACAGCTTTATAGGAGGCTTTCTATTCGAGAATGTGCTAGAGTGCAAACATTTCCAGATGATTTTATTTTTGAATATACCGATTTATCCGATGGGTATAAAATGGTTGGGAACGCAGTGCCTGTAGAAATGGCTCGTTATGTAGGCTTATCTATAAAAAAAGATATTCTTGATTTTCGGATGAAGTATTCTTAAGCATTCAGCCTGATGCTTGCGGGATTGCTGGAGATGTACGGGATGTACTTGCCGCGAAGATTCAAGCGATCTCACGCCAAAAGGGTTGGCAAATTGGAGTTTCATGTAAACATAACCATGCTGCTGTCCGTCATCAGCGTATTAGCCCAAACATAGATATTGGTTCAGAATGGTTTGGCTTTCCGTCAGATGAAAATTATTGGAAAGATATTCAATCCGTTTTTGCAAAAGTAAGCCAGTATCGAGATAATAGCAAAATAAGTTTATGGAGGGACATTCCAAATAAGCAACAAGAAATTTATTACCCGGCGATGGTTGCTGTGCGCGGCTTATTTGATCGAGTATATAAGGCGAATAGTGCTGGTTTCTGTAGCAACTTGCTACACTATTTGATCGGGAAGGAGGATTTTTATAAAGTTATTTTAAATCGTAAAGAGCGCCAAGTGCAGATTGAAGCGTTTAATTTTAATAAAACATTGAATCAACCCGCTGGTGATCAGCGGTCGTTAACTCAAATAAAGAGGCTTAAATTTCCGGCCCAGCTAAATAGGGTTTATTTTAAGAAAGATTCTCAGAATACTCTTCTCGTTGAAATGGATGAAGGATGGCAAATCAGCATGAGAGTGCATAATGCGTCTTCTCGATTAGAACAATCTCTTAAACTCGATGTCCAATTAGTCGGAGTCCCTCGTGATTTATATCGCGAACTCATAGTAATTTCTTAAAAGGTGAAAGGAAATTATGGATAATAGCAGAGAAGAAGTCTTCTCTATATCTATTGAGGATTTACAACAAGAAGCCCTTAATGTAACGGGAAGAAAACTGACTGACAAGGAATTGCGGGTTGCTGTAAAAGGAATCAACGAAGGGTTGTCCTTTGGTATTGACACGATTTTTAAAACTGCAATTGAAGAGGCAATAGAATCATCGTAAAAAAAGTGAATTACTCGAGGAGTATCTTCAGCTGTATTCGCATTTTGCTAAAGGTGGGGTGATGAATAAAAAAGGGGTTAACGAAGGGGATTTTATTTTAGTTAAAAGACAACCAACTGCGGAAAACGGAGAAGTGATTGTTGCTTTGGTTGATAACGAGGTTACAATAAAGGAATATTCTGTTTCCGCCCATACTGTGGTATTAAAACCACGCTCAACGAATAAAAGCTATAAACCGATTGTAGCGGGAAACGATTTTCAAATTCAAGGGGTGGTTGTAACCGTTATACCGAATCTCGAGGATTAATTATGATAACGACAACACGACAAGTTAAACCTTTTTTGAAATGGGCTGGGGGCAAAGGGCAATTGATTGAACAGATTGCTCTGCGCTTGCCGTCGGCATTCAAAACTGGCCGTATAAAAAAATATTTTGAGCCATTTTTAGGCGGCGGCGCTCTTTTCTTTTGGCTTTCAGATCAGTATGATTTTGAATCAGCATATCTTTATGAGATTAACCCGTGCGTAAATACTTGTTATCAAGTTATTCAGAAAAATGTAGGAAAGCTGATCAAGGAATTGAACGAGTTGGAATTAGAATACCTTTCCGCATCTGAAAAAGGACGGGAAAAATTGTATTACGACAAACGTGAGGAGTTTAACGTTTTTTTGCGCCGCAAAGCACAAAACAGCGTTGTTCGCCGAGCGGCTCTTTTAATCTTTCTAAATAAAACTTGTTTTAATGGACTGTACCGCGTAAATTCACGGGGTGAATTTAATGTGCCGTTTGGGCGATACAAGAATTCAACTATATTTAAAGAGGAGACAATGAGTTATGACAATTAAAGAAAAGGAAAATGTAAAAATATTGTTGAATTACCTATGGAAAGATGAACAGTTGCATTATCAATCAGCGCGGAGCAAAAATCATATTTTTGTTGTTTTGAAACGATTAGCGAAAAGCATTAAGTGTAAGAACCAATGAAGAATATAGTCTTGGATTTTGACGTTAATCTCACCAAACAGTACAAGAGTTTATCTCAAAAGGTTAGAGTTTTAACAGAGGGTTGGGTTAAAAAGTAAAAGTCGCAATGTCGGGAAAAAAATAGTGGATGGCGCATATAAGGTAATGCTCAATAGGCTTGCCGAAGCGCATAATCCTAATTTATTTTTATTGAATTACGATTTGAATTCGTGGCAAGTTTCAAATTTTTTTGTTATTCCCAAGCACTTCTTTATAGCGGAAATTATAGAGAAAAGAGCTCCTTTGTCTGCTTTCGCTCGGAGAGCGGGATGGGTAGGTTGTAATATTTTATTAAGCAGAATACCTGAAGTTGGTCGGATTTTCTTTATTAGGAATAAAAGGATTGAAGCGAAAGAGAATGTTTGTGCGTTATGGCAGAAAACTTTATTTTTGCGCGAAGAAAAAAAAGCTGAGGCAAAGGGATGGCTTTTGGATGTTATGCGTTGTATCGAATTAATTCGAAAAGACGAATTTACACTCGCTGATATTTATAAATTCGAATCCGCCTTAGCTAAACAGCATCCGCAGAACAGGCATATAAAAGATAAAATTAGGCAACAATTACAATGTTTGCGTGATAGGAATTATATCCACTTTGTAGATCGGGGATGTTATCGTGTCGTATAAAATACCGCGGGAATTGGGCACCTCAAATCCCCAGCAATCTTATTCGTCTATATTCCAAAGAAAACGATACGGTTTTAGATCCCCTGGTCGGCAGTGGCACGACAATGATTGAAGCAAAGTCATTGGGCCGGCGCGGTCTGGGATTCGATATCCATTCAGAGGTTATCAAGCTGGCTCAGGAGTCATGTAAATTTAGCTGTGATAAATGTCATGAGCCGGTTATAAAACAATGTTATCGCGTGTTAAAGCCCGGGAAATATTGCGCTATCCTCATTGGTGACACGCGTCGACGCAGGCATTATGTTCCCTTGGCATTCTCCGTTATGCAACGATTTTTAAAGATCGGATTTATACTTAAGGAAGATGTTATTAAAGTTCAGCATAATTGCTCGACTACTAGATACTGGAGTGCACAGGAAAAAGATTTTCTTTTAATCATGCATGAACACCTGTTTGTTTTTAGGAAATTGGGTAAGGATGAAACAAGAAATATTTTTAAAGAAAGCACATTAGGTGTTGCTTGATGAATACATGACGTATTTCAGCAGGCGGCATTCGATGTCGGCGTTAAAGAACTCAAGGCGCTGGCTGGTTTTTAACCCTACGTTTTTAGCTAGGGGGATATTTCCGGTGAATATATAAGCTGAGTAGCCGGAGCATTTTTGCTTGAAAAAATCTCCGATTTCCTTATATGTATTTTCCAGGTCTTCCGTTCTTCCTATTCTTTCTCCGTAAGGCGGGTTGAAAATTATAATCCCCGGTTTTTCAGGAAGCGGAGTTTCTCTAAAATCGCAGGCGTGGAATTCAATTAGGTGCTCAACTTGCGCGGCTTGAGCGTTTTTCCGGGCCGCGATTATGGCGTTTGGGTCTATATCCGTGGCTATTATTTTTGCCATTAGGGTGCTGCGTTTTCCGGATAAGGACTGGGCGCGCAGGTTTGTCCATAAACTGAAATTATTTCGTAAAAGCCCGGCCGGCGCGTTTAACGCGATCAGGGCTGCTTCTATCGCCAGGGTTCCGCTGCCGCACATCGGGTTTACCAGGTTCTGGCTGCCATTGTATCCGCTGGCTAAGATTACTGCCGCGGCTAGGGTTTCCTGCATAGGCGCGTCCAGAGGTATTTTTCTGTAATTCCTGATGGAGAGGTTTTTCCCTGAAGTGTTCAGGTACAGCCAGCAGCGGTCGCCTTTCCAAAAAAGGTTTATAACTATATTATCGCGGTCAGGCCCTGAATTCGGCCTTTTGCCGAATTTTTTCATAAACCGGTCAACAATTGCGTCTTTTACCTTCTGGTTGGCGAACATTGTATTTTTTATTGTCCTGGTGTTAGCGGTTGAAACTACGCTGAAGTATTCGTTTTCAGGGATTATTTCTTCCCAGGGGATTGTGGAAATTTGTTTGTATAGGCCCTGCGGATCCAGACAGCGGAATTCTTTTAAAAGATAAAGGATGTTAAGGGCTGTGCGCAGAGAAAAGTTTAAGAGCATGGTTTCTTCTATAGAAGCGTTTATGGTTAGCCCGGTTTCGTGAGAAGAGGTTATTATATGCCCTAGATTTTCCACTTCTTTGCATAGGTAAGGGGTTAATCCGCGCGCGCAGGTGATAAGGACGGTATTTTTTGAATCCAGCTGCATATTATTCCTATTAATTAGGGTAAAAATTTTTTTAAAACCAGTTCTTTTTTTTGAAATAAGAGAGCATTCCCAGGGCGGTTAACGCCATTAAACTTAAAGCGAAGATGTATCCGAAACGCCAGTTAAGTTCGGGCATGTTTATAGAGGATGCCGAGGTATTGAAATTCATCCCGTAAATCCCTGCGATAAAAGTCAGAGGCATGAATATCGTGGCGATAACGGTTAAGACTTTCATTATTTGGTTTAACCTGTTGCTTAAACTGGAAAGATATATATCCAGCATGCCTGAAACAATGTCTCTGAAGGCTTCTATGGTATCTATAACTTGTATGGTGTGGTCATAGACATTATTAAAATATATTAGAGTGTTTTCCTGGATCAAGGTTGAACCGCTGCGGGTTATTCCGCTGAGGACTTCTCGTAAAGGCCATATTGATTTACGCAGGAAAATTATATTTCTTTTCAGCCCATTGAGTTGATGCAGGGTTGTCGGCACAGGATTTTCCACAAGTTCTTCTTCCAGGGATTCCACCCGCTCGCTGATGTTCTCCATGATTATAAAATAATTATCAACGATGGCGTCAAGTAAAGCGTAAGCAAGGTAATCAGGGCCCATTTTCCTGATTTTCCCTTTGTTGTTCCTTATTCTTTCTCTGGTTATGTCGAATACGTCTCCGGGTTTTTCTTCCTGGAATGTTATCAGAAAGTTGGAGCCGAATAAGATGCTTACTTGTTCTTCGGAGATTTCTTTTGTTTTTTCATCGTAAGAAAGCATTTTCGCGCAGAGATAGATATATGTTTCCATATCTTCTATTTTTGGGCGCTGGTTAATATTCAGGATATCCTCTAATACCAGATGATGCAGCCCATAGGATTGGCTTAGCTGCTGGAGGATGTCGATTCTGTGGATGCCGTCTATGTTTATCCAGGTAACGGTAGGTTTGTTTTTAAACGGAACGCATTCTTCCGCGGATTTTACGGTTTTTTCCTGGAATTCATTTTCGCTATAATCAAAAATAGTTATTTTTACATCCTCAGGCCGGATTTTCCCTTCGTATATCAATGTCCCCGGAGGCTGTCCTACGCTTTTAGATTTTTTTATTATTTTTCCCATATTTATTTTAGCGTAATTTGTGTTTTATGGCGGATAATCAGTTACAAAAGATATTTTACCATTATAAAAGCATTCTTCAATGTTTAAAATAAAAATACGCTTTGAAAATTAAGGGGTCATTCGTAAATATGGTGATAAAAACCACATAACTATTTGTGGCGTAAAGTAATCGAAGAATTTTACGCTTAGCACCAATTTTTTCGCTGAAAAACAGCGCAACCGGCAAATACACGCTGAGTTTTTGGCGCTCTGGAACTCGCCCTTCGGCTTGCGCCAGATGGGCTCAAACATCCATCGCGTCTAAAAGGGTACCCAAAAACACAGCGTGTATTTGCCTAAATTGGTGAATTCGCTTAAAAATTTTCGATTACTTTTACAACTTAAATACGAAAAAACCAAATTAAGCCGGCAAGAAAACAGTTGTAGATAGTTTTGTTTTTGATAGAATAATTTTTAGCAAAAAGGAAGATAATGGTTATAAAGAAGTTAAAAGCTGAACTGCGAAAATACAGCGATAAGGAAAAATCTAAAATTCTTCAGCGGTTTTTCAAGACCGGGCCGGGAGAATATGCCCAAGGAGATATTTTTCTTGGAATAAATGCCCCTGTTTTAAGAACTTTGGCTAAACGGTATAAATGTTTGGCATTAAATCAAGCTTTGCGGCTGTTAAAATCCCGTTTTCACGAAGAGCGGTTATTAGCTTTGCTTATTCTCATGTTAAAATACCGGGGCGCGGATTTGCCGGGACAGGAAAAAATATATAAAGAATATCTTAATCATTCAAAATATATTAATAATTGGGATCTTGTGGATGTAACGGCAAAACATATTGTCGGAGATTTTCTTAAAGATAAAAACAGGGAGGATCTTTATAAGTTAGCGCGCTCGGATTCTTTATGGGAAAGAAGGATCGCGATTGTGTCTACAGCCTATTTTATTGGTAATAATGATTTTAAAGATACCCTGAAAATAGCCGAGGCCCTTATTTGCGACAAGCATGACTTGATTCATAAAGCAGTGGGCTGGATGCTGCGGGAAGTCGGTAAAAGAGATATGGATTGCGAAGAAATGTTTCTTAAAAAATATTGCGCTATTATGCCGAGAACTATGCTGCGGTATGCGATTGAAAAATTTCCGGAAGGGAAAAGGCAAGCTTATTTAAAGGGGTATTTAGGGATAATATGACAGTAAAATAAGGATCGCTGGCGTAGTTTTTAAAGGTGGCAAGGCTTTTTGCGCCAGTTACGGGATTTATAATTGCCCTAAAGAATTTTTCTTGTAAAGACGCGATAGTAGCAGTAATATTAATTAGTGATAGTGCAAATGAGGATTTTTATGAATTTAAAAAAAGAAAATAGCGGGCATTATCAGGAGATCCGGCGCGTGCTTTGGCTGGTCTTATTTCTTAATTGGGCTGTTGCAGGGGCAAAGATTATTTTTGGCCTTTTCAGCCGTTCAGCAAGTATGATGGCTGACGGGTTTCACTCTTTTTCGGATGGAGCGTCGAATATTGTAGGGTTGGCAGGGATTGCTTTTGCTTCGCGCCCTAAAGATGATGACCATCCGTATGGGCATAAAAAACTAGAAACATTTTTTTCGCTGGGGATCGCTTTTCTGCTTGGAGTGGTCTGTTATGAACTGATAGAAGAAGGCATCCGCAGGCTGTACAACCCGGAAATCCCAGAGGTTTCTATTTTTAGTTTTATAGTCATGCTCGGAACAATGATAACAAATATCGCGGTGATGAATTATGAACAAAACAAGGGAAGGGCGTTGCAAAGCGACATCCTGGTATCTGATGCCAAGCATACCAAAGCGGATGTTCTTACTTCCTTATCGGTTATTATATCTCTTTTCGCGGTTAAGTTAGGGTTTCCTATTTTGGATAGTATCGCGACTTTGGTTATCGCGCTGTTTATCGCGCATGCGGCGTATGAAATTATGAAAGATGGCTGCCGTGTCCTCTGCGATGAGACGGTGATAAAAGATACGGGTAAGATTGAGAAAGTTGTTTTAGGCGTTAGCGGCGTAAAGTCGTGCCATGGGATTCGATCCCGCGGGCGCAAGGACGATGTTAATCTTGATTTGCATATCCATCTTGACCCGGACTTGCCCTTTGAAAGGACGCATCAGGTAAGCCATGAGATAGAACGTGTAATTAAAGCAAATTTTTCAGAGGTCAGCGATGTAATTGTCCATGTGGAACCGGCTGAAAGAGGGAATTCTTCAAAAAAGAAGGTAAAAAGATAGATATAATAACTGCTGAAATTACTTTCTAATTTCAAGGGCTGATTTTTACTGTTTCTGGGCAGGATGAAAAGAAAAATAAGGGTTGCTGTCGTAGTTTTTAAAAGCAGCAAGGCTTTTCGTTGATGTGTTAACCCGCCAGTTTTTTTAATACATTTAATCATGTCCAGAATCCAGGCTGATCTTTCCATTGGGTGTTTTTAAGAGTTGCTATCCCTGATAACATTACTTTTCTGGTAAATTTAGTGCCATTGTGTAATTTGCGAGTATGTGGTAAACTTTAATGCTATTTTTATGCCTAGGAATTAAAAGTATGAAAAAAAGAAAAGTATTTAAACACATTGGTTTTATTTTGATACAGATGATGTTTTTGGGAAATGTTTTGGCTGGAGATAATATTTCTTTTGACAGCAGAAAACAATACGGAACGCTTAGCCCCCAAATTCAACTGGGTAATGCCGTATTTCAAACAACTTACCGGGGAGTTTGCCGTTCTAATAAAAATTACGCTAAAATTATTCTTCAAAATCAGCGCCGCAAAATCGGGGTTTTTGTCAGCCCGTTCAATCCGCTTACGGCAACCATGGAACAAATAATGTAAAAAGCAAAAAAAGATCATAATCTGGATGAAATCGTATTGGTTTTAACCAAAGATCCCTTGTACGAAAAAGCTGTTGGCACAACTTTGGCCCAAAGGAAGAAAATGCTGGAGTTGTTTATTAAAAATAAGCCAGGTTATTCCATGGGTGTTACCAGTAAAAGCCGCTATTGGGATATTAGTAAACTGATGAGGAAGAAACACCAGCGTGATGATATCTATTTTCTCATGGGTATGAGCTCGTTTAAGCGTATGACTGAATGGGAATACCGGAAAAAAGATAATGTTGTTCATGATTTATTGAGTAATTTTAATTTTATTGTTACAGAGCAATCGGGCCTTAGTTTACCGGAATTTTTACGCCAGAATCCCAAATATCAAGAATACTCCGGCCGATTAAAGGAATTAGTTATTCCTGCGCAATATCAAGCAGTTACTTCTGCCCAGGTAAGAACGCATGTTAAGGAAAAGAGTTCAATCTTAGGACTTGTCCCGGAACCTATCCGACCCTATATTGAACAAAACCGGATTTACACAGGCCTAGCCGAATACGCGCAAGGCCGGGTAGCGTTAAGCGACCGCCAGACATTTAAAGATTATTTGCGCAATTCCAAAGAATCATTTAAGCGTGCTGAAGGCAAAGGACAAGTTATTCAGCGGGAAAAAGAAATTATTCGGGAAAGATTAGAACAGGGAGGAAGTGTTTCTGTTGCTTCTATCGGCTGCGGCCAGGCAGTTAATCTTGCTGTGCTGCAGGATGCGTTCCCGGGGGAACAAAATATTAAATATACAGGGTTTGATTACAACCCGGATATTATTGACGAAGCAAAACAGATCGCTCCGGGGGTTAATTTTGTGCAAAGGGATATCATTGACGGAGATATTCATGGCCTTGAGGGAAGTTTTGATATACTTGATCTTGTTAATGTCGGCCATGAGATAGCAATTTTTTACGGCAGGAACTCGGAGGGCAGAGTTAATCCTGAATTGGCGGAACTCTATGTGAAAAAGATGTTTTCTAATATCAGAAAAATGCTTAAACCCGGGAGCCATGTTTTTGTTTATGACGGAGCGGATGTTTCTCTTGGAGAAAAAAATAAATTGATCACTATCCGGTTTAAGAATAAAGAAACAATGGATAGTTTTTATGTGTTTAGCCGGGAGTTTATGCCCAAAGAAATATTGTATACGGTAAATAATAATGATCCGTATCAGGTGACGATTTCTAAAGAGGATTTTGTCCGTTTTCTCTGCGAATATACGTATATAGTAGATGACCTGCCGCGCTGGGCCGTGGAAAAAGAAGAAAGCTGGCAGTATTTCAGCGTGGAGAAATATGTGGAAGTGCTTACTGAATTAGGGTTCACTGTGCGTGTACATAATTTTAATCTCCAGCGCCAGGTAAGCCGATGGGAAAAGGATTTTGAGATAGTTACCCCGGATGAGTCCCTGCCTAAAACAGTATTGTTTATCGAAGCGCAGCTTGACGCAGATACAGGATCTAAAGAACAGGCCATTGAGGAAGTTGACGCGGCATTTTTAATGCCTGAAGTAAAGCCCGACGATTATAAAGGCAGCCGTGGCAGAATTATGGTTGCCGGAGGTTCGGAGCGGTATCTGGGAGCAGTTCAGCTTGCCACTAAGGCAGCGCTGCGCAGCGGTTCAGGCATGGTTTATGCCGGTATTCCGGAACGGTTGCAAATGCTTTTTGAGCCAAATAGATTCTTAGAAGTTATCTACGCGCTTTTGCCGCATCAAGCTAAGGATATTTTTACCCGAAGTTCAGCGTCCCTGCTTATTGATGAAATGAAAGATAGCAAAATAAATGTATTGGCAATAGGCCCGGGGTTAGAGATAAAAACAGAAGAAACTCAAGAGATGATTTTTCAAGTATTAAAGCAGGCCGAGATCCCAGTCGTCTTAGATGCTGGAGCCCTTAATGCTTTGGCAGAAAAACCCTGGATACTGCGCCATGCATGGGGAAGGACTGTGATCACTCCGCATGTGGGTGAAATGGCCCGGCTGACAGGTAAATCGACAGAAGAAGTAATGGCTAACCGAAAAGATGTTGCCAGGATTTTTGCTTCGGCATACGGAACAGTAGTGGTGCTTAAAGGAGATGAGATGAATCCTACTCTTATTGTGAGCCCGCAAGGAGATATAGCTGTTAATACTACGGGTAACCGCTTTATGGCAAAAGCCGGAATGGGCGATGTCCTGGCAGGATGCATTGCCAGTTTTCTGGGGCAGGGGCTTTCTCTATATGAGGCAAGTATCTTAGGCGTGTACGCGCATGGCCTTGCCGGAGATATTACAGCCCAGGAAAAAGAAAGAGGTCTTTTGCCATCGGATGTTATTGAAGCCTTACCTCAAGTATTAAAACAGTTATGGAATAAGAGAGAGGAATATATTTCCCGGGACAAACAAGTTAGCGTAAACGCGCGGGAAGTGAAGATGATTGCCGCTGCGTATGGATTGGAGCTTAGTGATGAGCCTGTTGAGTATAGGGGGATGACTTCTAAGGCTGCGATTGTAAATACTAAAAATAAAGGTAAGGTAGTAATCAAAAAATCATCGTGGGACTTAAAAGGGACATTGTGGGAATTCGAATTATTTAATTATCTGAGGAATGAAAAGGGGTTTACCGATATTCCCAAAATAATGCTTACAAAAGAAGGCAATCCACTTTTACACAGAGGCGGCACTATATTTACTGTTTATTCTTTTGACAGCAAAGGGCAGGTAAGGCAGTGTGGGCAGCTTACTAGAGGGATGAAAGAAAATACTGCCGGGTTTCTGGCGCGGCTTCATTCTGCGACAATGGACAAGCGTTTTGCGCCTATATCCGGGCAGAGGATTACAGACAGCATAATTGATTTTAAAGGGGTTGACGCCCGCCAAGAGAAAATGGATAAGGAATATGCCAGGCTTTCTGCTCTGCCTGTTAAACAATTAAACAAGGCAGAAAGATTATTTTTCGATAATTACCAGTTTTTTAAAGAGCAGAGCAAGATATTAAAAGAAAGATTAAGCCCGGCATACGATAAGCTTCCGAGAGCGGTTATTCATGGTGATATTAAGCCGGAAAATGTCCTTTATAAGCAGGAAAGGATAACTTTTATTGTTGATTGGGAGACTGCTAGAGTAGAGGCGCGGGTTTATGAACTTATGCGCAGCTTATTCTTTGATATAAGCGGCGATAATAGGGTATTTAATATAGAAGAAATTAAGCAATGGGTGCTTAGTTATCAGAGAGCGGCTGAACAAGAGGGGTATCCCTTGACCGAAGAAGAAATAAAATGTATCCCGGAAATGCTGCGCGCACGGTTTATTCAACAGTTTACCTGGCTTTTTAAATGGGATAGCATGGAACGGATTATGCAAGATCCCAAAGAATTTGCGTTTTTTGAAAATATGGTTAAGGCGGCGCAGATTTTGGATTCGCAGGATTGGAAAAAATTTACTCAAGAAATTATATCCGAAAACAAATGGCATCCTGCTAATTGTATCAAAAAATGGGAAGAAGCTCACGCGCTTATCCAGGCAAGCAGTTATTATTCTTATCCAAAAGCCCTGCAGATATCCGCATATCCTCAAGTAAAGTCAAAGAAAATAAAGACAGTGGGTATTTTTGCTCCAACCGGTAACCCTCTGCATAACGGACACTTGAAATTAATGCAGGCGGCAAGAGAAGTTGTCCTTCCTGACGGGAAAAAACTGGATGAAATTGCAGTTCTTGTCAGCACTAAACATGTAGAGAAGAAAATAGAAGGCATAGCGTTAGAAGACAGGATAATGGTTATGGAAACAGTTTTCGAAGAAGCTGTAAAACGGAGAGAATTTTTTCCTAACAGGTTTTTTCTGGTTAATTCCGGATTTTATGCGGATATGGGCAAGGCAGTGAAGCAGTATTATAAATCTATGTTTGGACAGGATATTGAAACGTATTTTGTTGTGGGGAAAGATTCGATGCAGTCAACGATTAATTCCGCCGCAGATAATGACCAGCTCTATAGGAAAAATCATTTTATTGTTATGGACAGAAAGGGAGAGCGCATCGAAGATACCCCGGAATATCAGCGCGATCCCCGAGCCGCGGAGCGGATATTGTCCCGGGAGTTTATATTGCCTTCTTATGAAGAGAATATTTCTTCATCTGTAATAAGAGAGGATGTAATACAGGGGGTATCTGTAGGCAGGATGATCCCTGCTGCGGTAAATACTTTTGTACGGGAAACCAGAGTATGGGAAAAAAATAATATTTTTTATGATGTGCGCAGGAGGCAATTGGAAGAACATCTCGAGATAAAAGAAATAAATGCACATATGAAAAAACATTCTCTGGAATATTTATCAGCTGTTGAACAGGCGATATAACTCAGCTTGTTAGCTGATAAGCTCTTAAGGACGCAGTCTCCAAGCTGCAAGCCGCAGGCTGAAGCTCTTGAGACGTTGATGCCGTGATGACGTCTGGACGTAAAGACGAGGGACGAAACCGAAGGACGATAAGGGCGGCGTAACCGTAGCCGAAAAAAGTTTGCCTTGTAACTTGTGGCATGATGCTTGTCCCGAATGAAGTTACTTGCTGTGAAAATCTTCGGGATCCTGCCAACGCGGGACGGCCTGAAGTATGAGGCCTGTATCAGCTTTGTGGCGTGTCAGCGCTTTTTAACATGATGAGAGGTGAAATATTTATTAGCAAGGCCTTCTCTAAATGAAGCAAGGCTTAATTCGGTTGAATTAATCCTCCAATCTTTTTCCTTTTTCGCGTTAAACCAATAAAAGGCTTCTATTTTCGTGTAGTCTTTTTTGATACGCTCAAACATGTCTAGGATCCAAGCGGATTTATTACCTCCGAATTGATTATCTTTTGGAGTGGCTATCTCAGAAAGCATTATTCTTTTGTTCCCGAATATTTCCGGATGATCGATAAAAGCGTGATAAATAGGATAAAAAAGGTCCATAAAATTCTGGTTGTATGGCCATCCCGGCTGTCCGTCCTCTCCCCAGTTATATCCGTCTATGCCCAGCCATTCCACATAATCTAAGCCAGGGTAATATTTTTCAAAAGCATCCAGCCATACGGGATAATTTAAAGGCGCCCAGACAAATTCTACATTTTCGGCTTTTTCTTTTTTAAAAATTTCGTGCACATGCCTCCAGGCCCTGGTATATTCTTCCGGTTTATCCTGCCATGGATACCATCCCGGGGTGTCCGGGTTATTGTCATGGATCATTTCATGGGCAAACCGCAGGCGAATAATATCTTTCCAATCGCGGCAATCACGGGCAAACTGAGTGATATAATCGTCGTGTTCTGCTTTTATAATACTCTCAAGGCTGTAAAACTTGTCCTCAACGCCTCCGCGCTGCCAGGGTTCCCAGGTAATATGCAGGATTATGCCGGTATTGTAGCCGTCATGATAAAGGATGTCTTTTAGGTCAACAATAGGAAAATTACCGTCTTCCCATGCCCAGAAGATCAAGATAGTATGAAGATGCCTACAGATTAACTGTTCATATTCGCGAATTTCTTGCGCCTTCGGCGGCCTGTAATTAGGATTACCGACAAAAGCTCCTATTTCGCAGTGCGCTTTTTTCATTTTAAATCTCCTATTAAAATTTTAAATCTTTTGTGGAGATAAAGTCAAGATAATCTGAAGCGTTGCAAGTGCGGAAAAACAGAAGGTTGTTAATTGGCTATTAGAAGAGTATAATGACAAAGAGGAGTATAAGTAAAGGAAGGAATATATAATGACCCATTCATTACAGCAAAACAGTTCTAATGCTCCGAGCTTTTACGGCTTAGGCATTGCCCCGCGTATTTTGGATATCCTTGAGAATATCAAATTCAAGGTGCCTACTCCGATCCAATTACAGGTTATTCCTTTGGTTATTGAAGGCAGTGATGTTGTTGGGATTGCCCAGACTGGCACAGGCAAGACCCATTCTTTTGCGATCCCAATGGTACAGTGCCTGGCCGGAAAAAAAGGGATAGGGCTTGTGCTGGCTCCTACCCGGGAATTGGCTATTCAAATAAACGAGGCTTTTCAAGAGATTGTTCCGTCATTTAAAATGGAGGCGGTTTGCCTTATCGGCGGGGCGCCGATGGAGCCGCAGGTAACTGCTTTGAGGCGTAATCCCCGGATAATTATCGCGACCCCTGGCAGGCTCATCGACCATATGAGCAACTGGAATGTATTGCCTCAAGAAGTTGCTATGCTGGTGCTGGATGAAGCGGACCGTATGCTGGATATGGGTTTTTTGCCTCAAATAGAACTGATTTTACAGCATTTACCGAAAGAGCGCCAGACAATGCTATTTTCCGCGACCATGCCTAAAGAGATCATGGGGATAGCGGAAAAATATATGCAATTACCGGTATCGGTAGAGATCGCCCCTTCCGGTACAACCGCAGACAACGTAACCCAGGAATTATATATTGTAAAAAAAAGCGATAAAACGCGCCTGCTTCGCCAGGTGCTTAGCCAGTACCACGGCCCGGTTCTTTTGTTTTCTCGTACCAAGCATAACTCCGCGCGTTTGGCGCGGGCGGTTAGGGACATGGGGCACAGCGCGGCTGAGATTCATTCTAACCGCTCGCTTGAACAGCGCGGTGAAGCATTGGAAGGGTTTAAATCCGGCAAGTACAAGGTGCTGGTGGCTACGGATATCGCTTCCCGGGGCATTGATGTTACCGGTATTGAACTGGTGATTAACTATGATATCCCTGAAGACCCTAGTAATTATGTGCACCGCATTGGGCGGACAGGCCGGGCTGGGCATAAGGGGCACGCGATTTCTTTTGCTATGCCGGAGCAAAGCAAGGATGTTAAGAATATTGAGGAGCTGATTAAGACCACCCTGCCGATTTCAAAGCACCCGGAAGTTTCTTCAGAAAAATTTATTCAGGTTTCAACCCCGGAGTTAAATAAGAAAGCAAAAGGTAAATTTCGAAGATACAGGCCAAGGGGGCCGCGTAAATAAGCGGCGTATAATGTATGGCTAAACTAAAGCTGGATATGCACGATATTTTTAATGATAGCAAGTCTATAGACGCGGAGCTTAACCGCGTGCTTAACGAAGCTATTGAAAAGGGGATAAGGCTTGTTGAGATAATCCCCGGTAAAGGCAGCGGCCAGCTTAAGAAAAAGGTATTGCGCTTTTTAGGGCAAAAACATATTAAAAAACTTTATCATCGCGTTGAAAAGGACGGGCAGAACTGGGGCAGGCTGTTTGTCCATTTTAAAAAATAATAAAAGGATTGTAAAATGAAAAAATTTCTTGAGCATTGCAAGATGTATGTTTTTCGGGGGATTCTGGCGGTTATTCCCATTGCTTTGTCGGCAGTGACGATCGCATTTATCTATAAGTTTATAGATAAAAAAGTAAGCGAGCTTATTGACCAGTATATTGGATTTAAAATCCCCGGCGTTGGTGTTTGTGTCTTATTCGTGTGCCTATATGTCGTTGGATTAATTGCCAGCAATGTTTTCGGGAAGCGGTTTATTCATTTTTTTGAGAGCATATTGGATAAAATCCCGATTATAAAAACAACATACCAGGTAGGAAAACAGGTTTCAAACACTTTATCGATGCCGGAGAAACAGGTTTTCCAGAAAGTTGTTTTAGTGGATTATTTTAAGCCGGGCGCGTGGGTTATCGGATTTGTTACCGGCAGTATAATAAACAAAGAAAAAAATGAAAAATTACTGAAAGTTTTTATCCCAACCGTTCCTAATCCGACGTCAGGTTTCTTAGTAATCTTAAAAGAATCTCAAACTATTGATCCGCAGTGGAGTATTGAGGAAGCTATGAAAATGGTTATCTCCGGCGGGATAATCGGGCCGGAGTTTATATGTGGAAAAAGCGCAACTGCTTGAAAAAAAGCGATAAATATTCATGAAAAAACAAAAAAGCATATTTAATCATAAGCCGGAGGCGTTGATTTTCAGCAGCTTTTTTTTAGCGGCTTTGATAGGCGCAATACTGTTGAGATTGCCGGTTTCCTGCGCGAAAATACCTTTATCAGGGATAGATGCCTTATTTATGTCGGTTTCCGCTGTTTGTGTTACAGGATTATCCGTGGCGGATATCGGTAAAGACCTGACACTGTTCGGTCAATTGGTTATTTTAGTCCTTATTCAACTTGGAGGCTTGGGGATAATGACTTTTTCACTGCTATTTCTTATTGCTATCGGGAAAAAGATGCCATTATATTCCAAGCTTTGTGTGCCGGATTTATCACAGGATGTAAGTTTTAGAAATATCAAATATTCGGTTTTTTTAATTTTTGCCATGGCTCTTTTGATTGAATCTGCAGGTGCGGTTTTATTATTTTTTGACTTTAGAAATCATTACACGTTTCCATTCGCGGTGTATAGTTCGATATTCCATTCTGTTTCAGCATACTGTAATGCGGGTTTTAGCCTTTATCCGGATAATCTTATAGGATTTAACAACAATCCCTATGTTATGTCAATTCTGATGTACTTAATCGTTTTGGGCGGCCTGGGGTTTGTTGTTATTCACGAAGTTAGCAGAGTGGTTTTTAATAAAATGAGAAACGATAAAAAAAGCCGTATTAACCTGCATTCAAAGATTGCTTTAACGGGAAGCGCGGGGTTTGTTATCATGGGAGCGGTTATTATTTGGCTGCTTGAAAAGCAAGGAATAATGCGCGATATGCCGTTATCTCATCAAATCTTTAATTCATTCTTTTTATCCGTAACTTCCCGTACAGCCGGTTTTAACACGCTGGAGATGTCGCGGTTAACAAATCCGACTTTATTTCTGCTTTTATCGTTTATGTTTATCGGCGGATGCCCCGGTTCAACCGCAGGCGGCATAAAATACATACTTTTTTTTCCGTCGTAGCCCATATACGAAGTAAATTTTGGGGATTAAAGATGACAAACCTTTTTAACCGTAAAATCCCGGAGGCTGTTATTGACCGGGCATTAACAATATTCATTGCATCCGCGGTTATTGTTTTTATTTCCGTGTTTTTGCTGCAATTGACGGAAAATATATCAATTGCTCATTTTGCTATAAATAAAAAGACAGAATTTATGGATACTATTTTTGAGGCTATTTCGGCATTTGGAACAGTCGGGCTGTCCACCGGAACAACGCCGTTCTTGTCGTTTTGGGGTAAATTTATAATAATATGTTTAATGTTTATCGGAAGAGTCGGGCCGCTTACTTTGGGGATAGCGTTACAGTTGAAACAAAGGCAGAAGATCATTTATGAATTCCCAAATGAGGAAATAATGATAAGTTAAAATAAAGGAGATGCGCAAATGCAGAACGTGCTGATAATCGGCCTTGGCCATTTTGGCCATGCTTTAGTCAAAGAACTGACAAAAAGCTCTTTTGGGGTGATTGTTATCGAAGAAAACCAGGAAAAAGCTGATCTAGTCAAAGATATGGTTGAACAAATCATTGTGGCTAACGCCGCGAATAAGGAGCTGTTATTAAAATTCGCGAAAAATATTGATTGTGCGATTGTTTGTATAAGTGAAAAGGTAGACAGCAGCGTATTGGTAACATATTACTTAAAAGAACTCGGCATAAAAAAGATTATCGCCAAAGCAACGACAATTGCTCACGGAGAAATTTTGAAATCCATCGGGGCGAATGAAATTATTTATCCCGAAGAAGAAGCGGCAAAAAGGATATCAAGGAACCTTATCGCGCCGGACATACTGGACGCGATTAAATTTTCAGATGAATTTGATATCATTGAGTTACCTGTTCCGGAAAAATTTTTTATGAGGTCGATCAAGAGCCTGCAACTAAGGAATAAATATAGCATCGATATTTTGGCGGTTAAGAACCCGCTGACAAGCCAAACTAAAATTATGCCTCCTCCGGAATATGTGTTTAAACCGGATGATGTGATGATTTTCATCGGCACAAGCGATTCAACAAGCAAGCTGATGAATATCTAACGATAATATATTTGGAAAAATATATTTTCATAATTTAGTTGACAAACAGAGAAAACTAAGGTAAACTCATCCTAGTAGTAAATAAGGGAATTTAAGTCTGGTCCGCAAGGTAAAGAGAGTTCGCCTTGCGGTTTTTTTCTTTGTGCTGTTATTTACTATAATTTTAGCAAGAAGGAGGTGTGGTAAATAATGGCAAAAGGTACTGTAAAATGGTTTAGCGACCAAAAAGGTTACGGTTTTATTACTTGTGAATCAGGCAAGGATGTCTTCGTGCATCATAGCGCGGTTCAGAGTGAAGGTTATAAGTCTTTAAACGAAGGCCAGCAAGTTGAATTTGAAGTTCAGCAAGGCCCTAAAGGCGAACAAGCCGTAAATGTAGTAAAAATGTAACTTAGATATAAAAAGGCCCGGTTAAAATTTCCGGGCTTTTTTTTTGTTTCGAAAAGGAAAACTAAATGGATATATCAAATCAAAAAAGAAGAAAAGATGTGAGGAATATCGCGATTATAGCGCATGTTGACCATGGAAAAACTACGCTTGTAGATGCTTTGCTCAAATATACGGGTGCTTATGAGTTTAAGGATGGCGAGGCTACTATAATGGACTCAAATCCTCTGGAGAAAGAAAGAGGCATTACAATTTTGTCTAAAAACGCTTCTCTTCAATATAAAGGGGTGCAATTTAATATTGTCGATACTCCCGGGCACGCTGATTTTGGCAGTGAGGTTGAACGCATATTAAAGATGGTTGACGGAGTGCTTCTTCTTGTGGATGCTTTTGAAGGGCCGATGCCGCAGACTAAATTTGTCCTGAAGAAATCGCTTGAGCTGCATTTAAAACCGATACTCGTGATAAATAAACTTGACCGTATCCATACCCGCCCTGATGAAGTGGCTGATATGACTTTTGATCTTTTTTGCGAACTGAACGCTACCGATGAACAACTTGATTTTCCGATTGTTTACGCTTCAGGAAAAGATGGTTACGCGATGCTTGACCTTGATGAGCCTAGAGAATCAATGAAGCCGCTCTTAGAGACGATACTGCACAGGGTATTGCCGCCGATAGCTAATCCGGATTTACCTTTTCAGATGCTTGTTACAATGCTTGATTACGATTCTTATGTTGGGCGGATAGCCATAGGCAGGGTTTTTCATGGGTCAGTGCGTGTTGGGGAGCCTGTGGCGCTAGTTAAACGCGATGGAACAATTTCCAGGGGCAAGGCAACTAAGATTATGAAGTATCGCGGGTTGATTCGAGTAGAGGTTAATGAGGCTATAGCCGGAGATATTATTTTGATCTCTGGAATAGAAGACGTAGAGGTGGGAGAGACGCTTGCGTGTGTTAATGAGCCAAAAGGATTGCCTACGATTAAGATAGATGAGCCGACAATATCGATGAATTTTTCTCATAATACCAGCCCTCTTTCCGGTAAAGATGGAGGCAGATTTCTAACCTCACGGCATATGAGGGAGCGCCTGAAGCATGAAGCAATGATCAATGTAGGCATTAAGGTCGATGATATTGCGGGAACTGACCGGTTAAAGGTTTCAGGCCGCGGCGAACTGCATCTTGCTATTCTTATTGAAACAATGCGCCGTGAAGGTTATGAGATGGAAGTTTCCATACCGCAGGTTATTTTGAAGAAAATAGAAGGCCAGACGCTTGAGCCTGTTGAAGAGGTGATAATCGAGGTGGGCGATGAGTATCAAGGAGCTATTATGCAGGCGCTTGGAACGCGCAAGGCTCAAATGCGCTGCCTGAAGCAGACATCTTCAGGGACAAGCCGTATGGAATTTATTATTGCTTCAAGGGCATTAATCGGGTTTAGAAGCGAATTTCTTATGATGACCAGAGGTAATGGCATTATGTATCAAAATTTTCTTGAATATCAGACCTATAAAGGAGATTTACCCAGCCGTCAAAGCGGTGTCCTTATTTCACATGGAGACGGCGATGCTGTGGCGTATGCGCTGTTTAATTTGCAGGCGCGCGGCGAGATATTTATTAAGCCCGGAGACAGTGTATATGAAGGAATGATTATTGGCGTAAACAACAAAGGATCTGATCTTGTTGTAAACGCTTTGCGCGGTAAGAAATTAACTAATATGCGCGCTTCAGGAAGCGATGAAGCGATTACACTGATACCTCAGCGGCAAATGACCATTGAATTTGCGCTTGAGTTTATCGAGGAGGATGAATTGGTTGAAATAACTCCTAAACATGTAAGGCTGCGAAAAATGCATTTAACAGAAATAGGCCGCAAGCGGGTGAGCCGCAGCGCGCAATCTGTTGAGTAAGGATGCGAATAAAAATCTAGTTGACAAAAAGAAAAAATTAGAGTAATCTAATTTTGGTAGCAAATAAAAGGATTGAAATTTCAGACCGCAAGGAAAAGAAAGATTCGCCTGGCGGTTTTTTTGTTTCTTTCATTTTTTTTGCTATAATTTAAGAAAAAGGAGGTAGTAGGTAATGGCAAAAGGAACAGTTAAATGGTTCAATAACTCAAAAGGGTATGGCTTTATTACTTCTGAGTCAGGCAAAGATGTATTTGTGCATCACAGCGCAATACAGGGAGAAGGCTATAAGTCTTTAGATGAAGGCCAAGCAGTTGAGTTCGAAATTCAGCAAGGCCCTAAAGGTGAACAAGCCGCTAATGTAGTGAAGATATAGCTTAAACGCGAATAAGGCCAGGCTAAAACTTCCGAAACAGGGTTACCCTGCAGCCAATCAATGGCAGGACAAAAGAGAAAGGCGCTACAGGTTTTACTCCGTGGGGCTACACTTGTGTCCGAAGGGGTATTAAGGAGTGCTATATGCATAAAGGAAAAATAAATAAACTGGTTCGTGATAGAGGTTTTGGTTTTATTGATGATACAGACGGCAGGCAAGTCTTCTTCCATCAGGCAAGTCTTATGGGGATTAGCTTTGCTGCCTTAAGCGGAGATGAAAAAGTCGAGTTTGAAGTTGAAAATTCTCCCAAAGGGCCGCGCGCTATTAACGTGAATGTTGCGAAATAAAACTCACCCGGACAAAAGCCAGAGTTTTTAAAGAATGCGGGATAAAATTAAGCGATTAGTTAGATTGGGTATAGACTTAATAAAAAAAATGTAATATAATTATTACCTAAACTAAAAAGCTTGCTTATTAGCAGGCAAGGAGGAAATATGGGATTTAGACAAGGTGGTGGCGGTAGTAGTGGTGGTGGGTATGGCGGACGTCCGCGTGAGAAACACAAGGCAACATGTTCAGAGTGTAAAAAAGAATGCGAAGTTCCTTTTAAGCCAACCGGAGACCGTCCTGTATACTGCAAAGAATGCTTTTCTAAGCGCAGAGATAGCGGTCGTTAATAAAGGTTAAGGCGTTGTATTTAACTAATAAGAACTATAAACCACATGGGTTTTATAGTTAAAAACTCTGCGTAGTTTTTTTAGTTTTTATTGTTAATTGACGCTGGAACTGGATAAGGGATGAGACTTCTTATTGTCAGTTTCCTTCTGGTGCGCGTAACAGTAGATTGCCGGGTTGTAAATACTTAAAATACACTTGCAGTGAAGAAACTTGCAGATCCGTTTTCTTTTAATCGATGCAACTTGTTTCATGAGTGCTCCTTTTATAATATTATACCACGAAAGAAATATAAAAGGTAAAAATATATTTAATTTTTTATAATAAACAGTCAGCTGTTAAGCTTGTTCAGTAACCTTAACTAAAATTTAAATCGTAAAACGGGAGCTTTTTCGGGCTCCCGTTTTTGTTGTTTTATCCCGAATTTTGTACATGAGTATCTGTTTTGTTCCTATCCTTATTCATTATAACAAGTTGCTCTAATGCAACGCAGTATTAAAATGTGCAAGCAAAATTCGGGATATCTCGATAGCCTGCCTAGCGGCAAGGCCGCTGGCAAGTCTAAATCCTAAACGGATTCCTGCTTGTTGGCAGGCAAAAATTTGGGATTATCCTGCTGCGGTATTTATGATATAATACAT
>JACQZH010000007.1 GCA_016213925.1 Candidatus Omnitrophota bacterium | reverse complement strand
AAACGCGTGTACCGCTTTCGCGAGCAGTTCATTGAAGGAAATAAATGCAAGCCCTAAAATCCCTAATTTAAGAAATCTTTTTCTTGAAATTTTTCTGTCAAAAAAGATTCCTTGAAGAAACTTATTTCCCATTACATCCTCCTTTTTAAAAATGCCTTATTTTTTAGATTACCGCATTTTTAAAGCTTCGTTCATGCTGCCTGTCCTGTATCCTTCCAGGTCAACCGTCACATATAAATAGCCTAATTTTTTCAGCCTTGCTGTAATCTTATTGCGCATCTTTGGTTCTGTTAATTTACTAATATCCTCCGGATTAACCTCTATCCTGGCTATTGCGCCATGGTGCCTTAAGCGCAGCTGCTTTAAACCAAAAGAACGTAATATGCTTTCAGCCTTATCAATCCTCTCCAGTTCTGCGCTAGTTATCTTCGCCCCATACGGAACTCTGCAGGCGGATTTCTGTTTTATTGAATTTTAGCTCTTTTAACGGGCTTCTCACTCCCAGCTCGCTTGCAGCTCGCATACCGGGGCGGTAATCTTTGGTGTCCTCAAATGTCGCGCCATCAAGCACATATGCCATCCGGTGTTTCTTCGCGATTTTTAGTAATTTAGAAAATAACTCTTTCTTACACCAATAACAGCGGTCTTTGTCATTTTTACGAAACTGGCGGCTTTCAAGCTCCTCTGAAATAACGATCAAATGTTCGGTATTTAACTTCTTTGCCAGTTTTTTCGCCTGGCTAAATTCATGCAAAGGATAAGTCGAAGAAGTTGCGGTTACCGCTAAAACATTCTCCCGCAAAACATCTTTAGCAACTTTAAGCAAAAAAGCGCTGTCTACACCTCCTGAAAAAGCAATAAGCGCGCTGCCCATATCAGCAAGGCATCTTTTAAGGCGGGTTAACTTATCGTTTAATCTTTTTTTGCAGGCATTCATTGAGTATTATAAATTTTATCCGCTGATATCTTCTATGCGGATGTTTGCCGCGGACTTTGCCGCTGTCTTATCAAATACCTGCACAGCCTCAACAATGTTTTGCCAGGATTTAGATTTGCGTATTGGAATATTGTCCGTGCCTTTTTGCTCTAACTGCGTAATAACATCTTTTATGGTAACATCTTTCGTGGAACGCGCAGGCTGGTAAGCTATGCCTTCCGCGTTTGCTTCTTTTATTTCCGATAATATCCCTACCTCAACCAATTCAAAAATCACCTGCCGCGCAAGCCGGATCGGAACCTCAAGCTCATGGGAAATTTTACTTGCTGTCCAGGGTTTTTCTCCTTTACAAAAATTCTTAAAAATCACGTTAACTATCTCAATGCTCAACAATGTCTTAAAACGATTGCTTACTCTAAGGCAGTCCGGTTCAAACTCATAGGTCTCTAAATTCTGGCGCGCAAAAGAGATTTCCGCGCCGAAGAGCACGATCAGCCAGCTTGTCTGCAGCCAGGCAAGGAATAACGGCAAAGCGGCAAAACTGCCGTAAATCGCGTTATGTTTTGCCACGCCAACCTGAAAAGTGATATAAGCTGCCTGCACAAATTGATAAACTGTCCCGGCAATGACCCCGCCGATAATTCCGGACTTCAAATACACTTTTGTATTCGGCATAAAGACATAAATAAAACTAAACAGTATCCAAATCACGACAAACGGAAGCACTTTCAACGACAGCAAAATCATCGGGCTGAATACTCCCAGCAAAGCGATTTTTCCCATTATCAGCTGTACTTGCGACGCAATCAAAACCGTCGCGCTGCTTGAAATGATAAACAACAAAGGGCAAATCAGCATGATTGAAAGGTAATCGCTGAACCTTCTTCCCATGTCCCTTGATTTTTTTATGCCCCAGATATCATTGAACGATTTCTCGATGTTTCCCAAAACCTTAATCACTGTCCAAAACAACACCGCAACGCCAATGCCGGCAATTAAACCTCCTTTTGTATTCTCAAGCAAGGAATGCGCGAACCCAATGATCTGCGTTATAACCTCTTCCTGCCCGGGAAGCCTCTGGATCAATGTCTGCTCAAGCATTTTTTCAAAACCAAAACCTTTGGCAATGCCAAACGCCATGGCCACAACCGGAACAATGGAAAGCAAGGAATAAAACGTCAGCGATGCGGCGCGCAGCTGGCATTTATCATCGGTAAAATTTTTGAAGGCAAGGATAAGAATCATCAGCGGCTTAAGCACAAATGATTTTCTTCTGGGCAACGTTCTTACTCTTATACGCCAAATATCCGTAGTTATAAAATTAACCAATTTAGAAAACATAAGAATCATCCTTTGTTAAAATTTGCTTTTTTCAATTATCCCAAAATTTGGGATTATCCCCGCCGCGTTTATCGTTTGCCTATAGGTAAAAGATTTTTCAGGCTTTTATTCAAATTCTTCGCCGCTTCTTTTGTCATACCCAGTGTTTTTCCTCCGGCATCCTTTCCCAGCCCCAAAACATCTTCCGCGGCATCTCCTACTAACTCTTTTGATTCTTTAAGCATACTTTCAACGCCGCCGGAAACAGCATTCTTTAAAAACTGGGCGGAAAGTTTCGGTAATACTTTTTTTAAGATAATCTTAACTATTTCATTCGGATCGGTAATGTTTTCAAAAGTTTCGTCAATATTAATATTAAATTCATTAATTACCGGCTCTCCTTTAGCGCTGTAATCTTTTGTTATTACCTTGCCTATCTTAAGTTTTAGCTTATCGATCTTAATTTTCGGCATATCTTGTTTTTGCTTAGGTTCTTCTTCCGCCAGATTAGGCTCTTCCTGCTCTTTTTTTGCGCTTTGTACAGGTTTAAGCGAATCAAGGTTTAAAACACCTTCTTTGTTTTTTATAACCGTAAATTCATTCAGATTAAGGCGGACCTCCTGAAGATGCACAGCCTTTTCCTTAAAAAAAGCCTCCAGATCATAGTCAACGAAAATTTCCGGCAAATCAACCATCAGCTTATCTTCAAAACCTTCAGGGTTAAACAGCTTCAGCCCTTCAATATTCAGCAAAGAATTCATTACCCCGACATTAATCTTGTCAATCTTCATATCTAATCCAGTGACAACCTTGACCCCTGATGTCACGGTTTTTTTTATGATAATATTTTTACCCACAGCCAAAATAAACACAAGCGCCGCTATAAAAACAAATATCCCAATTAAAATTTTCTTGATCATCACAACCTCCTATTTTTTGGTTAAAAAATACCTCCACAGATAACCCATCCATGGAGGTATTCAATAGTATACTGCTAAGATTTTTTGCTGTCAATTGAAGTGTTGCGCGCAGGCCGCTTAGTTCATAGTTATTGACTCATAGTTCATTGATTTTTTCTATTCCCTTTATCCCCCTACGCAACCCGGTTGCTTAATGTGCCAATGCCTTCAATGCATACTTCTATGCAATCACCAGGCTTCATCTTCCCGACTCCCGGAGGAGTACCGGTAGAGATAATATCACCGGGGAGAAGCGTCATAATCCGGGAAATAAAAGCAACCAGACATTCCAAAGAAAAGATAAAATTAGAAGTATTTGAATCCTGCTTTAATTTACCATTAAGATATGATTTTACCGCCAAAGAAGCTGGATCTATTTCTGTTTCAAGCCATGGGCCGCACGGACAAAAGGTGTCAAAGGATTTTGCTCTTGTCCATTGAGCGTCTTTTTTCTGTAAATCACGCGCAGTAACATCATTTAAGCAAGTATACCCTAAAATATACTCCTTTACCTTTTTTTCGGCGATGTTTTTCGCTTTTTTTCTTATAACCGCGGCAAGTTCCGCTTCATAATCCAGCCTGATTACCCCTTTTGGGTAAATAATATTATCTTTGTGCGCAATCAAAGAAGTCACCGGCTTTAAAAAGATTACCGGCTCTTTAGGAATTTTCATGCCCAGCTCTCCGGCATGGCCTTTATAATTCAATCCGGCCAGAACAATCTTACTGGCAGCGGCAGGCGCCAAAAACCTTGCCTGCGCCAAAGCAATTGATTCTCCGGCGCATGATATCCGCTCAAAAGGATCGCCTTTGAGCAGTATAACCCTGTCCGCTTTGACAATGCCCCAGCTTGGCTTAGTTTTATGGACGATTTTTACAATACGCATATCGCGGTTCTTTTGGTTAATTCCGGCAATATTTTAAAACATCTTTTAACGAATAGATAACTTTTTTATTTTTATATTTTTTAACATCTTTTATCGAGCTTGAGCCTCCGGCAATAAATAAGGCCTCTATTTTCGCGCGCTCCGCGGTTTGCATATCAACATCCATGTCTCCAACATAAACTGCCTGATGTTTTTTTATTTTAAATTTTTTTAAAATCTCGTATAAAATTTTTGGTTTGGGCTTAAGGCTGTTAATCTGGTCAGCGCAAAGGACATAATCCAGATATTTATCGATGCCTACTGCCTTGATAATGACTTTTGTATAAGCCGCGGGCCGGTTAGAAGCAATCGCTGTGATTTTTTTTCCTTGTTTTAAGCGTAAAAGCAGCACTTTAGCATACGGTTTTAAATAGGAATATTTTTTAAGCGCTCCTTTATGATGCCTGCGGTAGAGCGCTAGGGCATTTTCCACATCCTGCGGAGGAAAAAAAACCGCGATAAAATTCCTGTCTCCGTTGCCGATATTTTTTTTTACCGCCGCATAACTAACTTTACTATAACCAAGTTTTTTCCTCGTAAAATTCAAGCTCTGCTCTATCGCTTTATACGCGTCAACCAGCGTGCCGTCTAAATCAAAAATAAACAGCTCTTTTGTACCATTGGTACTATCCATACCCTGCTTGCCTTTTTTTCTTCGATTTAGCCATGTCTGATTATAATATTCCTGATTTTTATCATATCTACGCTGCTGATGTTAATAAGCTTCAAACCCAGTATTTGCGTCCTTCTTTTTGAAGCAGAATCTTTTATCCACATTGTTTTGGTAAGCGCGCAAACCGGTTCCGCGCCGCTTACAAGCTGAATACAAACCCCGACAAGAAACTCCCCTGACTCAAAAAAAGGGATCCATTGTTCGTTTAATTCTTCTGTCTCTATGCTCAAGCCTGTCGAAGAAACATCCAAAAGCAGCGCCTGGCGAAAAACCAACACATCTTTAGCGGAAAGTTTTCCCGGGTTTGTTTTGTCAATAATCAGAAAGCTTATCTCATGGCCTTGAATTACTCTACGATTTTTCCTGCGTTCGTCTGTCAAAATATCTTCACCCCTTTTAAAGCGGAACCCCGCGGACTGCCTATCTGCCTTGATTATAACGGAAAGTCACCGGCCTTGCGGCTATCAAGTAACCCGCGTTGTATCCTATTTATTTATATGATTTTGCCGCTGCCTTACGCCAAAGGACAGCCTTCTTGATTATAACACACCTCTTCTGGTTTGCAAAATACCAAAAGATATGGTAAACTTACACACTTTACATATTTTTTAGTATAATAAATATATTATTATACCCATTGTTTTTTTAAGGTAAATACATGAAAATAAAAATTTTAACTTTATTTGTTGTCAGCGCCTTTATTGTTCAGTCAATCGCAGCGGATTGTTTTGCCGGAGCAAACGCCTCTTGGCAAAAATACTGCCTTTCCCCGGAATTAAACCTGAAGACAAATACGTATAAAGATACCTTTGCCTCTATTTACAGCAGTAGGATTCCATCGTCAAAAAACCAGTATGAACATCTTTCCCAATTAAGCGGTTGGCTGCTTCAGGCTGAGAATGAAGAACAGGTTGCCGACCTGGTTAAAGATTATATCACACGGATATTAGGTTTTAAGGGAGTTGCCTTTTATATCGTAAAAAAACACGAACCCATGGGGAATGGATTTTCTTTACGCACAGTTCTGCGCCACGGCATGAAAGGAGGAAGGCGCTGGCAGGTAAGCTGGAGCCCTTTGCCGGATAATGACGAAAAAATTAATAACTTAAAAAATGCCCGCAGAGAATCGCCTTATCTTCACATTAAAAAAAGAAGCGAAAGCACCGATGTATACACTCCCTGGCTTTTTAAGGACATATTTTTATACCGGTTTGAGTCATCCTCATTTTTCCGCAAAGCGATTTTTTCTTTTATCGATTTTTCTATTCCCTTCTGCGTTTATCCCGCAAAATTGGGGATCTGGCTTGTCGGGAAAATACGCCCGGACTGGCTTAACCGCGTAAACGAATCTCTTCATTTTGCGGTTCTGGATAAAAACGACTCCCCCATAGCGCAAATACTTATTAACAATTGGAAAACAGGAGAAGCCTTGTTTGAAAACGAACAGGCAAAGAAAGAAAAACTTATTCTCTTGCAGGCAATTTCCGATCAAACCGGCCTTGCGCTTCAGCTTTTACGCGCAAAAAAGGAGCTTGCTTATTCAACTATGGGCTTAGACGATAAATTAAGACAACTGCACGCTATCAGCACATTATTTGAAGCAGAAGCGTTCCTGCATGATACAAAAAACCCGTTAATTGTTACTGCCGGGTTTGCCGACAGGACAAATAGAAAAATTACCACCGAAAACCTCGCGGAAAATCCTGAACTTGAAAAAGTCAAAACTGCCTGCGTTTTAATCAAGGAAAAAGCTGTTATTTTAGAAAACTCCATTAAAAGCTTTGAAAAAAAAATCAGTATCTTACTGCCGATGTTCGGGCTATTTCACGCTGCCAAACAGGAGCGTTCTTTTTTATTAAATCTTAAACAGTTGATCCATGATTTCGAACAAAAACTTAAGGAGCTTTCTGAAGAATCTCCGGCAAAAGATTCTCCTGAATTAAAAGAATCCGCTGCTGCGCAGGAAACAATCGCACTGCTTCCGGAGCACCTGCAAAACGAATCAGCTTCGGAAGAAGAAATTTTATCCGTATGGCAGATATTGCAAAAAAATCTGCTTAAGGCATCCTCATTTCGTATCCTTGAAGCGCTGCACGCGCAAACTAAGCCGTTTTTTAAAACAAACCGTAATATCGGGCTCTTGGAAGAAGCTTTATATCACGCGGCAAAAGAATACCTCACTTCAACCGCTCAACTTGAAAACCTTTTAAGGATAATCAGCGAAGAAAAATTAGAATTTCTGATCAGGCAAACTTCAAGCATATTCTATGATTTTGCCGCGGAATACAAAAAAGCCTTTATTGAATTTCAAGATGCGGTGAATGCTTTTGAAGCGCTTATAAGCGATGAATCTATTTCAAGCTCCCTGCCGGAAACTATCAAACAATACATTACGATCATAGTAAACGAATCGCCAAAGATATCAAAGCTTAATGATGCGTTTTTCAGCAAATTAAATACCCCGGACGCCTCAACTTCACAGCTTAACGTAAAATCCGGAAATATTTCACAGTTGCTTAGTGAATGCGTCGAACAGAACCGGCCTCATATCGAATATGCGTCTGCCAAAAATTTCAGTTTGGATATTGACATCAAACAATCTCTAACCGGTTTTGTTAACGAAGACGCGTTTAGGCGCATTATTTTTAATCTGTTAAGCAACGCGGTTAAATATTCTCCTCAAGGAGGAACAATCACTGTTAAAGCCGCGCTTGAGGCCTCAACACGGAATAATAATCAAGTAATCAGCGTCAGTATTTCCGATACCGGTATTGGCATTGCCAAAGAAAATCTCTACCGCGTCGGGCAACGCTTTGACCGTTTAGGCCAATCCGAAACTAACCCCCAGATCGAAGGCTCTGCAATCGGCTTAGCTTCAGTGCTTCCTTTGCTTGAAAAAATGAACGGATATATGGAAGTAACAAGCGAGGGAGAAGGGAAAGGGTCATGTTTTACGATTTATTTACCTTTTGCCGCTGAACAGCCTAATCCCGCAGCTGTTTTGCAAAAAGCCGTTCCAGCTAATATTACTATAACTAAACAGCATTTGAATACTCAGCAAACCCTGATTGGACAAAGCATCTAAAAAACTTATTCTTTAAGATGCGCTTTGATGATTTTTTGTTCTATGACCGGTTTATCCGCAGCGTCTGTTTGCGTATTCTCAATAGCCTTAACAATTTCATAGCCATTGCTCACTTCCCCGAAAATAGTATGTTTAGAATTAAGCCAGGGAGTTTCTGTTGTCGTAATAAAAAATTGGCTTCCATTGGTATTCGGCCCGGCATTGGCCATTGCCAAAATTCCCTTGCGGTTAAAGCTTGCTTTTGGCGAAAATTCATCTGCAAAAGGCTTGCCCCAAAATGACTGGCCGCTAAAACCAAAGATTATACCGTTATAATACCCTTTCTCTACTAACTTAATAAAATTTTCGCAAGTTTTTGGAGCAATCTCAGGCATAAGCTTAAGTTCAATATTTCCCTGAGTTGTCTCTAAAACAACAATCATATCTTTTTTAGTAATATCTTCTGCCACACCAAGCCCTCCCGTCAAGAAAACTAATAATACCCCCAGAAACACCTTACGCATCTGCCTAATTGCTCCTTTTTAATTCTTTTTCGCACTGTCTTTCAACAAACCTCAAAATCAGTTTTTTATCCAAATCGGAAATTTGCGAAAAAATTATTCCCGCTTCCTGTTTGTAAACGCTATCGCCTGGGCGCAGCCAGACAATTTTGCCTTCAATCTGCATTATATCAGTATAACTCGGGAGCCTAAGGTTTAATTTTAAATATTGCCCTTTTTCAATTCTTTCCTTTACCCTGATACGCATTCCGCCCTTACTTATGTCCACAGCTTTTGCTGTATATGTTTTTCCCGGGCTCTCAAGCAAAGCGTACTGAACCTCAACTTCCAGCTTGCACCGCACAGCAGTCCTGTGCTCAACATTGCTGGATATATGTTTGTCTATAAAATTAGTCAGCCGTTTTTGCGCGTCATCATCAACGCCAAAAAACCTCACTCCGGTTATAAAGTTATTATCTTCATCGGTTAACTGCCACCTGACTTCTCCGCTTACTCTCGTCGGCAATGACTCTCCGGGGAATGTTATGTCCAGTTCCAGTTTTTCCCCCCTATCAAATTTACGCTGCGCGTATATGCTGATCCCGATAAGGCTAAGATCTCTTACCGGAACAGTAGCCATAAGGTCTTTACTCTCCTTGTGCTTATAACGCACTTCTTTTAGAGCTTGAATACGGGTAAATTTTCTCTTTTCTTCCATTGTCCTATCTCTTTTTTCTATTTTATTTATTTTTTTCCAAATTTTCCAGTATGCGCTCAAGCAGGCTAACTATAACCGCGATATTTTTTTTCATAAAAACAGGAAAACCTATCAGATAAAAACAAAGCCCCACGCCCACAAGAGTCCAAATCACTACAAGTATTTTTACCGCGCTTGTCATTCCCATGTCCAGAGTTTTCCTTTCTTTCTAGCCCTGTGGTTCAAGGTTTTCTAATTGTTTTTTATCCTGTATAAATTTATTCCTTAAATCCATCTTTGCCTTGCTGCGTAAAAACTCTTTGAATGAAAGAGTCCTGCCTTCCTGCGTAGGGTCAAGCTCTGTCCAAACCTCATCAGAATACTCTCCGATTACCTGGGGAGCGGTTATATAAAGTTTTCCCGCCTGTTTATCAAAAACATATATTTCGTTACTGCGTTCCTGTATCTTAAAGTCGTAGCGGTTTTCCTTTGGCTGACGGGAAAAAATAAAAATTAACACAACTAATATAACTACATTCAAAACCAGCAAAAAAATGCCCGCAGCCTTACTGAACTTATCTAAAGCTTGTTCCATTTTTATGCCCCTTTCTGCTGATAGCTTTCCCAGTGTAAAACATCATCCAAACCGCGTTTTTTGGACTGCCGGAATTCTTCCGCAGGAACTCCCAACGCGATAATAGCCACCAGCTTAATCGCTAAAGGCGCTCCAAGCAGCTTAACTACATCAGAAGCGTAATCTTTTTTATCTCCGGCTATCCAGCAGGCGCCTAATCCGGCATTCACCGCCGCAAGCAAAATATTTTCACAAGCAGCGCATCCGTCTTCCAAATAATATTTGGTTTGGCGGCTGAATATAACGATTGCTGCCGCAGATTCCGCGAGAAACCCCGCGTTTGCGCTGGCAAGCTGCGCTATTTTTTCCAGGGTTTGGCGCCGGCAAACAACAATAAATTCCCAAGGTTCAACAGCGCGCGCCGAAGGAGCCCGCCTGCCCGCGTCAACTAGGCTCTTCAGCACTTCTTTGCTGATGCTTTCGTTTTTAAACTTCCTGATGCTTGCTCTTTTATTTATAATAACCGTTAATTCCATCGCATAGACCTATTATGCTTTATCATTTGTTTTTTGCGGCTTACGAAAAACCACTGTTGTAGCCACCACCGCGCTGAATAAAATAAGATTCGCAATGCTGAATGTTTTCCAAACAATATCCTTTGACGTTAATGCCTGCGGAAACATCAGCATCAAACATATCCATACGCCAAACGCCCAATAAAGGCTGATGTCTTCCGCGGACTTTCTTTTTATTATACGTAATATCAACGGAATATTCCATAACGGCAAAATAACAGCCGCGATTAAAGCAATTTTAGTTATCATGGCATTTCCTTAGGCAAATCTACTGTTAAGTCAGCAGCTTTACAGCAGGTAATTAGAACAACTTTTTTACTCAATTATCGCAAGTTTAGCTTTTACATACTTGCTGATTTTCTCAACGTTTTCTTCGGAGATATCAATAAATTCCGCGCCTGTAACAAACATCTCTTCCGGAGCTGATTTTGACCAGGCAACCACAACGCAATCCGCGACAATTAAATTCTTCTCTCCCGGAAGATTAAATTCAATACGCATTTGAGTGCCTTTTTCCAATTTTTCCTTCATAAACAATTTCAAGCCTGAAACACTTATATCAATAGAGTTACAATTTTTTGTCACATCTTTCCCTTGACTTAACAATTTGTATTTAATCTCCGCTTCCAGCGGACAACGCACGTATTTTCTCTGATCATCAATTCGTCCGGCGCTTTCTCTGACAAAACTCACCAGCGCCTTCCTGTCTGCCTCCTGCATATGGACAAACTCAATGCCGGTATCAAACATTTGCTCCGTAATTCTTCTTTGCCACTTGACTGTTGCCTTTCCGCTAAGCCCGTGGTTAATTCCGGGAATCTGCAGGATAATGCTGAACTCTCTGTCTGTTGTGATTATTTCATCGCTTATTACCCTTGCGCCGGAAATACTTATATCCTGCAGGATTGCTTCTTTTCGTTCTGTTGTGCCTGGTTTCAGAGAATATATTACTTTACCTGTTGTTTCAAGCCGTACAAATTTTCTGCGTTGGTCCATATGTTTCACTCCTTTGGCGTAAAACCAAACTAATTTTTAAACAGCTGAAGTAAAAATAATTATTAACTTTAATATATACCAATACGTTACTTTGTTCAAGTTTTTAATTATCCTAGCAATGCCTGCTTAAAAAACAACTCTATATTGATATTTTTTTCTTTTCCATGATAAATGATTCAATTTTTGCCTGTAGTTCTTCCGGTAAATCTCTGCAATACAATGCCTTGGTAAAGCAAATCGCCCGCTGATAAGCATTTAAAAATATTTTGCATGGTTCGCAGTCATTTATGTGTTTTTCAAAAGCAATTTTCTTCCCTTTTTTAAGCGTTCCTTCCGCATAATCATAAATGAAATCCGTTATAACGCGGCAACGCTCATCGTGATGCTCTTCCTCGGATTGTTTTTTTCCTTCAAAATACTGCGCCATCTCCGCTTTAACAAACATGTTCGCCCGGTGCAATCTTGTCTTTAAGGAATTTTCCTTCAGCCCTAAAATTTCCGCGGTGCTTTTTAAGGACTGGCCTTCAACTCGCTGCAGCAATAACGGCATTCTGTATTTTATCGGCATGTGTTTAATTGCCCGGTCAATCCTTGCTTTCATTTCCTCCTCTAATAACCGCTGATCCGGAAAAGCCGCCCAATTAACAAGCAGGCCCGAAGGGATTGCTTTAGCCTGATAATCAATGGAATCCTCAAGACTCAAATGCCTGCGTTTTTTGCGTAAAAGCATCAACGCTTCGTTATAAGCTATTTTGTAAATCCAGGTGGATAAATGCGCTTTATTTTTAAATGCCTCAATATGCTGTATAATTTTTAAAAATGTGTTCTGCAGGATATCTTCAGCGTCTTTTTCGTTACGGCTAACGCTCAACCCTAAACGGTAAATTCTGTTCTTATATAAATTAAACAACTCTTCAAAATCATATCTTTTTTTCATTAAATTCATTTGGCTGCCTCTTTCTTCCGTATATAATCAATAATCAAAATACCGTTAAGATGATCGATTTCCTGCTGTATTGCCCTTGCCGCTAATCCGCTAAAACGCTCATAAAACTGCTCTTTGGCTTCATTAAAAGCTTTTACTTTTACCAGTTTTTGCCGTTCAACACTTACATATGAGCCCGGAACGCTTAAACACCCCTCTTCCTCGCGCACAGTTCCCTTGCCGGAAATAACTTTTGGATTAATAAACGTAATTATTTTATTCTTGCTGCCTTTAAAAATTGAACTTTTATCCAAATCTTTTTCCACATAATCCCCGTTTAACACAAATACCCTTTTAAAATATCCAATTTGTACCGCGGCCAGCCCCACCCCGTTAGGCGTAACCAGTAAGGTATCCTTTAAATCCGTAATTATCTCATCCAACTGCGGATCATCCAGCCTTATTGCCGCTGACTTTGTGCTTAAAAGCTCATTAGCTTCCAGAATCGAAAGAATTTTCCTAACCGCCATTTCCATCCTTTTAATGAGCGCATCACTTAGAGAGCAACGCGAACTAAGTGATTTGCGCGAATTAATCCCGCAACTTGCCGAGTGAAATACCGACAGGTATTTTACCGGCGTTTAAGCAAGGGATAATGAGTCCCGACCGTTTGCTTCGCAAAGCGAAGCGCCGGGACGAATTAACTCCGCTTTTAAAACAGCCTTCATACGGCAAAACTTTAAAATACATTATACCGCATTAAAAAAATTCTTCTAGCTTTTTTAGCGATTTTGTTTTAAAATATTGCAACTTTTACCTTGCTTGAGCATCTAAACTATATAAGGGAATATGTGAAAGCAGAGTTGTTTTTATTCTGTTTTCACCGCCTTTTGCTCGTATTTCTCCCACCCCACGGGCAAAAGGCAAAGAGGCTAGAAGTTATCTTCTAGCCTCTTTTTATACCTCCGGCAATTTGCTGTTAATCTCGGGAATGCGCATTAAAAATAAACAACCGATTATCATAAAAGGAATAAAACATAGAAGGACCATGCGGGTTCCCATAACACCAAAAGGCCGCATCAGAATAATCAAAATCCCCCAAACTGCCGGGCCAACTATGCCGGAAAGATATCCTATAAGGCTAAACAATCCAAAAGCCTCCCCAGCTTGTTCACGCGGGACCATGCTGATAACCAAAGCGCGCGAAACAACCCAGGTAGCCCCCAGGCTGATTCCGGCCAATGCGCTGATAACATATTGAAAAGGCGCAATAACCAAAGCTCCCGCGACAAGACAAACAATCCACAAAGCAAAAACCAGCAGCATTGTTTTCTTATGCCCGATATAGTCGCTGATAATACCTGAGCCAATGCTTCCGAAAATCGCAAAAAATGTGCCTAATATTATTAGCTTCAGCACTTGCGCCTCCTGTAACCCAAGCACTTTAGTTACATACACTGCCATAAACAGCATCACAGCCTGCACAACGCATAAACCAAAAAACCCGGCTTTTAAAAATTCTCGCAGTCCGCTTTGGTCATGATTAGTAAAAAGCGTAATGCGCAGGCGCTCAAAAACAACTTTAATCTTCCTGCGGTCAAAGATCTTGTCAGTTATTATCTGTTCGTTACTTAAGTTATGCGGCCTGTCCTTAATAAAAATAAGGCACGGCAACGCAAACAGCAAAAACAATATTCCGGTAATTAAAAATACCCGCTGATATCCCTGAGTCTCTATCAATGGACTTGTAAAAAATAAAGCCAGTATTGCCCCAAAATACCCGAACATTTTCCCCACTCCGGAAATAATGCCGATTTTATATTTAGAAGAAATATCCGGCATCAAGGCATTATAAAATATTCCCGCTTCCTGGCAGCCGATATTGGCAATCGCGAAAAAAATTAACGCAAGCAACACATTATTCACAACCGATAAAAACATGGTAAATATTACGCTTAATAACGTAAACATTATTAGAAAAAATCTATGTTTTCCGCGCACATCCGCCGTTGTTCCCAGTAAAGGAGAAAGCACAGCTACGCAAATACTGGAAAGCCCGAAGGTAATTCCATAGACAAACTCCGGAGCTCCTTTTACCAGAGTTATCCAACGCACAAAATATAAAGAAACAATATTTAACGCGAAAAACTGGTTTGCCGCGTCGTACATGGCCCATGATATAATCAAAAAAAATCTTTTGAGTTTCTCCATATCAAATCACCGCATAAACCCAAATTTTGCCTGGCTGGCAGACAGGCAATAGCAAAATTTGCCCGTAGGGTCGACCGAGAAAATCTCGACGAGACTTTCTCGTGTTTGTCGAGGTAATCCCGAAATTTGCTCGCACTTTTTCGTGCAGATAGCTTTCGTCGCAAAATGATTCCTACTGCCTGCCTGGCGGCAGACAGGCAAATTTTGGGATAAATAACTAACCATCTTCCAAAATTGTTTTAGATGCCAGCGTATCACTTATCTAATCTTTTTATGGATTTAACCCGGTTTTTAGAAATTGCTATTTGCCCGGTTGTGCTGCCGAGAGCGATTTCCAAAATAATTTTTTTATCCGTTTCGCTCTTAAACCTGCCTTCTGTCTTGCATCCGTTTTTTAAATAAACCACAGTATCTCCAATAAAACCTTCACAAACCGCCTTTTGATTAATACTTTCAAAAACTCCGCTATTTTCGTTAAAAGGCATTTTACCCTGCGTGAAAAAGTCCAAACTATCGCTAAATTGCTCCTTTATCATGTCATGGCCGGTATCATATTCCTTATATGTAACTTTGATGATATTTTTCTTTGCAGTATCAAAAAATTCTTCGGCGACTTTTTTTCTTAAAGAAGTATCCTGTTTGCCTATCGTAACAAAAAATTTAACGCTTACATATTCTATCGGCTTTATGCTTCCTCCGCTTGCATGAGCCGCGCAAGCCTCGCATAATTGCGGTTTCCATAACGCAAACCGCAATACAAACTGCGCTCCGGCAGAGTGCCCAAAAAGACAAAACTTCGACAAAAAAAGATTATTTTTATCTTCAAACTGCCTTATTATCTCAAGAAGCGCCTTGCCGGACCAAACTGACGGATAGTGGTAGCTTTCTAGCGTATCCCAGTTTCTCTCATCAAAAACAAACGACGGCGCGATAACAACAAACTTTTCCCGTTCTGCGAATTCTTTAACTTCATTATTAACCAACCACTCGCCTTTTCCGGAGAGCCCCGGAACCATTATTAGCAAGGGATATGAAGCATTTTTATTTCCCGCCACAGCTTCAGGTATATAGTAATAGTATTCAAGCGTTTTATTGGCGTAATTCTCCGTACTAATACTATCGCAGCCTTCTTTGATTTGTCCTAACCCTTTATTTGCTGCTAAAAAAATTAGCAATACTGACAAAGCCGTTATTGCTAAATTTTTTTTATTATTTCGCATGGATTAATATTAAAAGAAAGCCTCCCTTAAAAATATCCTTCCAAAAAAGAGCCAACTGATTAGGTAATTTTATATCAAAAAATTCTGCGTTTACATGTTGCCTGTTCTCACTGCAGCAAGAGCCCTGTGACATAATAACGGCTGTTTTTCTTCTGCATCACAAGTTTGATCAAAACATCTTCCTCTGACTTATCAAATATTCCTTTCCACAATACGATTATAATATCTCCCTTACGCAAACTTCCCATGTATTCACGGGTAACATAACTTCCCAAAACTCTATTGATATATCTGTTTACATGATAAAACTTAGTACGCGCGCCGCTTATTTTTAAAGCCGGATCAAAATCGCGGGCATAAATGTTATAATCGTCTAACTTAAAGCCGAATAAAATATTATCGAGTATCTTTTCTGCTTTTATTTCCGAGCTTCTTCCTCTCTTAATCCGCTGGCCGGCAAAAACCAATCCCGGGCTGATTAATAAAAGCACTCCGACAATAAATACTTTCCAATACCTCATTCTCTCCTCCTTTTAATGAGTCCCGACCGTTTGCTTCGCAAAGCGAAGCGCCGGGACGAATTAACTCCGCTGAGTACGGAGCGAATTATCACAGATAATTTGCCCGTTGCTACGAAGCGGAGTACCTACATCAAGCACATATTTTATGGAGCATAAGCGACATAAATTACTGCGCGAATTAATCCCGCAGCTTGCCGAGTAAACCGGTGTTTAAGCAAGGGATTCTTCATCTATTTACATGCATAATCCCAAATTTTGCCTGCCTGGCGGCAGACAGGCAAATTTTGGGATAATTTACACCGCATTTACCTTTTTTTTCAAATAAAAAGAAATATTCCAGGCTATTTTTATTTTTCAACAAGCGGCCCGGAAATTTCTTTTATTGCACTTTCAACTTTTCGCTCCAAGCCCTGTTCTATAAACCCGGGAAGCATTTTTTGTACTTTGTGCTTAAATTCGGATTCCAGCCATTGAAAATTTATTGATTGATATAATCCGGAAAATTGAAAATTAAAATCAAATTCTTTTATATCATGGCTTATCAACCCCAAAAGCAGCTGAAATTTTGATGATTCTTTAAGTATCTGGCGCGAAAGCCGTAAAGCAAGCCTACCGCTGATCAGCTCATTATCCCTAACATCCAGCTGGCCTTTCAGCGAAATATCCTTTCCGCTCAAACATACGTTATCCAGCCGGGCAATCCTGTCTGTTACAAGAAAATCTGCAGAAAGAGAATCAAAGCTTACGCTGGCTAATGAAGGAATATTAAAAAAACCGGATATCCATAAAAAAAACTGCATATTCTCCAAAACACCTTGACTGATTTCCAGGTTCCCGTTTAATATTGAGCTGCGAAACCCTGTATAATTAACATCGCAGGTAAACTTACCGCTTATTTTTTCTTGAAATTTTCCCGGTAAAGTGCGGTACATGCCGAATAAAGATAAAAGCAGCGCATCCAGCTCGCTCGCGTTAACATCTTTTACCGTTAAATTCTGTTTAGTTTTCCACCCGGGCTCTGAAGCATCTACAACAATATATCCTTTTAATAGCCCGTCAAAAATTCCCGCGTTGAATTTTACGAATTTAAGTTTTTCGTCAAGAAAATTACATAACAATTCCCAGTTTCGCAGCTTAAAAACATGCTCATTTTTATCGAATTCATAAAAAACCACCGCCTCATCAAAGAGCAATTTTATCCGCATATCCGGAGAAATGCCAAAAGCCGCGTTATTAAAATCAGCCCGCAGTTTCTGCTTCGAAAGATTTTTACCCATCATTTTGAAAAAATCAAGCGTGATGTCCCCGGTGCTTTTGCCCTCTTTGCCATTTAAAAAAATATCCAACCCTAGTTTGCGCGGATCAGTACCGGCGCCAAAAAAAGGCTGCTCCGGAAAAGTCGTAACTACGGCCTTAAGCTGCATGCCCTGCTGAAAATTAAAATCTCCATTTACCAGCACGGGGATTCCGTTAAGATTAAAAGTAGCTTTTTTTAAATTTACAGCCCGCGACGCAAATTCGAGGACGCAATCAATATCCGTGCAGTTAACCCCGGCATCTCTTTGTCCGATTTTTTGCGGTAATTTCCCATATTTAAATAATGCGTAAAGCTGCCTTATAAGTTTATTTTTTTGAGCTAACCATTCTTGAGTTTTTACCGGCGTATCATCTGAATAAACATTCCCTGTAACCCGCAGCACATTGTTCTCAAGCCGGCCCTGAAATTTGGCCTGTAGATTATCCTTCTCAACCGCTATGTCCTCAATAACCACTCCTTCGGGGATAACCGCAGCATAAACAGAATACCTAAACGTGCCAGGCTGAAAAGCCGCAAATATTTTATGCCCTTTGACGGGAAAGTTCCATCCTGCCTGCTGCACGCTAATTATTCCGCGGCTGGAAAAACGGTCGTCCGGCCCTATGCCTATTTTTGAATTTGCTATTATCGTCGTGCGCTTATTCCCTCGGTGGCCGGCAATAAAAGCGGCATTTTCCAATTCTATTTTTAAGGGGTTGCCCTGGGTAAGAAAATTTATTAACTTAATAAATCCCGCAATGCTTTCCTTTAAAAAAAGCGGATATCTAACCAAATCAAATTCTGGCTCGGAGAGGCCGATACGGCTGATCACCAATTCTTTTTCCGCAAACAACTTCTCTAATGAAAAAACCAAGGTGATTTTTTTTATAGAAAGCGGGATGGCTTCAGCCTGTTCTGCGAATTCGCCGATCCTGATGTCTTTTATAACAATGAATGCGGGCAAAACATATTGAATACTGCCTATTGAAATTTTTTTATTTAAATAACTGCTTGAAAGATATTCTATCTTCGCTTTGTTTTCCGAAAAGAAAACCTTGACGAAAAAATAACCTGATATAACCAGCGCAAGCAGAATAACAATTGCCGTTCGGACAAAAAAATGCTTAGAAATATACTTTTTCAAACAGCTCCCCATTTATATAAAATTCCGCTCTGTCGATATAATATAACGCTTTGTACTTTAACCCTAACGGAGAAACATATTCATATTCCTTAAACTCGCTAAAAAGCAGGCTTAACTGTTTAAATTTGATGATGTTTTTTTTAAAATCATATGCCGCGTTTGCTTCTTCTAAAGAAGCGGCCATTTTCTTCAAATAAACAATCGCAAAAGGAAATGCTTCTGATTGCGGGCAAGCCTTAATAAAATCCGTAAACATCTTTGAGGAGACATAGTAATCATTATTTAAAAAATAATATTCTCCGCAGGCAAAAACCGCATCTTGATAATATCTTGACGATGCTGAATACTGCAGCAGCGAATAAAAATAATTGAACGCAAAATCTATTTCCCCGCTTAAAACCGCCTGCCTGGCATGATTATATAAAACCGCGTCTTCCTGCGCGTTTAGGCCCGCAACATTAGATAATATCATCACAAACAACATCCCGGCAAAAACCGCTTTATTTACTTTCATGCTACTCCCTTAATATTTATTAAGCCCCATCAGCTAAAAATCACGCCTTAATTTTTTTCGTCAATTCACTAAAGACTTTTTCATGCACCTTAAGATGTTCTCTCTTATAAAGCACAAAACGCACTAATTTTACTTTTTGAAATTTCCCTGCCGCTTCAATAACCGCGCCAAGGGCTACGCGGGCCGCATCTTCCATTGGATAAGCAAACGCTCCTGTCGAAATCGCAGGGAACGCAATCGACTCTACGCAATACGTTTCGGCAAACTCTAATGCATTGCGGTAGCAATTCCCAAGCAGAATATCAGCCGGATAATCCTTGCCATATACAGGGCCTAAACAATGAATTACATATTTATTTGGTAACTTATACGCTGAAGTAATAACCGCTTCACCCGGTTTAATCGGGGCAAATTTACTGCTCTCATAAGCAAGCTCCGAGCCTGCGGCTCTGTGAATTGCCCCGTCAACCCCTCCTCCCGGGACAAGCTGCGCATTAGCGGCATTGACAATGACACTAATATCCGGCTGTTGAACAATGTTGCCTTCCCTGCACTCTATTATTATGCCATAAATCTGTTTCTTCATGCGAAATTACGTTTTATCCTACGCTGCGGAAATCAACATATCTCTCAAATACTATTTCTTCTGTTCTCTGGTTTCCCCTTCGGGGACTCCAACTCAAAAATTTACTCCAAAGTAAATTTTTGAGAGGCCTGGTTACTGGCAACCGGTTACTCATCTATCACTGAAACCACAGCCCTGTAATTAAATACCTGCCGTCTTTTTCGCTAACAACCATTTTAATCAAAATATCATCGTTAGTCTTATCAAATACCCCTTTCCAAAAAACAATCGTTATCGCTTTTCTATTGATAAAACCTAGATACTCCCTGTATAAACAATTTCCCGCCCAATTCATAATCTGTGTTCTTACTTCTTCAAAGCGCCCTGTAGAAAGTGTTTGTTTAAGCGACATATCAAAATCGCGGGAATACTGGAAATAGTTATCCTCGTCGAGGCCGGTGAAAATATTATCTAAAAGCGGGTCGCATACTAAACGTACTTCATCATCGTTTTGTCCGATAACCCCGGCAACTACCCGCACAGGACAAAACACGATCAAAGCAAATAAAACCACACACGCTATTCTCTTGTTTTCCATCAACTCTCCTTTCGTTATAAATCCGGCCTTTTTAAAACTGCATATTCAAACAAAAATAACTAATAATCCGGTCTCCCTCAATATTTTAATCTTACCGCAGCAAGTATCCAATAGTCAAAGAAAAACTTAGTTTATTTTTTGAATTTTTTCTATCTTTTTCTTGCTAAAAGAAACCGTTCCGTAAGAACCTCCTGTTGGAATATCTATGGTAATAACCGTATCCGTTTCTTTTTTAAGCTTACCGCGTACCGTATACCCATTTTTCAAATAAATAATTATATCTTCTTTATCCAAAAACAAAGGCTTGGCTGTTTGCCTTACTTGTTTTATATTTTCAGAAACAATTTTTTTAATATCTGCCCTGCGTATAATTTTTCCCCCGGCTGGTATTATTCGCTGCGTAGCAGGAATAGTTTTTGCGTTTTCCAAATCATCCTCTGCCTCTTTCTGCAATCCCAATTTACGCTTTATCTGGGCGCGCACATAATACGCCTGCTGATAATTCGGCCTTTCTTGAATCACGGCATTAATATACTCCAGCGCTTTTTCATCCTCTCCCAATCCGCTATAAGCTTTTGCCATCCGCAGCCGGTTAAGCGGATTTTCTTTCTTCTCAGAAATATCTTTATTAACTTGTTCTATCTCTTTATGAAACTCATACTGCGCCGATTCAGTTTCTCCTGATAATAGATAAATCTCTCCCAAATCATTATGCAGACCCGGATAATCCGGCGCTTTTACCTCTATTCGTTTAAAAAACTCTAAAGCCAGCCCGGCCTGCTGATTATCTCTTAAGACTGATGCCAGGCTATAAGCAATATCAATATTATCCGGCTCTAAATCATACGCGGCCTGAAAATACTGAATTGCCCGTCCATACTGTTCAAAACACATGCAAATAAAACCCATATTACTATAAATACGCGCCATATCCGCGTCCTGCGGCGATAAACGTAAAATATTATTGTAACTGTTAAGCGCTTCTTTGAGCCTATTTTGCCGGATATAACAATCTGCCGATAAAGAATATGCCTGCCAAAATAAGCTTTGTAATGCAATTGCCTTATTAAGATTATCCAGCGCTTGCTCAACTATTCCGGCTTCCAAAAACTTTACAGCTTCGTTATATAAAATAATTGCCTGTTCCTGCTTGTCTGCCTCGCCGCTGTTTGTCCCGTTGTCAAAAGTTATTTTGCAGTTGCGCTCCTGCATTTGCCGGTACGCTTGGGCTGTTTGCGCGTCGCCGTTTTCCTCATAAATTGAAATTAACTCCTCATAAGCCCCTTCATTACCCGGAGCCATTTTTAACGCTTGCTTATATTGCGCTACTGCCTGATCAAAGTCTCCGCGGTCTTTATAAATACACCCTAAATTAAAATACGCCTCTGCGATTGGAAAAAGTTTGAGTGACCTTAGATATAACGGCTCTGCCGCGGAAAAATCCCCCTGATTTTGTTTTTTTAGGGCCTGCCGCGCAAAAAAAAATGCTGTTTTTTTTGTTATAAAAAATCCGCCGAAAATAACCATTACTAAAAACAGCGCGTTAACTGCCAGCTCTTTTTTTATTTTCATAACCGGCCTTCTTCTTTCATTTTCTTTTAAACCTTTTTTCCAGTTCAGGCCAGGTAATATTTATCATTGTAGGACGGCCGTGCGGGCAGGTATAAGGCGCGTCTGTCTGCCACAGCCGCGAAATCAGCGCGGCAGCCTTTTCTTGGGATAATTTCTCATTTGCGCGTACAGCGCAATGACAAGCAACCGAAGCAAGAAACCAGGAAAATTGCGCTTGATCCTTAGGGTTGATCTCCAGTTCCGCTATCTGGGAAATAATTTTTTCAAGCTGTTCGGAAATATCAGCTTTATCCAGCACGCTTGGATAAGTATTGACGATATAAGTATTCTCGCCGAAATTTTCAACCTCAAAACCCGCCGCTTGGAAAAAGTCCTTGTATTCTTCCAAAACCAGGCTTTGTTCCCTGTCCAGATGCAGCGTAACCGGAAGTAGTAATTTTTGTTTTTCAACTTTTTTTCGGTCAAATTGTTTTTTTATCTCATCAAAAATAATCCGTTCATGCGCCGCATGCTGATCTATAAATAAAACTCCTTTTTCATCCGGAATAATAATATAAGTATTATTTGCCTGTTGAAATGCCGGGCTTTGCGCTTTGGCGGAAAAATCATCTTTTCCCCAAAATAAAGGCTGCGCGGTTTTTTCTGCCGCATAACCGGAGTTTTGCGGCGCTGACATAAACGTATATCCCCCGCCAAACGGTTTATTGTTTTTATATATGCCGTCTTGAGTTAACTGTTCCGGTCCGTTGTCGCTTTCTTTTCCTAAACGCGGCAGGATATTCTTATCCGTCAAAACATCCCGCACAACCTTTACAATAATATCGTGCAGCGCAGCTGCCTGCCGAAAACGCACTTCCCGCTTGTTCGGATGCACATTAACATCCACCATATCCAGCGGAATATTGATAAAAATAAATACGCAGGGAAACTGCTTCTCCATAATAAATCCATGATACCCCTGGATCAGCGCATGCGTCACGGTCTTATCGGTTACCGGGCGGTTATTCACAAAGATATACTGGTTTTTACGGTTTTGCGAACCGCTTCCGGCTTTAGAAATAAATCCTCTGATTTTTAAAGCGGCCGCGGAAAATTCGGCCGGAATAAGCTGCTCGGTAACTTTTTCCGGAAGTAAAACCCTGATCCGTTCCAATAAATTACCCGTCCTATCGCAATTTATCAGTTCTTCCCTGTTATGCACTAGCTTAAACGACACTCCCGGATAGGCTAAAGCTAATTCGCTTACTTGACGGACAATATTAATCATCTCCGTAGCGTCGCTTTTTAAAAATTTCAGCCTGGCCGGAGTATTAAAAAATAAGTTCCTGACTTCAACCGTTGTGCCTTGAGTCCGCGCGGTTTGGGAAAATTTTTTAACCGCGCCGCCCTCAATGCTAATCTGCCATCCGGTATTTTCATTAACAGCGCAGGAATTAATCGTAAGAAAACTTACCGCGGCAATGCTTGCCAAAGCTTCGCCGCGAAACCCCAGAGTTTTAATCCCAAACAGGTCTTTTTCCTCGCTTATTTTGCTTGTCGCGTGCCGCAGTACCGCTTTTTGCAAATCTTCCGCATCCATGCCCTGGCCGTCATCGATAATTTTAATTAAAGTACAGCCAGCATTTTCCACGATTATTTCAATGCCCGTACTGCCGGCATCCAGCGCGTTCTCAAGCAGTTCTTTGACTACAGAAGCCGGCCGTTCCACTACTTCGCCGGCGGCAATCTTATCAGCTAAATTTTGCGCCAATATCTTAATCTTTCCCATCCTGCTCCTTTAAGTCCTCCTGCCAGCCGTTGATCAGGTTTAACGCGTTAAGCGGGCTAAGCCTGCTGATATCCAAAGTTTTTATTTCATTTAAAAGCGGATTTTCCTTCCGGCCGAATAATTCTTTCTGTGTCTCTTTTGTTTTATTCTTATCTTTGCTTGATTTCACAAGGCTGGGGATCCCGTCATTCGTTATGCTGTTTATCTCAAGATTGCTTAAAATTTCACGCGCGCGCGAAATAACCTCTTTCGGCATTCCGGCTAAACGGGCCACATGGATACCGTAAGAATGGTCCGCCTGGCCCGGCATAAGCTTATAAAGAAACACCACTTCGTCGTTCCACTCGCGCACAGCAATGTTATAATTTTTTATTCCGTTAAATAGCATTTCCATTTCCGCTAATTCATGATAATGTGTGGCAAATAAAGTTTTTGGTTTTGCCGATTTGTTATTATGCAAAAATTCAGCCGTTGCCCAGGCAATGCTCAAGCCGTCAAAGGTACTTGTACCGCGGCCTATTTCATCCAGGATTATCATGCTTTTTGACGTCGCGTTATTCAATATATTTGCCGTTTCACTCATCTCCATCATAAACGTGCTCATACCAGCACTGATATCATCAGCAGCGCCTACGCGGGTAAAAATCCTGTCCACTATCCCTATATGCGCCTCCTTAGCTGGAACAAAACTGCCCATCTGCGCCATAAGAATGGTTAAGGCAACCTGGCGGATATAAGTGGATTTACCGGCCATATTCGGCCCGGTTATAATCAATATCTGGTTACCGCTTGAATCAAGCACTGTATCATTAGGAATAAACTTCCGCGCGCTAAGCAGATTTTCCAATACAGGATGTCGGCCTTCCTTAATATTAATTGTCGAATCATTGTAAAGCTGCGGCCTCGCATATCTATTGCGCGCCGCCGCTTCAGCAAAGCTGTTTAAGACATCTAGCAGCGCGATGCTTCCCGCGCTTGCCTGTATAGGCTCAAGGCTGTCCATAATTTTACGGCAAATATCCATAAACACTTTATATTCAAGCTCAATCATTCTTTCCTGCGCGGAAAGGATTTTTTCCTCCTGCTCTTTCAGTTCCGGAGTAATAAACCGTTCCGCGTTAACCAGCGTTTGCTTGCGGATATAATCAGCCGGAACCAAATGCAGGTTGGTTTTTGTCACTTCAATATAATAACCAAATACGCTATTGTATTTAATTTTAAGCGAATTGATTCCGGTGCGTTCAATTTCTTTCTGCTGCTGCCTGGCAATCCAGTCCCTGCCTCCTTTAGTAAGCTTAATCAATTCATCAAGCTCGGCATTAACTCCCTCGCGGATCATCCTTCCCTCGCGCACGGATAAAGGCGCGTCGTCACGGACAGACTTATCCAAAAACTCGCATAACCGGCCTTGATCAACCAAGTTTTCCTTAATCTCAACCAACAACCGGCTTTTTTTGCCTGTTAAAAGCGCTTTCAATCGCGGGATTATTTTCAAAGACTCATTTAAAGTAAAAACATCCCTGGCATTCGCAGCATTTAAGCTTATCCGGCTAAGTAATCTTTCAATATCAACGATCAGCTTAAACGTATCTTTTAACGTATTGCGCAGAGATTGATTATCAAAAAGTTCCGCCACAGCATCCAAGCGCTGATTTATCTGCGCGATATCCAAAAGCGGCTGCTGGATCCACTGAATAATAAGCCTCGCTCCCATCGGAGTATGCGTAAAGTCAAGTTCGTTCAAAAGAGTCGATTTCTTATCATTACGCACTGAACGCACAAGTTCTAATGTCCGCTGGGCAATGCTGTCAAGAACCATAAATTTATTCAGCGAATACGGCTGCAATTTAGTAATGTGGCTTATCTGGGTTTTCTGGGTTTGTTCCAGATACCTTAGCAGCGCGCCAGCAGAGCTAACTGCCAAAGGCATATTGTCACAGCCAAATCCGTTTAAGTTTTTTACTTTAAAATGCGCAGTTAATTTTTCATATCCATAAGTAAAATCAAATGTCCAATCCTCAATTGCGCTAAGCGCCGCATTAAAACGCTGTTTGATTTTATCGATAAAAACCGCATCAGCCATGACAGATTGCGAAAACAGCACTTCTGCCGGAGCAAGCCTGGTAAGTTCGCTTAAAAATGTTTCCATGCTCTTAAGTTCAGTTACCATGAACTCTCCTGTTGAAAGGTCTACCGCGGATAACCCGTATTCCTGATTAGACTTGCGGTAAACGCTGATTAAATAATTATTGTGCGTTTTTGAAAGCAGATTCTGACTGATCATTGTACCGGCAGTTATGATACGGACAATCTCCCGCTTAACTATCCCTTTAGCCTGCTTAGGGTCTTCTGTCTGCTCGCAAATAGCGACTTTATGGCCTGCTGCCAAAAGGCGGCTGATATAGTTTTCACCGGCATGAAAGGGAATCCCGCACATCGGGACACGGTTATTCTTCCCCGCTTCACGGGACGTAAGCGTAAGGCTTAAGATTGCGGACGCTGTTTTCGCGTCGTCAAAAAACATTTCATAGAAATCTCCTAGGCGGAAAAAGAGGATAGCGTCCTGATGCTCCTGCTTTATGCGCAAATACTGATTCATCATCGGAGTTAACCCAGCTAAAGAATTTTTTCCTTCATCCCCGTCGGATGATTTTTCCATCCCTAAACTAACAGCCTCGCTAATTTTCTCTAACGGGTTAAAATCGCCGGAAACAGTCTGCATAATCACTCTATCCCTTAAAATGGTAAAAACATCGAAATAATAGTGTTTTTATTATAAATGAATCCCAGTGTTTTTACAATTATTTATCTGCTAAACGTAATTTTATTGTTTTTCGTAATAATCCCGGATTTTGCAATGGGGAAAATCCGCCCGATAGGGTCGATAGTCTAAATCCGAGTAGGATTTAGACTTGCCATCGAGGTATCCCGGAAATTGCACATACCTTTTTATGCGAGACCTTATTTTGCAACTGGTTTTTTCGAAATAAGTTACCATGATTTTTATTTTCCATTGCAATTTTTGGGATAATAGTAAAAATAAGGGGGTTTCGGTTTCTGGGGTATGCCTGTTCTTTGTCTTATGTCTTGCGTCTTATATCTTACGTCATACGCATCTTTTATTCCCTGTTAACTAAGAGTTCTCCAAGAGCAAACGCATCCTTTAAACATTCCGGGCGGTTTTTTATACTCGCTTTTTCTTCAACTTGCTGGCAAAAAAGTTCCTCGCAATACCTGACCCCGATCGCGGCAAAAAACTGCTTTACGACAAACTGCGCGTTCTTAAAAAAATCCTCCCGGTTATCCGCCTGCACGCAAATAAACCCTCCGCGTTTTTCCTTATCCAGAGCAATTGTTTTGGTGATATTTACCGCGCGCCAAAAACACTGAAAACGGTCAATCATTGTTTTTGTCTGGGCAGTCAGGCTCCCGAAGTAAATCGGGCTGGCGATAATAATTATATCCGCCGTAAACAGCTTTCGGTATATTTGCTGAAAATCGTCTTTAACTTTACAATTGCCGTCATCGCGGACATCTTCACAGGAAAGGCAGCCGGAAAAATTAAAATTATTTAAAATGATTTTTTCTATCCTCGCTCCTGTTGCCGAAGCGCCTTCCAGCGCTTTATCCAGCAGTATATCGCAATTACCCTGGATACGCGGGCTGCCCAGGATGCCGGCAACATAAACGTTTTGGTTATTGTTTTTTCTATACACACGGGAAAAAAGTCCGCTCATTTTAAGATTAACATTCCTATTCCTCTTTTAATATTTAACATCCCGTTTATCTTTTTATCTTCCTTTAGCTTTTTTATTTCTGATAATTTTTTTAAAAAATTTTACCTCATTGTTTAATAAGATTTGTAACATTTCTTTGTAATCTTCGTTCAACATATGCTGCTCCTTTCAATGACCACAATTCCGCCGTAAGTTCCCATATAAAACTAATACATAGTTGTGGCGGTTCAGCGATAAAAGGGTCGTCACTTTTAGGCATTTTAATTAGCTTAGCCTTGCCCCTTAACATTTTCATATTTTCATTATACCATATTTTTTAAATTTGTATGCGCCTGATACCCGAAATAAGCGGTTTTTGGGGCTTTTCCTACAGGCTCAACACTAAATCTCCGCAACCCTTTATTTTTCGCCGCTATTTTCCACCACAGAGGACACAGAGATTTTCTTGGTTTTCTCTGTATTTAGCCTGGTTAAATTTATTTTTTGTTTTATTTGTCGATAAAAATATTGGATTAGAAGGAAGCGGATGATGCTATTTTCTGCTTTCGAGGTCTACCCGGGTGGCTTCCAATATCTAATTATCTAACTAGTATATCCCCAGCTCCTTAAATTATGGTCTCGTCCTTGTTTAACTTTTGCTTTTGTTTTTGTGATTTTTATACGTGTTTCTATTTTAATCCTTATCTTTTACCGCGGCAATAATTTTTTTGCTTCTGCATGGAATTTCCCCATTTGGAATTTTCAGCGGATGTTCTTTAATTCTGGTGAATGGGCGAAGACAGGATGTCGGAGCGCCCTAAGGCCCGCTACAGAGTACATCGAGGTCCCGCCGCTTCACAGGCGGACAGGACTGCCTTATTGGCGTGAAGGCACGCAGTTTTTATGCGTGCCTGAATCCATTCACCTGAATTATCTTGCCTGCTAAACCAGAAAAAGAAGAACATCGCAAAAAAATTCCACTGGGGCGCTTTTTCTTTTCCATATTTCTTTTATGCGGACAAAAGAAATATGGGCTAAGGGTCTAAGGGAACAGGCATCGTTCCCTTTCGTTGCAATACACTTATTCCATGGGCAATATCTAATTAACTAGTATGTCCCATAACTCGTACAAATTAACATGTAGTCAAGTCGAGACTTGAACCAGGTTACTCTTTTATACTTTTATCTACGTCCTCAGCGTCCTGCGCGTCCCTCAGCGTCCTGAAAAATTGCAGCAGAAAATATCAAGTTAATGTCCCTCAATGAGTAGGTATTGAAGCAGGGCAGAGAGAAGCGGATAAAAAATGGCAATTTTGTCAATAGTTTGGACCTGACCTCGGTCAATCTTTTATACTTTTATCTAAGTCCCACAGCGCGCTTTCCGAATAATAAGGCAGGGGGGGAGCGTTAATTTTGTGACCCGCTGCCCCCTAGTTCTCTGATGCTTATTTTGCAATAATAGTATCTTTACCTATAAGTTTCTTGCCGGAAATTGTTTCTACTTCAACTGTAATTTCTAATTTTGTTTTTTCGGTTACTTTTGACAAGAGTAAAGAAATTAAAGAATCCCGGTCAAATTTTACCATGATATCTATAATTTCATCACCGTCATAATCAGAATATCCCTCAAGACCAGGCACAGCAGGAATATTAGTTGTTATTTTTTCTCCATTCTCAATGCTGAGCATGGTTATTCTTATGGTATTAATATTTACCTGAGAATAAGATATGTTTTTGTCTAAACATAAATATCCAGTAATATATTCTCCATTACTTTTTAAATTTAATGAATTAGGATCAATATCTAAGCCGATTTCATATGCCAGTATTGAATAATAGTTTTGCTGAATCTCCTCATCGGATAAAGCTCGATTATAAATAGTTATTTCATCTATTTTACCCGGGAAATAATGCCTTTTTTCTAAATTAGCAAAATCACCCACGCCGATAGCGACATCAGTATTGCAATCCGATGGGGTGCCTGAATGTGAGGCAATAACTGTATTTTTCAACGTGCCATCAACATAGATTCTGCTTGTGGCAATATTCGTCGCAGGATTATAAGCGACAGTTCCTGCTATATAATGCCATTCATTTAATGTTACCGAAAAATTTGCCGGGGTTCCCAGTCCGGATCCGGATACTCCCCAATCAAAATTTGGATTTAAGGAAATGCCGTTAAGCTGATTAAGTACACTTAATATCCAGGCAGGGCCTTGTCCGGACAACCACTTTTCAAGGATTATTCCTGAAAGGTTATCAGGGGTTCTATCAAGATATGCCCATGCTTCTATTGTATATCCTGATACTGGAGTCGGAACATTACTGCGAATTTTCACATATGCACTAGTACCATCGAATTGTAACGCTTTGCCTGAGATCCCGTCCGTCCAAGTTGCCCCGTATATATCCCCGTCATACGCCGATCCTGCATTTGAACTATTATATAATACGCTTCCATTGCCCTCATCCATACGCCACATAGCAATAATATCAGAAGAATCAACGGCATGAGCTAAAGAAACATTTATTATGCCCAAGACTATTATGAATAAAACAATTCCTCCCCATTTCATAGAATAACCTCCTCTTTAAAATTAAATTTTATTTAACATTTATTTTAAATATTTATTTTAAAATCCTCCTTTCATTTTTGTCTAACGAGCCTGTAGAAAAAGTCAAACCACAGACTTTTTCTTTTGTTTTTGTGATTTTTATACGTGTTTCTATTTTAATCCTTATCTTTTACCGCGGCAATCATTTTTTGCTTCTGCATGGAATTTCCCCATTTGGAATTTTCAGCTGATGTTCTTTAATTCAGGTGAATGGGCGAAGACAGGATGTCGGAGCGCCCTAAGGAGGGAACAGGCATCGTTCCCTTTCGTTGCAATACACTTATTCCATGGGCAATATCTAATTAACTAATATGTCCCATAACTCAACGCGTGAACTCAGCTACTGGGGTGAGCTCCTGGGCATGCCCACCAGTTAGCTGAAGCGAGTTGATAGAGGGTTAATTAAAGCGGATAATTTTTTTTGCTTCTTTTAAAGAAACGGTTTTAGCATTTTTTTCTTTAGCTTTTGCCAAACGTAACGCTTTTAAATCCGCATAGTTATCCAGTATTTCTTGTATTTTTAGGAATTCTTCATAGGACAGGACAGCAAATTCATTTTTACCGTTTCTTTTTAAGATTTGAGCATGAATAGTCATTATAAAACCTCCTTAAATGTAGGCTTCTTTTCTGTGCCTTATTCTATAAATAATAATTTTATCTTCTTCAATTTCAAATAAAACCCGATAGTCACCGACACGCAGGCGGTATTCAGGCGTAAAATCTGCCAACTTTTTCACGTCACCCTGTAAGTTATTTGATAATGATTCAATTTTAAAAAAAATAATTCTTGCTAATTTTTTATCAATACGCCGGCAATCTTTAACAGCACGAGGTTTAAACTCAATAGTGTATTTCATAGTGTAATATTATCATATTATCTGAAAAATTGCAGTAGAAAATATCAAGTTAATGTCCCTCAATGCGTAGGTATTAAAGCAGGGCAGAGAGAAGCGGATAAAAAATGGCAATTTTGTCAATAGTTTTGACCCGACCCCAAAAATTCCCCGCAAAGCTTTTGATTAACCGGCACGCCCCATATCTGTTTGGCGTATTCGGCAATTGTGCGGTCGCTGGAAAATTTTCCTGACTTAGCGGTATTAACAATCGATTTCTTTGTCCAGACATCCAAGTTGCGGTATTCCGAAGAAACCCTATCCTGCGCCTGACAGTAAGAATCAAAATCCGCACAAATCATAAACGGATCCTTTAGAAGCAAGTTGTCTATTATCGGGTCAAAAAGATCCGGGTCAAGCGGTGAAAAGAAGTGGCTCTGAATCAAAGAAAACACTTCTTTTAACATCGGTGAACGGCTAATGTATTGTTTCGGGTCATATCCTCCATGTTTAAGCGCCTGCACTTCCGATTCTCTTAACCCGAAAATAAAAAGATTCTCATTTCCAACCGCTTCTTTTATTTCAATGTTAGCCCCGTCTAAGGTACCGATCGTCAACGCTCCGTTAAGCATAAACTTCATGCATCCCGTCCCGGACGCCTCGGTTCCGGCTGTTGATATCTGCTCGGAAAGATCGCTGCCAGGGAATATGTTTTCCGCTAAAGAAACACTGTAATTTTCCAGGAAAGCTACCCGCAAAATATCTTTTACTCCCTTGTCATTATTTATGATATCGGCAATCCGGCTGATAAATTTAATCGCCAGCTTTGCCATAAAATATCCCGGCGCTGATTTTCCGCCGAAAATAAATGTCCGCGGCAGAATCCCGGCATTGGGGTTATCTTTTAATTTCAAATACTGGGAAATGATATAAAGCCCGAACAAAAGCTGGCGTTTATATTCATGGATTCTTTTAACCTGCACATCAAACAACGCTTCTGGATTAACCTGTATATGCAGTGTTTGGAAGATATAATTGGAAAGCTTTTTTTTGTTCTCCGCTTTAACCTGCCGCCATTGTTCTCTAAAGGAAGGGTCTTCGATATGCTGCATCAGGTTTTCCAGTTCATTAAGGTTCGTTATCCATTTATCGGAAATTGTTTTGCTTATCAAACCCGCTAAGCCGGTATTGGCTTTTCTTAACCAGCGCCGCTGGGTAACTCCGTTAGTTTTATTATTGAACTTTTCCGGCCATAAATCATGAAAATCCTTAAAAAGCGTTTCTTTTATCAACTTTGAATGCAGCGCAGAAACCCCGTTAATGGAATAACTGGCGACAATACTAAGATAGGCCATTCTTATATATTTAGGATCTCCTTCTTCTATTATAGACATCCTCCCCAGCCTAAACTGGTCCCAGGGATAGCGGTTGGCAACCTCTCTTAAAAACCGGTGGTTTATTTCATAAATCAATTGCAGATGCCTGGGCAAAATTTTCTCAAACAACGGAACCGGCCAGGATTCCAGCGCTTCCGGCATAATTGTATGGTTTGTATAAGCAAATGACCTGGATACAATATTCCAGGCGCTGTCCCATTCCATATCTTCTTCATCGATTAAAATACGCATCAGCTCAACAATGGCCAGAGACGGATGAGTATCATTAAGCTGAATAACCGCTTTTTCAGGAAAAACGCGCAAATCAGAGTTATCCGCCTTGAACCTGCGGATAATATCCGAAATCGCGGCTGCCGTAAAAAAATATTCCTGTTTTAATCGTAATTCTTTACCCTGGATAATAATATCATTCGGATATAACACCTTTGAAATATTCTCTGAAAAAACCTGGTCATACACCGCGCGCTCATAATCCCCGTCATTGAAATATTCAAAATCGAACTCTTCTGCGCTGCGCGCTGACCATAAGCGCAAGGTATTTACAACATCATTTTTATATCCGGGCACCGGAAAATCATAGGGGACGGCAAGAACATCTTTTGTATCAGCCCAGACAACCCTTAATCTGCCGTTGCGGTCATGAAATGAGCGGGTCTTCCCGTAAAAACGTACCTTGACCGTATATTCAGGCCTGGCAAATTCCCAGGGGTTACCGCGCTTAAGCCACTCATCCGGCAATTCTACCTGGTATCCGTCGATAATCTTTTGATGAAAAATCCCGTAATCATACCTTATACCGTAGCCGTACGCCGGAATTCCAAGCGTTGCCATTGAATCAAGAAAACAGGCAGCCAGCCTTCCTAATCCGCCGTTTCCCAATCCCGCGTCCGGTTCTTGGTTTAATAGCGTATCCGCATCAAAACCAATTTCTTCAAGCGCCTGAAGCGATTCATCCCAAATCCCCAGGTTTAAGATATTATTTGCCAAGAGGCGGCCGATTAAAAACTCCATGGAAAGATAATAAACTCTTTTTAAATTTTCCCGGTGGTAACGCTGCTGGGTAAGAATCCACCGTTCTACGAGCCGATCGCGAATAGACATGGCCATAGCCATAAAATTATCGTATTTTGTCGCGGAATATTGGTCCTTCGCCAGAAAATACTGGCGGTTATCCTTAAACGAGCTTATTACCCCGTCTTTTGTCATCGGGCGTTTTATGCTTATCCACTGCGTTTGATCCGCTTTATTCTGCCCGGAATCGCCGTCATTCTGCCGGGCTTCATTACCGGTAAACTCTTGGCTCATATACGCGCTCCTTAGTGAGGCCATAACTTATCTGGCCGAATTAATCTTGTTGAGTAATATTTCCTTTTGAAACTCGGTAACGTTCCGTCTTATATTATAAATCACATCTTTTTATTACGCAATGTCAAATTAGGTTATATTTTACGGATTCCTAAGAAATATCTGGCAGTAAATTAATTTTGACTATTAACAGCCCGGCTTAATTTTATTGATACACTGGATAAGTTCTTCGGTTTCAACAGGCTTAGCAATGCAGTGAAAACGCCCCATTTTTCTTATCACATCTACGCCTAATTCTTCTTTAGCGATCACTGCCGTAAGAAATATAATTGGAATGTCTGCGGTTTGCGGATCTTCTTTTAAATTTTCAGCTAGTTTTGGGCCGTGTGTTTCAGGCATAAGCACATCAAGCAAAATAATATCCGGGTGTTTTTGCTTAGCTAAAAGCTGCCCCTGTTGCGCGTTAAAAGCGATATCCACGCTGAATTGCCCTGTCTGCTCTAAATTATTCTTAAGAATAACGCAGAACTGCTCTTCATCATCTATGATTAAAACCCTTCTTAAAACCGGCATACGCTTCCGTCCCCCTGATCGGATAAAACGCAAAAAAACATTTGCGCTGACCATTTTTAATCATACTGCCTAGCGGCATTAATGTCAAGCAGCTGTATTTTTTAAGCTTTTGCCTTGGATCATTTTTGTGACGCTTTTTTCTTTTCCTCGACAATCTTTTCTGATATAGCAAACGGCACTTCGACATATTTTTCAAAATGCATCGAATAAGTCGCCCTGCCGCTTGTTAAAGAACGCAAGGCGCTCGCGTACCCGAACATCTCGGAAAGCGGCGCTTCAGCTGAAATAATCTGTAAATTATTTTTAGCTTCCATGCCCAGCACTTTTCCCCGTCGCGAACAGATATCTCCGACAACGCTTCCGACATGCTCCTCGGGAGTTGTCGCTTCAATCGACATATACGGTTCAAGCAATATCGGAGCCGCTTTCATAAACGCGCGTTTAAAACAATCTCCAGCAGCAATTTTAAAAGCCATTTCCGATGAATCAACTTCATGGTAAGAACCGTCGATTAAATCAACACGCACGTCAACAATGGGAAATCCGGCAAAGATACCTCTTTGCATAACGCTGATAATTCCTTTTTCTACCGCGGGAATATATTCCTTGGGAATAGATCCGCCGACAATCTCATTATTGAACTCGAAACCATGCCCTGGTTCGGTTGGGAAAATCTCTATTTTTACATGCGCATATTGGCCTTTGCCGCCGGTTTGTTTCACATGTTTGTAATTTTCTTCCGCGCTTTTAACAATTGTTTCGCGGTACGCCACTTTCGGCTGGCCGACTATTGCCTCAACATTAAACTCGTGCTTTAAACGATCCACAATAATCTCCAGATGAAGTTCTCCCATACCGGAAAGTATCGTTTCTTCGGTTTCTTTATCGGAGCTTACGGTAAAAGTAGGGTCCTCTTCTGCCAAACGCATCAGCCCCTTGCCCAGCTTATCCTGGTCAGCGCGGCTTTGCGGTTTTATGCTCAAAGCCATTACCGGCGCCGGAAACTCCATTGCCTCAAGAACAATCAGATTATCTTCATCGCAGAGAGTATCTCCGGTAACAGTATGGTCTAAACCGACAGCCGCCGCAATATCTCCGGCAAAAACATCTTCTTTTACTTCGCGTTCGTTCGCGTGCATCTGCAAAATTCTGCCTATGCGCTCCCTGCGGCCTTTAGTCGCGTTGTATACGTACGAACCGGCTTTAAGCGACCCGGAATAAACCCTGAAATATATCAGTTTGCCCATGTGCGGATCAGACTGCACCTTGAATGCCAGCGCGGAAAAAGGCTCATCGTCAAGTGGTTTACGGACAAACTTTTTCTCCGGGCTATCCGGATCATGGCCTTCTACTGCCGCGATATCCACCGGCGAAGGCAAATAATGATTAACCGCATCAAGTAATTGCTGCACCCCTTTATTTTTAAACGCGGACCCGCACAATGCCGGCACAATCTTATTGGCGATTGTACCCTTGCGGATTGCTGCCATAAGCTCTTCCTTGCTGATAGACTCTTCTGATTCAAGATATTTTTCCATTAGAGAATCGTCAAGTTCGATTGCTTTCTCGACCATAATATGATGGTATTTTTTCGCAAGTTCTTTTAACTCTTCTGGTACTTCTTCTATATGAAAATTCTTTCCCTGGGAATTATCATCATATATATAAGCCTGCATCTCCATCAGATCAACAATTCCCCGGAAATTATCTTCGGCGCCGACCGGTATCTGCAGCGGAATAACATTTGCTCCCAGCTCCTCTTCTATATTTTTAACCACGCTGAAAAAATCCGAACCGATACGGTCCATTTTATTAATAAACGCCAGCTTCGGAACACTATACTTATCCGACTGCCTCCATACTGTTTCGCTTTGCGGTTCTACGCCGCCAACAGCGCAGAAAACAGCAACCGCACCGTCAAGCACCCGCAATGACCGTTCAACTTCCACTGTAAAATCAACGTGCCCCGGAGTATCAATAATGTTTACGCGATGATTTTTCCAATAACAAGTAGTTGCCGCGGAAGTAATTGTAATCCCTCTTTCCTGCTCTTGTTTCATCCAGTCCATCTGGGCTTTGCCGTCATGGACCTCTCCAATCTTATGTGAACGCCCTGTATAAAACAGGATACGTTCCGTAACCGTAGTTTTTCCTGCGTCGATATGCGCCATTATGCCGATATTGCGCACTTTGTTTAAGTCAATAATTCTCGCCATTTCAAACCTCTCTTTTAATTATCCATTTTCCCACTATTATTCTTACGACTAAATAATACATCAAATTTCAAAAAATTAAAGCATATTTCTTCTTTCGGCTTTTTATCCCTCACGCAAAATTGCCTAGCGGCTTATTGGCATTAGAAAACAATCTAATCTTTGCCCTGCATAAAACATTTAACAAAAGCAGGTATGGCCGATTGCAAAACCCGGGTTTATAAAAAAGGAAAATAAGTATACCATGCTCCCTATTTATTAGCAAGTCCTAAGATGAAAAAATTATTTTTAATTTTACTATCTGTGGTATAATATGATTTATATTACGGATTATTGATTATTCCGCAATAGATGGATCCCAAAGAATCTTTAAATATAGCTGCTTCATTCGGGATGCCCTATTAAATTCTAATAACTTTTAAGTTGAAGGGATTAAAGCATGAAAAAAATATTAACCGCAATTTTAGGGATGCTGACATTATGCTGTTTATGCGGCTGTTCCGCTTTATTGATTGGAGCAACCACAGCCGGAAGCGTAGGGATGGGAGTAGACACTATACGCCTTGAACGTTTTGTGGAATACTCGGCTGCGTGGAATGCCGCATTGGCAACAATGGAAGAAATGAACGCCCAAATAGCAACGGAAAACCAGTTAAGCGGCATAATTGAAGCAGAAGTTGACGGCGCGAAAATAACCATTAATATCCGCCAGATGAAGGATAGGCCGGCATCCATAGACGTCACTGCAAGGAAAAAAGGATTTCCCAGCTTATCGCTTGCTGATAAAATTGTTGAGGATATAAACGGAAGGCTAAGTAAAAAGACTCTTCCTGAATAACCTGCTAATTGCTTTATCCTAAAAATCAGGCGTATTTCAAACTTTGAGGTTATGTAATTGACCGCGGCTGCGGTAGTACAGCTTGAGTTACCTTTGGCAGCCGGCCATAAAGATTTTTGTAAATCTCGCTATACTTATCTTTGCCTCCAATGCAAGCGAATGTAAGCGGCATTACCTGTTTAGCTTTCTGGCTCATGCCCGCGGCAATATTACGAATATCCCATTGAGAATGCGTATCTTCCCTTAACCTGGATATGTGGTAAAGTTCCCGCGCATTAAGGCGCAATAATACTCTCTTACGATGCGCGTTAGTTAAAATATATGGCGCGGCTATCGGAATTTCGCGGCTGATATTATTATAGACAGCATTTGTTTTATCAATAATTTCCTGAAAATATTTTTCCATGCCGGTTTCTTTAACCGATTCAGGCACAGTAACACCCAGGTTCGGATCATATTCTTGAGCTGATATTGTTGACATGCGGTGGCGTTTAAGCTGTCCAAAACAAGCCGCGGATAAAACAATATTAAAAGTGAGATTCGTATATTCAAATTCGCGCAGCATGGAATCATAAAACTGCATATTTTCCCATACGTTTTTAAAAAGCATTTTCTGCTCTTCTTGCGATAATTTTTCCGCAACAACGCGGCAATCTTCATAGGTAAGCTCGGTTGCCGCATGCAGTAGCGCGGCCGCAACTGCCAGATCTCCGTTTTTCGTAAATTCTACCAGCTGTACATTCTGCTGCGTGCCCGGCGCAAGCTTAAGCGGCACCTTTGCAAGCAGCTCTTTTGCCGCTTTTTTTAAACCCGGATACGTTTTCAGGTCACGTTCGTTCGCCTCATTGAAGATAACAATAGAAGGAGCAATGCTTGCTATCTGATTATATATAGAAATTCCCAGTTGTTTTATTTCGGATAAAGGATGCGAAGCAAATCTGCGCAGCAAAAGCTCCAGGTTACGCGCGTTAATTGTCTGCCCAACTTGCGAATGTGTTGCCAGTGCCGTAACATAACGGGCATCTTCTTTTGCCCATCCTTCCAGCAGATTATGATTTTTGGGGTCCTTTGCCAATTGAGCGTGTTTTTCGAAAATATATTCTTTAAGCCGTTCAAATAATTTAAAATAAGCTTTGTTCTGCTGTTCAATCATGGAAATAAACATCTCTTCAAAACAAGTGTTTTTAATCTCCTCTGGAACAACAAAATCATTATCCAGCGTAATATAGCGCTGCGATTTTTCCGTATAAGAACACAGCCTGAACTTTTCAAGCTCTTCCATCGCGAAACGGGAAACCTCTAAAATATCCAGATTAAATACCGCGTGCTCGGCAACAGAGTGGTGGCCCATTTTAAATATTATCGTTGAATTTGATTTGCGGGAACGTTCAACTTCGTTTCTTGCATCCTGGCGTATTTCATTAACCGGACGCGGATCCCGGCTGATACGCGCGTACGCAGCGCAAATAACCTCCGGAGTTATGTCCTGGCGCCGCCCTGATTTTTCTTGCATCTGCCGTAAAACATCTGTATCAATATTAAATCCTGCTAAAAAAACTTTCATTTAGCTGCTTTCCCTTTCCTGAATTTTACCGCCTATACGTAAAAACTTGCTTTAATCTCTGGTTACTGGTTTCTGGTTGCTGCTTTTTTGATCTTATAGACACCTATACTACCCCATTCTGCCCTAAGCGTCAACCCAAAAAAATACCAAAAAAACAAGAACTCTTCAACTGAAAATTTAAAGAGTTCTTAGAAAACAGCTTTATTCTTTAACGCTTATCCTGGCCGCTGCACTTAATTGTTCAAAGAAAAATTAATCCATATTTTCCTCGTCATCCTCATCCATTTCGTCATCATCAGAAAAATTGCAAGTCATTATTTCAAGCTTTAACGGAATCACGCTCACTACTTTTAATTCTATGTCGCAGTTTAAACACTGTTCGATATCTCCCACTGAAACGCTGGAATCAACTTCGATCTCGCTTTTGCACTCCGGGCATTTTACTTTTTTATTCATTTATCGCTCCTTTTCCTTTGAACTAGTTATTTACTTTTAGTGTCTCCAGTTTTTAGTTTCTAATTCCTGGTTTCTGTACTCTGGTTGCTGGTTACTCTTTCTTACTTAATAAACACCCTCAATATGCCTCCTATATGTATGCCTATCCATAAAGATATCTGCTATTACGTATTATCTTTATCCATTTAAAAAGCCTCGTCAGGTATGCCTATTCCCATACTTTCAGCAAGCGGGATACCGTCACCGTTTGGGTCGCTGGTCAAAAAATCAATAGCGCTTTGAGCTTCTTTAACATATTTGCTTTGCGGAAAAAGCGCGATAAGCTTTCTGTATTCATCTAAGGCGAGTAAAGGTTCTTTAAAATACAAGCCGGCTATTTTAGCCAGCTGATATTGCGCATCATCAGCGATTTCGCTTTTCGGATAAGCCTCGACAATAAAATGGTATACCGCTGCTGCTTCTCGGGGCTTTTTAACCGGATCAGCTATTAGAATTTGCGCGATTTGATAATAGGCATTGTCCGCTAAAACACTTTGCGGATATTCTTCTGCCGCTTCTTTAAATGCAGCTATCGCCTCTTTATAACGGGCGCTATTTTTAAGCATCATTGCCTTACTAAATATCCCCTGTTCTTTTGATATAACACTGTCCTGTTTTTGTTTAATCATAGTTCTGGGTTCATCTTTTTTAAGGACATTTTGGCCTAACCGTATAGTTGTCTGACAATTTTTAAATAAAACCGCAAGCACTATAACAAAAATGAACAGGCTTGCCGTATTAACAATAACCAGCGCATTAAAATAATTTTTCATCGTCATTCCTGCCAAGACTGCATTTCAACAATCGAATTCGGAGTCGAAGGATCTCCTAAATCCACAACCATGCTTGACTGCTGGTTTACGCCAAAATACCCGACAGCGTTAGCTTGGATCATTATCCGGGAAAATTTCACCCCGCTTAAGCTTAATACATACAAATAATGGTTTCCGCCGAAGCCTCCGGTACCTTTCGAAGACGCCATTGCAATTTCTTCTATGCCGTCCTGATTAAGATCTGATCTTTATCAACATTGGCAAAAACCGGAGAAGCCGCGATGTCGCCGGCGCCGCCAAGCCCTGCCGGAAAATCTACTGCCCCATCGCCGGTATAATCAACCATCTCCCAGGTGCCCTTATTCCATCCAACATCAGTTTCTGTTGCCGCAGTTCCTAAAAACGCGCCGTCAGTATTGTCAAAATCCACATTAAATAAAAAAATCTGGTCTATGCGCGCTCCATGCGCAATTTCCACTTTTCCGTCCGCTTCTAAGTCGCCGATCGCAGGCTGACGCTGTGAAACCAACCCCCTAAGGTCAGCGCCGGTAAAGCCGTTTGCAAGCGCGCTCGGGGTTAAATTTACGCGTATATCATCCGGCACGGCAATTACCTCTGTGCTATTACCGTTTTTATTTATATCTTTTGCATCGACAATAGTCCGGTTATTATCTCTTAAAATAACTGTATGCGTATTGCGGTTATTAGCGTTGCCCAAAGATGTAGCCACGATCTCCGGGAACCCGTCGCCATCCACATCTCCTGCCGAAGAACTCGGAACCCAAAAACCATTGGAAGTTTGATCTTCGATATGCTTACCGCTGCCGTCGATCGATAATGCCCCGGTAGCTTCACTGGTTTTTAAACCTACGCGGTATGTCCATTTTTTTGTTCCGGACAGCTCATAACAATTCAGCTCTACTCCGTCGTCAGCAATAACCTCGTTTACTCCGTCTTTATCAAAATCGCCTATCAAAGGCGGAGCTGTATACCCAAACCCCGTCGGGGCAATATTTCTGATTACAGAGCCGTTGGTATCCAAAAAAGTAAGCCCTTTATTAGCTGAAGGCATAACTATTTCAAGGTCAGCATCCCCGTCTAAATTCCCTACTGCCAATTCCCAATAAGTGGAGTTTGCCCCGGGAACATCATAATCCCAGCGAAGTTCAAGCGGAGCAGCGCCTACTTCATAACAATATACATGCCCTTTGTCTGTATTTATCAGCACATTTATATTACCGTCATTATCAATATCCTGCGCGATTAAACTGCCTACAATCTTTCCTTCCAAACCGTTGATAAACGGATCGCCGAACGCGTCTAAAACTTCTTCTATCGTATACTGCTTATTTATTTCATCATAATAATATTTATAATAGTGCACATTGCCGTCATCCGTTCCTAAAAGTATTTCATGGTTGCCGTCTCCGTTGATATCTAAAAACAGCGGTTTTCCGTAACATCCGCCTGTAAACTGGACAAAACCGCCGGAAGCAGTAGCAGGGTTAAACGTTTCAAGTAAATTAGAATGCGGCACAAGTATTGTGCTAAGCTCAACATTAACAGCCTGGCCGTTAATGGTAAAGTTCATTGCTAAAGGCGGCGCGGTTATTGGCCCGGCTCCGCCTTCCGCGGTATTAAAAGAATTAATCCCCTGCAATTGCTCATATATATCCGGAATGCCGTTTGAGCCGGAATTACCGTCATCATCAATGATGTCTTGTCCATACTTAAGCTCATAGATTGCCCTTTCAATAGCCGCTTCAGTTAAATAATATGTTTGCGCCGAATCCACGGCCCGCTCGGAAACCCGGTTAGAAGCAATCCCCTGCGTCAGCATGCTTGCCGCGGCAATTGAAACAACTATGGCAACAATCAGCGCGGAAATTAATACCGACCCATTCTTTTTCGCTTTCACTATTAAACCCCTTTTTGCCTTGATGCTGTTTTTATCCCAAAATTTAGATTTATCAATTTTTTATTACCGCGTTAGTCGTTAAACTAAATGACACGTTTCGGTTTTTTACCGTGGTTTTATCCGTTATAACAATTATAGTTACCGGGTTACCCGCGATAAAAGTCAGCCGGTTAAAATTATTCGCTAAGACATTATATATTCCCGGCGCGCCCGTATCCCTGTCTATTATTATTGCGGTTCCGCTATTATCATTAAGCGTTATCTGCGTGCTGTCCACATTAGTAACAGTTACCGGAAAATCATATGCTCCAAAAACCCTATACTGCCTAAGCTGGCGCACATCATTATCCGCGAACGGACAGAACGCCACCACGCCTTGCCAATCCGCGGTATGTTCCGTCCCATCCATCTGAAAATCTCCTAAAGTATCGCGCGCTGAACTAAAAACAACAGCCTGATCATCAATAAGGTCAATCGCTGTTCCTGTTGCTGTTGCTGCCCAGGCAGGAAACCCGGTAATATTATCCAAATTGCTTTCTCTTAATTCCGGGATTATTCGACTGACCGCCCTTTGCGCGTTATTTTGCAATTCTACCTGCGCCGCTGATAACTGAACCGCGTCTGAACAAGAGAATAAAATAATATAAACTCCATATACAACAACCGTGCTAATTGCCATCACCACAACGGTTTCAACCAGGGAAAACCCTTGAATCCGCGCATCTTTTTTTTTCATGGTTTTTTAATATCTCGCCCTTCGAGTAACCAGCTGAATACTGCCGCCAGGAACTTTTCCTTGCGCTATCCAGCTGACAGCAACAATAATTTCCCTTATATTAGTATCGCCGGGATAATCCGGGTCGTCTACAATGCTGATACTCCCTGGATTCGCTCCCAAAGGACCGGATAAGAGCACAACAGGGAATGTGATTCCATTTTGGCCTAAAACATCATTGGTAGAGCTGGCATCATCATACGGCAGGCTACGGATTCTTTCTAATTGCTGGCGGGCGGCATTTACGGCAATCGTCTTATTCCTGGATACTTCATACAAGCTAAATGTTTGTGTATGTATATGCAGCAACCCTGTTAAAACAACCACAGTTATCATCACTGCGACCATTAATTCAATTATAGTAAACCCTTTTTTTCCCATTTTATAACAAACCCACCTATAACTAGTATACCTAAGTTAAAGTTGTTTTTCAATAACTCTATGTATTTCCTTGGGTAAGATTTATTAACCAAATAACCGGTGCGATAAGAACAAGGATTCTGCTTGCTTTACTTTAGTATTAAAAACAAGATAATTTTTAAAAACTATTCAAACAGAATGCTGCTTAATGTTTTCCGCAGCGTTTCCGCTTCTATAAACGCTTCTTTCGAAGAATCAAACAATTTGGAGAACTTGAATATCAATGCCGCGGTAATTTCTTTGTTGCCGGGACTGTGCTTAAACATCGCTGAATGCACTTCTGTAAATAGCTGGCTTTGCCGCACGCAGGTTATATCTATCGATATTTTTATTTGATGACGCCTGTAATAATACTTCTGCTTTTTCTTTGGAAACGCTCATTTGACGCACAGTAAAATACTTTTCAGGAATAACTATTTTCATAATCCGCTCAATATCTAAATCACTTGCCCCGGATACTTCCTTTTCAGAAATATTTTTCACCTGCTGCCCTTTGCGTTTTTGCTGCGCCTCTTCTATCTTTTGCCGGACCAGGAACATATTCCGTCCGTTATTGTAGCCGTGATATTGCGCGGTTTTTTCGATATTTGTCAGATATTCATATATTTCCGGCTTAACATATGCTCTTTTGCTTTCAAGCAAGATATCCTGTTTACCCTGCTCAAAAGCAGCTTCATAACTCTTATTCCATTTGAAAAATCCTGCCAAGATCGCCCCGGCAAGCAGGCAATATAAAATTCTACCGATGGTTTTTTCGTTCATTTTTTTTACTCGTTATATCAACTGTTGGAATTTAAAAAAAATCTTCGGCAGCAGTCTAAAATTACTCCTGAATTAATCTTTTGCGGGAAGTTAATTTCTTTCCGGTAAGCGCCGGACAACGCGCGCCCAATGCCCTATCTTTTCACAACGATCATCTTCAAAGTCGTGTGCTCATTGTCCTGCCATGGCCAGAACATCGCGATTAACGTTTGATTTTCGAATTTTTTTCTGAATAAAGACTGATTACCTCCGATTCCGCCGTAAATTTTTGTCACAAGGAAATCTTCCTCTGTAATATTTCTTTTAGCGGCGGTTATTTCTTCACCAAGCATTTCAGCCAGCAAAGACTTCCATTGGTCATTGTCTTTATTATAGATTACGATTTCACAGTAATCTTCCCGCTTAGCGCGCTTTTCATAAATTTTCAAAATACTGATCTTTTCAATAATATCTGCCAGCACATCTTCCGCTTTTTTTATTTCCGGGCTCATATAACCTCTCCATCTATCCGTTAGCGAATTCCTTGTTTAAATATTGAATATTATTTTACCTGCTAACCGCTTTACTGTCAAGCGATTATCAGGCTTTTGCTTTTTTAATTTCTTGCGTTTTCAACTAACAAAAAAACTGGTTACCTGCTTTAAAATATCGTCACCGCCAAACGGCTTTTCCAGCATATCCTTTGCTCCTTTCAAAAGGCTGAATTCTTTTTTTAAATCCATAAGTTTATCCGTATAACCGGACATAAGCACAACTTTTATATTGCTGTTTAATTGTTTTATCCTTTTACACACATTCATCCCGTTTATATCCGGCAGAATCAAATCAACAAATGCCATCTCAATCTCGTTATTTTCCACGCAATCAATAGCATCTGCTCCGTTCAGAGCAATCTGCACTTTATACCCTAGATCCTCCAGTTCTCTTTTTATACTTATGCAAATCAATTTTTCATCATCTACAACAAGTATTTTATTCATCTTTTTCCGCCCCAGCTTATTTTTCAGCAGTCCTTGTTTCTACTAGCGCCGGAAGCTGCACCGTAAATGTTGTTCCCGCGCCTTCCTTGCTTTTGACAAAAATCCTGCCCTTGTGCTTCTCAACAATGCTGTAAACAACAGCTAATCCAAGCCCCACGCCTTTCCCCGGGCGTTTTGTAGTAAAAAAAGGCTCAAAAATTTTCTTTATATCCGTTTTTTTTATGCCGCAGCCATTATCCGCAACCTCCAATTCAACAAACACTTGCCCATTTAAATTAATATTTCCGGTAGTAATTGTTAAAATACCGCGCTCGGATAAAGCATCGCAGGCATTTGCCAACAGGTTAATAATTACCTGCTGAACACGGCGCTTGTCCGCCAAGAAAACAGCCAGTTCTTGGCTATAGTTTTTTATTATTATGATATTTTTAGCTTTAAGCTGATGCATGCTAAAAGACATTGTAGCCTCAATAAGCTCGTTTAAGTTCGCTTTTTCCGTTTCTCCAACAGTTTGCCGGGAAAATAAATTTAAGTCTCTAACTATTCTTGCCATGTATTCGCAGGCTGATTCCATTTCCGCTAATTCCGCGTATTCATCCGTATCCGGATTTTTTTTCTTTTTATAAGCCCTGATTAAGCTTAGCAAACCGGCAAGCGGGCTGTTTAACTCATGCGCGATACCCGCGCCCAACTGCCCGATACTGCTAAGTTTATCCGCCTGAAAAAGCTGTTCCTGCGCCTCTTTTAAAGCACACGCTTTTTCTCGCACTCTTTTTTCCAGCTCTTTATTCCATTTTTCTATCTCTTCCTTAGCTTTTTTAAGGTCATTCTCATATTTCTTGCGCTCGGTAATATCATGCATAAACACAAAAAACTTTTTGTTTTCTTTCATATAATTAACACTCGTTTCAAGATCAATAATCCTTCCTTCTTTGGCCCTGTGACGAGTTTCAAAATGATCCGCGCCTTTCTTGATTATGTACCGCATATGCCGCGCTATTTTCTTAGGGTTTTCTTTATATTCAATATCTTTTAAGCTCATCTTAAGCAATTCGTCACGGCTATATCCAATCAAAGAACAGTAGGCATCATTAACCTCCAAGATGTTGCCTTGCCGCGCGTTAATAATATAAAAACAATCAATCGCGGTATCTAAAATAGTTTTATATTTTAATTCCGCCTGCTTGCGCTCTGTGATGTCCAGTTCAATCCCATCCCATAAAACAACACCCTCCATAATCCTGGGCGTTGATACAAATTGACGCCAGCGGATATCTCCGGAAGGCAGCCGCATCCTAACTTCAGCTTCAAGCTTACTCATCGTTTCAAACGCATGCTTTTCTTTTTTTGCTAGAAACGAACGGTCTGGTTCTATTACCTGCTCATATAATATACGCGGATTTGCAATAACTTCTCTAGGCTCTAACCCGTGAAGCTTTTTCACTGCCGGGCTCAAATAGGAAAATTTTCTCGATAAACCGTCTTTGCCGCTGTTGATCTGGTACACCATGCCCTCTGCCAGATTTTCATTGAGGACCTGTAATTGTTTTGAGTTGTGATATAATTCTTTTTCTGTCTTTTTGCGCTCTGTAATATCAAACCCGTAGATATTGGCATCTTGCGCTCCCACAGATATCGCGTAAAAATATGTTTTGCCTTTTATCGAAACCTCTGAATTCACTGATTGCCTTTTATTTTTTCGCGCTTTGCGTATTATCGCGGCTAGATTCTTAGGAAGAATTTCTTTAATATCTTTTTGATTGACCCTTAAACTCTTTAAAACACTGTCTACTGCTTTATTCTTAAAAATAACCTCGCCTTGAAAGGTTACCCTTAAAACCAAGTTCGGATTTTCTTTAGGGAATCTTGCTAGCTCTTTCATCTGCTGTTCCGCTTGTTTGCGCGCGGTAGCGTCTTCGTATACAGCGATTATTTCTCCGGAAGGGATTTTATACACATAGTTTTCCCTCCACCCCTGGATTCTTTTATCTTTATAAATACCCACAGGGTGATGCTCTGGCTTACCGGTTTTCCATACTCTTTTAAACACATCGAACAACCCGAATTCCTTTACCCCGGGAAAAACCCTGCTGACTTTTTTCCCGATAAGCTGTTCTTTTTTTATTTTATCAATTTTTTCCGCCGCATGATTAAAATCCGCAAAAACAAAATCCTTGCCGTTATCAACAACCTTATAAACAGCAACAGCTGTTTTAATATTATCAAACAACTGCCGAAAAACTTTCTCTCTTTGAATATAGGCCTTAATCCCGCTTCTTAATGCCTGTTCCGTTTGTTTTTCCTGCGTAAGCAGTGTTGTCAGTTTCTTTATCTTTTCACACAGTAAAAAACTTTGGTCTTTATTTTTTTGTTTTGACATTGAACTCCCCACGAAAAAAGAAAAAACAACCGCAAAAATCCGGTTGTTTTAATACCATGTTAAAGCATCTGCTTTTTGCCTCATCGCGTTATTCATCCCTGAAGCACAATGATAGCTTACTCCTTTTCTGCCCCCTGGTCAATAAATTTATTGCCTTATTCCAACTCTTGCATACGCTTTTGCTGCTGTTTATTGATGTTTCCCACTGCCTCTTTTGCCTTGTCCAGCGTTGCTTTTGGATTAGCAGGCGCGTCTTCTGCCTGTTGAGAGCCCGTGTTTTTATTATTATTCGCCAGCGAGTATAAAAGTACCGCAATTATAATCAGCGTCAGAAGCAGCCCAATCAAAGAAGCGAAAGCTTGCTCCGAAGTGATTTTTCTTTTTGCTTTTTCTTTCTTTTTTTTTAACGGTTTCACGACTATCCTCCTTCTCCTTCTTGAAAATTTATGAATACGCTCCAATTAAAAACCTGTTCCGATATTTTAAATTTAAAGTTCATCTTATATGCCGGCAAAGAAAAGTTAGTTTTCGCCGCTATTCTCTTTTTGCAGATCAGTTGCGCCGGATTCAGCTCTAACATGCAGGATAATATTTTTAATATCTTCCGTTGTGTTTATCGGGACAATGCTGACTTCCGGATGCTGTTTTCCAAAAACCCGGAATAGTTCATCCGCAAAAGCCTGTCCAATCATTGTCACACCCTGAAAATCCAGCACTACTTCTTTAAATCTATCGAATCTTGTAATTAAACGTTTTGCCTGCGAACGAGAAACAAGCTCTTGCCCTTCATGCCGCATTAAGCTCACCGGTATAATTGTTTTTGAAAAACCAAAATCGCTTTCCCCTGAAGTATATTTATCAAATATTTCCTTAATTGTTGTTTTTGAATCCCTGCGAATTTTCATAAATACCGCGGTGCCTTTACTTAAACCGTTTTCTGATTCAAGAATCCAATCTTCATCCTTATATCCATAAAAATATAAATTTTGCGAAAGAATTTCAAACTTATCAAAAATTCTGGAGGTGAAAAATATTCCCTCCCCGCTATGTTGCTCCGGATCCGTAGTAAATTTCCCTTTTGCCAATTCTAAAATAGCATGCTGCGGATCTTCTAATTTTAACGCTTGTTGAATTTTATTAAATATCCCCACTCCGCTATCCGAAACATACAAAAGAATTGACGTTATGTCTTCCGTCACAACAACTATAGCCTCTTCTGATTCTGAATGGTCTATTACATTATTAAATATTTCCGTAAAACCATATTGACAAATATCTAAAATATTTTTATTTAATTTTGGCAGGCTGGGAAATATTTTTTCCTTCCAAACCTGATCTTCACTCATCCCAGGAAATACCTTCAGTTGGAAAGTATGCTGTATTATTTTCAAGGAATATTGCACGCTTTTTCCTTTGCCCGCAGACACAAGCGCGCTGTTATTTTTCAACTGCCGAATATGCCGATGAACCGCTTGTCTTGATATTCCAAATTCCTTAGCAGCTTTCGCAACAATTTGACTAGGATACTTATCCACATTATTTAATATATACTCTTTTAGTTTTTGTCCAGTCTCTTTTGTCAGCCCCATAACAATACTCTCTTAAATATCCTTTTTTGTTTTTGTCAACTTATTCTTAACATAATGTAAACATAATCCGTGTCTATTGTCAACATAATAACGTGTAGTTGTCAACTTGGGAATGCGCTCGCATTTACAACTGTTTTAATTGTAAAGTATTATATCTTTTTTCTCAAAACTGCTTTTACAACAGCTTGGAAGATATTTCAAGATGAGAAACTCTCTTGCGTTGTAACAGTTCAGCTCTTAGCAGAAGAGACTCGATCGGTGTAAATTCCGGTGAAACCAGCCAGCCCCCTTTATAAGCTTTATCAGCGTAAGGGGTGACATTATTTAATTCTGCCAATTCTTTCTTGCTCATTTTGTGCAACGGCTTTGCGCAATCATTAAGTCTAAGAAAAAATGTTGTCGTTCCCATGATTAACCTTTTGCCACTTCCCAATGCCCGCCCTTATCGGGCCCGACACGTTTTAATAAACCCTGTTCTTTAAGTACTCTTATCGCCTTCTCTATCCCCTTAACGCTCAAGCCTACGCTGTCTGCAAGCTCCTGCGCGGTAATCGACGGATTACTGATCACAAGCTTAAGAATTTTCTCCCTACTTTTCTCCCTACTTTTCTCCCTACTTTTCTCCCTACTTTTCTCCCTACTTTTCTCCCTACTTTTCTCTGCTTCTTTAGGAACGATTTTCCCCTCCAACCGATAAAACGTTACCTGAAACCCGGCAGATACTTTCTCAAACGCAACTTTCACGCCCGCGGCATCGCATTCTTCCTTGATACGCCGCAACCCTGAGCCTCACCGCTCAATATCCTTAGCCAGATAAAAAGCTTCCGCAATCAGTGGATTTCTAGGATAGCTTTTCCCATGGCCTGCGATGAACTCATCCGGATCATGGTCAAAAAGAAACTGCCCGGGGTTGTAAATTTCGATCCTGTCTCGATAGATGGCGACTTCATTACTTTTGGGGTTGTTAAAATCCCTGTGGCAGAGGGAATTTGTAATGGCTTCCTTCATAGCACGGACAGGAACCTCCGGAATCTCGATCCTTGTGCTCCCGGAAAGATCGGCGCACCAGTTAATGTGCTCTTTGGCGTAAACTTCGCACCGTTCGATCAAATCAAAAAAAGGGCCGCGAAAACTCTGAATATCGACGAACGTCATTTTATCTTTTCCGGCAAAGACAGCCGCTTGAACTTCAACACCGCTGTCTTCACAAAAGAGCGCCCGTCCCGCGTTAAGCAATTTTTTGCCTTTAAACAGGTGAATTTTATTAAGGACATTGCGCGCCGAATCATAAGAATATTCAATCCTCCCGGCTTTGCGTCCTTTCTCAACGAACTTCTTAACGGTCGCGGCACTAACCTTGGACAGCGAAAAATCAGAAAGCTCGGCACCCCAGGAATAGGCATAGTTATTTTTCTTTTCAACCAAATGCCTCAATTCATCTACCGAAAGCTTCTTGTCTTCCTCTCCCATACGTAGATAGTACTGCCGCGGGCCGAATACACGACATCATGTCCGCTGGCTTTAACAACAATGCAGTCCTTGCCTTGTATTTTCTTGGCCTGAATATCCGGATAAATCTTAGGCTCAATCCAATCACTGATGGCTTTTGAAACATCTTTTAAGGTTGATTTGCCGATCTGTTGTCCCAAAACGGCACCATCATCACCGATGCCGAAATAAACTGTGCCCTTGCCATGCTTGTTCAACATGGCTCCCAAAGAAATGATCGCCTCTTTGAGTTCTGATGTCGATGTTTTGAGTTCTACGATTTCGCTTTCTGTAAATTTCATTTGCTATCCTTTTTATGCCGAGTTAAAAACTTTTCTATATGATACTGTTGAATCTTATTCGGCGTGGTTTTACCGTTGAGCCAGCGGCTGACTGTTGAAAAGGCAACTTTTAATTCATTTGCCAAATCAACCTGCGTAATCCTGTTTTCGAGTCGGTATAGTTCTAATTGCTTTATGATATTCATTGAAACCGCCTCCGTCTCTATGTCTGAATAGTAGTTTTAGGACAAATCTGCTTTCCTTTGCACGCTTTGCATTATATAGCATAATTTGGACTCAAGGCAATAAATATTTTGTGTTTAGGCCGCGGGGTATAAAAAAAAGAGAATGATTAAATCATCCCCTGATATCATCATAATTATCCTGGATTTTGCAATAACTAAATCTGCCCACACTTTTTCGTGCGGCCGGATTTAGTCGATAGATAATTTCTATTGCGAATTTCGGGTTTATCTTAACTTATGCCAAATCTCAACAAATTACAGCAACTTCCATGCTTACTATTATTCTGCAATATCTACAAATTTTGTCAAGATATTTTTAGCCCGGCACAGCCTGCGGCTGCCTGTTAGCCGCCGTAATCATTAACTATACCGCGTTTTATAATCCCAATTAAAACAAACTTATCTTTGCCATCCTTCAATCTTGAATACTCTTTCCATAAGCTTTCTTTCTGGGGCTTTGGAATCAGGAACAAACCATACTTCAAAACGCGCCGCGTAAGGCTTACTCCAGTCTCCTTCATAAATCATAAAATTGGTGTTTGAAAAGAATACTTCATTATAATCTTCAGACCATCCGATCCATTCGTTAGAACTTTCCTTTAACTCTTCAGCAGATAAACGGGTATTTTTAGTAACTTCAAATGCCTTAAGATAGATCATCCCCGGCTCTCCCGGATTAACCCAGATCTCAGAATCATATATTCCTCCTGAGCCCCAAAGATTAATTGACGGCTCTGAGTTTTTAATGCTATTAGCGGGAATAAGCTCCTTGATTTTGCCCCAGGTTGGCTGTTCTAACAACGGGTTCAATTCTTTTTCAAGATAAGCTAAAGCTGACTTGGTTAAACGGCGTTCTTTGAATTTAGATTGTTCAAACACTTCTACAAATAAGCTATCGGCATTAATCACACAGTGGCTTTCATTCATCTGATTGCCTTTTGATAATATCAATTTTGCTGATTGTCCTTCTTTAAGAAAAGTTGTTCTTGACGCTTCATGCCAGGGTTTCCCTGAAAATCCAATACAAAATCTATTTTGAAAATCAGGCATATCCTTATCGAATAATTCAAAACGCGTATAATAACCGTGTAACGTATAACGCCATTGAGAACCTATCATCCATCTTCGCGTCGCGAATAATTTCCCGCGCTCCTGATATAGCCTCCAGGCAGGGCTAACCGCAAGATAACGTTTAAAAATATCCGGAGCATTCTGGTTTAGTTTAATTAATGAAGGAAGATTAGCCCTAATCAATACATCATCACTTCCGGCAATGTTAAGCGCATCCAAGATATCTTTTTGATATGCATCCTGCTCTTTGCTTTCAGGTGAGTTGTTCCAATTTCCCGGCTCAGCTATATCTATATTATCCGGGATTACCAGGTTATCGGCAAATTTATCTCCACTATGCCCAAACATAGACAAAACTATAAAAATCATGCCAAAGTTTAAAAGAGGGAAGATTAAATTAGAAATCCCTTTTTTCCAGCGTTTCTTTCTAAAGTTCCAGATGGAAGCAGCGATCATTCCCGCAAAAAAGAACATATTTACCGCTTGCATTACTAATACCAAGTACATCGAACGAAAAACCATGCCGCATAACATTCCCGCCAGCAAAACAATAATATAGAAGGCAAAAGGAATCCAATAACTGTCAAAATATTTTTTAAAAAATTTCATATATTATCCATCATTGTGCTCTCAACTTGGATGGCCTATTCTTCCGGAGGCCATTAGTATTAACATAACAAAAAATAGAATCGACCATATTATGAACACCACCAGGATTCCGATTTGAATAAATTTCACAAATTTAAATTTCAGATAATCAATAGCCCCTAAAAATATTCCTACACCGGCAAAGATTGCGAAATAGAAACAGATAACATCAAAGCAGTTTTTGTATAAATATAAAAATCCACTTAAAAAAAGAATCAGTACGCTTGAAATTAAGACAATTTTTCTTTTTTCATTAAACATACTTTAAATAGTCCACCTTTTGCATAAAATGGCAGGTAGCCGCGGACAGAAGGCGAGCCATGCCTCTCCAAGAAATTCAACTACTTGTCGAAACTACTATCCACTCTTAACAGCTTCTTATTCTGCGGTAATCTTTTATAATTTTCTTTGCTAATAACTCTTTTGCCGCTTTTGCGCTCAAGCTCTTTTCTTGCGTTGCCAGCCACAGCGCCGCCTTCAAACGCCGCCTGTTTGTTCTCCCCAAACCCTTGAGCATCTTTATTAATGGCGATCTCTTTCGTTGATGCCTCACCAAGCATTGAAAAGATAAGTTCAAGATCAGTCATGTGATCCCGCAGATTTTCACGCTTAAGCCCCTTGTGTTTCTTGTAAGCCAATGGGGTCATGCCAAATGTCGCTTTCGATATGTCAGCGGTCAATATTTCGTATCCCTTTTTCTCTTTAATGCCGCGCTTCTGCCACTGCTCAGTTAACTCCTCACGGATAGCAATTCCACGCATTCGTTTCTCGATCCATTCATCGCTATACCCTTTAGCCTTATATAACGCCCTTGTCCTTTTTGTGGCAAGCTCTGGGTGCTCAATTTCCTGAATTCGCTCGTAACCGACCCGAGCCAACCACCGCTTAAAAGGTTCGGCTTTCGGAGATGGGATAGACTGTACTATGCGAAACATTGTTTCTGTATTAGCGCAATCCGTAAGCCTTAATTTCCCAGCTGGAGCTATCATTTTCAACTGTCCGATTTTTTCGGACACTTCACTATACCCTTCTTCAATAAGCTTTTTCTTAAGATCGCTCCAATATTTTCTACCCCTATTAGTGCCCGTAAGCGCTTCTACTATATCAATCACTGAAAACCACCATTCATCCTTATGAATAGTCCTGCGGATTTCGCGTTTTCTGAAAATTGCTATTTTAGTCGCGGTTATTTCTTTATTCATGTTTCCTCACTGTTTACAAGTCTTTATATTATTAATAATACTCCCAGACTGTTCCAATCTCAAGATAATTTTGACTTCACTTCAAACCTAATCACTAAGAAACTTATTTGAGCACGCTTGTAATCGTAATGTAGGCAGGGACAAGAAGAGCTTGCTTGCGAGCTCGGATTGCCCGGCCGCTGTAGACGTAATTGCGGGGAAACAGGAAAAAGTTTACTTTTAGCTGTTTTCCCCGCAAAAGGATACTTTCAATATGCGTTAAGCATATTGAAACGCCATTTTTGCCAAAAAATTTATGGCGTCGCCGCTGCGGCCGGCTCGCCTTGCCGGCTCGCTTCGGCCTTCTCGGCATCCTTCATTTTTACCTTGTCGGTAAAAATGGCGGAGAGTAGAGGATTCGAACCCCTGATCCAGTTACCCGGATAACGGTTTTCGAGACCGCCGCATTCGGCCGCTCTGCCAACTCTCCGCTAACTATCTTTCATTTCAATCCACCTTATTCCAACGGTTTTTCCGCTTTCGTATTTAAGTTGCAAAAGTAATCGAAAATTTTTAAGCGAATTCACCAATTTAGGTAAATACATGCTGTGTTTTTGGGTACCCTTTTGGGCGCGATGGATGTCTCAAGCCCATCTGGCGCAAGCCGACGGGCGAGTTCCAGCACGCCAAAAACACAGTATGGATTTACCGGTTGCGCTGTTTTTCAGCGAAAAAATTGGTGCTGAGCGTAAAATTCTTCGATTACTTTACGCCACAAATGGTTATGTAATTTTTATCACCCTTATTAAGAATAAACCGTTTTTCCCGCAACGTTCTGCTTGCGCAGAACAAATCTGCGGGGCTTCGTCTGCCAACTCTCCGCGAGATTTTTGTAGAAAATCGAGCGGATATCAAGCTCTGTTTTTAGAGCGAGATATCTTTATCCTTTATTTATAAGCGCTAGTTTCTTTTCTCGCCTGAATTTCTTTATTTTCAACCCTAAAAAAATGCTCCGTTGAAAAATAGTTTTTATTATTATATCATATATCCGGTATTTTGCGGAAATTAAGAAAGATTGCCATGCTTATCAAAAAAAACTTTTTTCTAACGGTTTTTGTTTTTCCTGTCCTCTGTTTTGCCTTGATTAGCTCTCCTGTATTCTTATTCGCTGATCCCGTTTGTTTTGATTTTTCGGAAAAAATTCTTGGCGATGGCGAATTAAGCTTTGAAACCTCGATAAACAAAAACGATTTTAATTTTAATGATAATATCGAAATACAGGTACGCTTACAAGTAAAATCCAGGCAGGCCATTGAAGTCATCAAGGAGCTTGACGGCATTTATATCCTTTTACGCGCGGAAAGAATTTTTGATAAACAAGGCCGTTATCATCAATTCACAAATAACTATAATTCCACAGTATTAACCCCCTCGGGACTGCCCATTGAAAACTACGACTTTAGCGCGACAGAATATGAGGATTTAAAATTTGTCGAATATATCGATTCTTTAGCCCCTGAAAACCGGTTTTCAGGATACAGCAATTCTGCGCCATTTTATAAATATGCTTTTGCGCCAAAATCAAATTTAAAAATCAACGCTGAAGAACTGCAGGCTAATTTTAAGTTCCAGGATATTATAAAAACCGATTTTCCCGAAGGGTATTACCGCTTTCAAATTACCGCCCTCTGTAAAAAACACCGCTATTTTCATCGGGTAAACTTTTTGCCTCTATACGCTAAAACATCGTCTATTTATTCTGACTGGGATCAATCTATAATTCTAAGGACATCTTCGTACCTTCCGGTAATCAAAGTCGGCAATCCTGTTATGCCAAAGATGATCTGGACACTGCTTACAAAATATTTCAGCAATGGCACTCAAGGAGTAGTCGCGAAAGAAGACGCGGATAATTTTCAATTTAATTCCCGGCATATTATCCCTGCTGAATTCATTCTTCCTCCGTTAAAAACACCTCAGGAAACAACAAAATATATCCTTGAACCTGATTTCCCTACTATGTTCGCAAAACCGCTTCTAAAACTAGAGCAGGGATCAAAATGGGATTTTCAAACTCCTATTCCTTTAAATTATCAATCCGGCGAGCTTTCGGTTGTTGTCACAAAACCTGACGGGACAAAAGATATTCTCGGCACAGAAAAATTTCAATCCCAATCTACGACCGGGGCTTCTTCAAATTCCGATAAGTTCGGCTATCAGTTTTCCTTGCAAGGCAAATACTCAATTGAATTAACCGGCTGGATCTCTGATGTTTGGGGCAATACATATACCGGCGGCGGAACATACGAAGTGTGGGTTGCGAACCGCTTAACTTTTGCCACCAGCGTAAAGCCAGGCACTCCGTTTGAAGTGGGCGATGGATATCCTCCGTCGGTCATCATCCATCCGCCTTGCCCAGCCAAGGTAAAAGTAGATATTGCCTTTTATAGAAATTCCAGCAAGCAGGATATAAAAAAAGTTGTTATCGAAGGAGCAGCTAACCGTTACGGGTACTTTTACCCGAAAGAAAAATTTGAAAAAATGATTTTTGACTGCCCAGGAGAATATCTTTCCACAATTACAGCGTTCTATACGGATAGCCAGGGTAATTTTTGGATGGGCAGCCAAAAAAGCGGTTCTGTTGTTGCTCCCAAAAACTCACCGCTCATCGTGCATGGCGCGTCCCCTTCCACCCATATACACGCTGATATCGGGCCAAGGGATAATAGCAATTATGAAGGGCAACTCATGACGGTCAACAATCCTATGTCTAATAATTACACCTGCTGTACCCTGTTCCCTTTTCCATATTATTCCGGCGATATTCTCTATATCGCAAATACTTTCTCCGGAGACAATGGCATTCGTCCTATCCTGACAATGCGCTGTAAAGAAAATCTATTCCCGGGAATAACAAAAGGAATCGCTCCTTTTTCCACAACAACAAACGGATACCAGCCGCAAGGATATCCTGAATTCTTAGACAAACACTCCTATGCCTATATGAGCGCAATCCGCCCCGGCCTTACTGCCAGATTTATGGTCAGCCAAGACACTCATCCTATGGGAGACACGTATTGGCAAAGCGGCGGAAACTTTGCCGGAGAGCAAATCAACAACAGTTATAACGGGGATTTGCCGCAGGATATTTATGAATTTTTGGGCGGTGTTGTCTATCGTGATCTAAAAAAAGGAATTAATTTATATGGAATCTATGCCTCTATGGGCGTGGTTATCCCAAAAGGTTCTTTTGCTAATAGAGTATCCGCGCCTCTAGCTGAACCGATTTTCGAGATTAACGGCCGCAAGCATTATCTTTTTGATGCCGGCACGCCTTTGGCCGGAATGATTTTTGAAACCGGCGATATTTTAAGCGCCGGAGCAATGATTTTTCCTCCTATCGCTAATGTTAAATGTTTAAAAAAAATAACTACACCCGGCGGAAAACAATATGAATTCAAAGGCATCACAAATAAAATAGGCCTGGCAAAAATGTCCGCTGCTGAAGGCGCGGAAATACCAATACAAGAACCCGGAGTTTATACTGTTGAAGGAAATTGCCGTTATAAGGACAAAAAAGGCGATTTTGCCGGCACTAGAGACGGAAAATATTTTGTTTATGCTGTTGAGCCTTCCGCGCCAAATGACATTCTCGAACTTAACTTGCCCGCGCGATTCTCAATAAATTATACTGACATTTTAAGGATAAAGGGCGCAATAAAAACTCCCTTACGCCACGCTAAGGTTTATTATACCGTGATTATGCCGGGGATGATAATGGATGAGGGGATTCTAGAGGTCAATAACGAGAAATTTTCTTACTCCTTTTCCCCGCAAGACACGGCGGTTCAGTTTCCTAATTACGATATTATTTCTTATACCAATCCGCAGGCACAAGAAATGGCAGACACCGTAATTTTTACGTTTTTTTTAACCGGAACAGATACTGCGGATAAAACCAGGCATGCTGTAAAAAGATTTATCTTGCGCGGCAATCAAGGATTTATATTAAATTAAAATGAAGCCATTTTACCTTCTTATTATCAGCATTCTCTGCTTCTCTGTCCTGCTCACAGGAGCAAAAAACGCGGATAAAAATTTTCCGCTCTTTGAAAACACTTGCGGTAAATGCCACAAATTAGAGAGAATTTTTGTTATTAAAAAAACAACTACCGGCTGGAATAAAACAGTAGATTGGATGCGCAGAAAAAACAAAAATGGATTTTCCCAAAAAGATGCCGACAAAATAAAAATTCACATAAACAACACTCACGCTTATTATACGGAACAGCTTTTTAAGCAGAAATGCGCCGAATGCCACCCTCTAGATAAAATCACTTCTCTAAGATTACCCGCAGCGCAATGGCACAATCTTGTCTTGCGTGAACAAGCAAAGGCAATTACCTGGATTGCTCTGGATGAAGCTCAAGACATCGCGGATTTTCTCGCGAAAAAATTCAGCCGCCCGGAAACTTATCAATGAAACCGACATCGAACAAATTTCAGCTTTTCTGGCGGGAAATAACCCTCTGGAGGAATGGGAGTAGTTTTTTTACTTCTTTTTTCTTATTGCAATTGCCTCGATTTCAACTAAAAGATCTTCCCTGCAAAGGCGCGCTTCAACGCATGTGCTTGCCGGAAATTCTTCCCGGGACAAACCCATGCTTTGAAAAAATTCGTCGCGGGCATTATTCATCTTCTCATAGTCATCCATGTTTTTAAGGTATATTGTGAATTTAACAATATCTTTAAACGCAGCGTTCTCTTTCTTGAGTAAGGAGTTTATGTTTTTATAAGTATGTATTGCCTGGGCGTGAAAATCTCCCGCATGGGCTGTGCTGCCGTCAGCTGTTACGCTGGCAGTGCCTGAAATAAATAACATGATTCTATTATCCAGTTCCACTTTAATTCCGCGGGAAAATGCTACTTTTGCTTCTGGTAAACGCGGCGAATGCATCTTTGTTTTCTTTATCATAAAATCTAACCCTTTCGCGCTTTTTTTATATCGCATTCTAATTAAATATTCTTTTTATGTCAAGGCTCCTGCGCAGAAGCTGTTTCGATAAACCGCCCAAAAACCTCAAATTCCCACAAAGAATACCCGAATTCTGTAGCGCGTTCTATGCCGTATATTGCAACATACCTGCCAGCCGCGTTTAACTGTGTTATTTCCTGAGTACTCCCCTTGCCTTGCTGTTCACCATATACGGTATTCCACTTTTTTCCGTCATCAGAAACCTGTATTTCAAACCCACGCGCATACGCAGCCTCCCAGTTCAGACGCACAGAATCGATCAAGTATTTCTGCCCTAAGTCAACCTGTATCCACTGCGGATCTGAAAACGCGGAAGACCAGCGGGTGTTTTTATCCCTATCCACTGCATTTTCCGCACCAAGATCTTCTGCTTCCTGCGATGATGCCTTAACCGGCTTTCCCGCGGAAAGAAGTTCCGGCGGATCTGGATCCGCGATAAAATCCGCGCTGATGGTTTTGTGTTTATCCATCACGATCTCTACGGTGTCATATTCCGCGGAACAATCTCCGCTAAAGCAGCTAAAAATATATCCGATTGCCGGCTTTGCTTTTAAAGTTACTTTACTGTTAAAATCATATTGCTGCTGTTGGGGGGAAATTTCAATGCTGCCGTTTTTTGCCGCGCTCGTAAGGAAAAATTTTCCGGGTATCTCTTTTGCGTAAACTCTTACATAATCTATCTGGTGAAATTGCGGAAATTTTGTCGCGCTATTCGGAGCGCCGGGCCAATTGCCGCCTACGGCAGTGTTTAAAATTATGTAAAAAGGCTCTTGCGGAATATTTTCATCGATAAAAAAACGTTCTTCTCCATCAATGAACCAGCGGATGTAATCAGGCTGCCATTCTATGGCAAATACATGAAAATCCCCAGAAAAATCCGGCCCGCTAAATGAAGTACCGCGCAACTTATGCTCCGGCCGCTGCCCCCAGTGCAAAGTCATATGCACCGTGTTCGGCGAGTGTCCGATCAATTCTGTGATGTCTATTTCCGGAGGCCACTTTCCGCTTTGCGGCAGCATCCAATGCGCGGGCCAGAGCCCCTTTCCCTTCGGCAGCTTTGCCCTGACTTCAACGCGGCCGTATTTAAAAGCAACCTTGCCGGATGTTTCCACTAAACCAGACGTGTATCCTCTGCCCCGCATAAATCTTTTTTGACTGCGCAGGACAAGCATTCCGTTTTCTATGTAAACATCTTCCGGGGTATAATATTGCAGTTCATTATTTTTAATCAGCGCCGCATCCTCAATGCGCCATTTGGAAACATCAACAGTTTCTCCATCAAATTCGTCATGCCAGATAAGACGCCATTTGCCCGAATCGGCCGCAGAAGACCATGTCTCTGAAAAAGCAGGCCGGCAATAAACACTGCTAAGCTCTACCGCTACGAAAAACACCACCGGAAAAATTATTGATTGCTGACAGGCAAGTTCGCATAACCTCTTATGGAAACTTTTATCCATACTTTTAATCAATTGTTATTCGAAAATGTTTTCCCCGATCATCTTAAGAAAAGCCTTGGTAATGTCCGGGTCCCACTGGCTGCCCGAACCTTCGTGTAAAATATCCACTATTTCCGCCTGAAGCAGCGCGTTGCGATAAGGACGGTTTGTTGCCATGGCATCGTATCCGTCGGCAATGGCAATAACTCTTGCTTCAAGCGGAATCTTTTCTCCGCTTAGCCCATCAGGATATCCCGTGCCGTCAAAATGTTCATGATGGTGCCTGATGATTTTAAGCACAGGCCGCAAAGAACGTAAAGGCTCGCAAATTTTTTCCCCAAAAACGGAATGCTGTTTTATCACATTAAATTCCTCTACGGTCAATGCCCCTGGTTTGTTCAAAATACTTTCAGGAATCCCTATCTTGCCGATATCATGTAATTTAGCCGCTTTTTCGATCAAAGAAATCTGCTCATTTGAAAGTTTAAGCTCCTGCGCCAACAAAACCGCAAGCGATGTAACGCGTTCACAGTGGCTGCGCGTATAAGCGTCTTTTGCGTCAATAATATTGATCAGGGTATAAAGAATATTTTCTATCTCTTCTAATTCTTCGTGCATCTTTTTTACTTTTATCAATGATTTGATCCTGGCAAGCAATTCTTCCTGCGATACCGGCTTGCTTAAAAAATCATCTGCCCCGGATTCAATTCCCTTGATTTTTTCTTCTCTGCGGCCTAACGCGGTTACAAGAACTATAGGGGTAAACCGTGTTTGCGGCCGTTCTTTCAAAATCCGGCATACCTCAAAACCGGTTTTTTTAGGCATGGTAACATCCAGCAAAATAATATCCGGCTGCACTTGCTCCGCTTTTTCTAAAGCCTCATCCCCGTCATAAGCGCATATTATCTCATAACCTTCCAGCTCCAAGTTCTGCCGCATCAGCCCGACAAGCTGCTCATCGTCATCAACTAACAATATTTTACCGTTGTTCTCCACGAATTTTCCCTTTTATTTTTATTCTTAAATATTCCGGAACGATATTGTTTATAATATCTTGTTTTAGTTTCTTTGACAAGAAATTTTAGTTGAGGCCGCATCATTTATCCCGCACAGCTGGTTACAATATCTTGTTATTTGATAAGTTATGCCGTGAATAAAGATTCTATTGATCATTTTATTTATCCTTTTTGCTGGGAGAAATCAAGTTTTCCATCTTCTTCGAGTATGCTTCAACTAATTTATCGATGTTCTCTCCTATCTTGTAGGCATACCCCGTCATTCCTACGAATGCACCAATTAGTAGAAACACATCAAATGTCTCCAATTCTACTGGAGCGCTAGGTGATACGCGAACAATAATAAGATACAAACATATCCACCCTAAAAAAGAGCCCAGGATTTCCGATATAAATATTTCTAATTTTTCCCTCCTGTTTTTCTATTCGCTAATCGCTACACGCTAACCGCTTGAGTGTAACTCAATACACTTGCCAAAGTAAGCGGGTTGGGGTCCTCGATATCAACAGAACTCCAGGCATCCATCATATAGTTTTCAATATAAGCATATGGTAAAAACCCATAACCTTTTTGCCCCCATTTATCCGACCAGGAATTCTTGAATTTAACCAATTTCTTGGTATCATCATAACCTACCGGGCAAATCGCGTGCCCGCCCAAAGTATTTTCATTTTTTTTAGGCATTGGCACAAGCCCTGTTTTAGTGCCCATCATTCCTTCAAAAACTTCAACGCCGATAACACATGGCCCTTTTGTTGCCAAACTTAAACGCAGTTCATTTAAGTTAAGTATTCGTGCATATGTTTTAATGCAAAATTTTTTAGCGTCAGCAGCAGCGTTTTTTTTAGCTTTGTCCTTTTGACGCGGCTGATACGGCCAGAAATTTTCCCGGCAAACACCTTTATCTTCAAGCACCTGCATTGCCGCGCGAATAGTCGTGCCTTCTGCTTGCGGCATACCGTCAATTTTTTTACATTCGCTATAAACAAACCGCGGCGAAAGCTCCACCAACTTTTCATAATCAAGCAATTCCTGGTATTCCTTCATCCCGACAGTGCTGGCAAAGCCTACACATGTACCTTCATCGCCCTGATCCCTAACCGGCGAAAACTTAGCGGTATAATCAATTTTCTTAGGTATTTTCATAACCGGCAAATAAGCCCGCATCAAATAATCTCTGCCGTCAAATTTATCCTTAATACATCCTAGCTTATTCATGTTCCGCCTCCACCTTTTTTAGCTTTTGGCTTTGCGTTATATTCCACTCTTCACCTCGATAAATTGTACCAAAACTATACTCAAAAGTAAATTGCTTTCCGAATCATAAACACACCACCTCACCTCAAAAACAAAAATCCCCCGGGAATTTGGGGGATTTTTGTTTTTGGCGGACGCAGTTGCAACCAATTCGCACCGTGACCGCCGGGCACACTGAGCCTGCCGAATGTGCATCCGAAATCATCGCGCACATCAAAATATTACCCGCCCAAAATATTCCTCTATACCAAAAGATAGCTCAAAAAGCAAACCAATTACACTTATTGGGCATGACTTACCAGCAAATAGCCAGAAGCCTGAATGTTAGTAAGAAAACCGTAAAAAAAGCCTTTAGTTATTTAAAGAAAGGAGGGGAATAGCCATGGCGTGGCTTATTAGACGTTTGTTTGGAAAATCAGAATACGCATGGTTTCCTGTGCGCATACTTAAGGAAACAGATAAGGCTGTTTTAGTGGAGAATTGTAGGAAAATCTGGATTCCAAAATCACAGATAGTTAAGATACGTTTAAGAAGTGGGATTTTTGAGGTTTATGTTAGAGAAGATATAGTTAAATAATGCAGAAGCTTGTTTTATGCTCTTTGTTCAATTTTGCGTTTAAAATCTTGCTAAAATAAACATTTTTATTCTAAGGACAAATTTTTAAGTATATTATTTGCTATATCTGCTTCTGAAAGTGCTGCATTGATTATGTCTTGTGTTTTGGATGAAAGTCGGGTCGCTTTATGTAAGTTCTTCCGTTTCTCCGCTATTTCCTCAAATTTCTTATCGCACAATTTTGCGATACAAGGAAACCCATTGTCAGGATCCCTCATTTTGTCTATTATCTCTTCCTGGGTCAAAGTCTCTATTTTCTTTATATCGATATATGACTTTTCTTCAGCAAGATGAGTCGAATTTCTATCCGCCCATTCTTCTCGCTTAATGCAAACGGTTAAATACTCTTGGCAAGTACTTTTATTCGAGGTTAGAATAAAAAACGGGTAGAAATTTAACGGCTGAAGAATCACTTTGCCGGCTAATTTATATTTCTTCTTCTTTTTATTAGTTGTCGGTTCTACAGAAGTAAAATCGCAATGAGCGTTTTGAGGTTGTATGATAGAAATTAATATGTCGTCAGGAAAGTCAATCACTGTTCAAATTTAATTGGGCGTTTAAATTTTCGTATCCACCTTGAGTCGCGCCAAGTTTCTTCATGGGGACAGTTTTATAAGCAATATCGGTGAGAGCTTTTGCCCCATATCCTTGGACTTGGGTTAAAACATCATTAATGATTTCAATGTCTTGATCATCCAAGTGCTGGAGAGGTAAAGGACTCTCTTCTCCAACGCGAGAATAGGTGATAAACTCTTGCCCATCGGGACTATATGCGGGTTGTCCTTGTACTAAATTTTCTTCTACCAATGAAGCAAGGGCTTGGTAAATATGTTCATCAAATGGGCCATAAAAATATCTCTTATAGGTAAAGTCGGAAATCTGCCCTTTACCCCGCTTGGTACTCACTAGATCAATCAGGTAAGATAACTTCATTAGAACTGTAACAGAAGCCTTGGTATGATGTTCAATAAGATAGGCTAATAATTCTTTTGTTTTTGAATTCATAACAACATTATATAGTTTTAGGATGTATTGTCAAACTAATTCAATATTTACTAAACAGGTGTTTATAGTTACAACTTGACTAAGAAGAGCATGATTATTTTTCTCATCTCCAAAACCCCCACCACATAACTATAGGTTTTCTTCAGATTGTCCGTGTTTTTCTGGGCAACGATGTTGAAGGCTTTTTAAAAGGCGCCATTACAGGGGCTGAAGATTTGCTCAGCATTTTCCCAATCACTAAGAATCACTGATCTTATTTGTCTCAAACAAATCCATCTGCTTCTCATTGGCACTTGTTCCTACTTTGTTCTCAATACAGAGATCAATAAATGTCTTTAAAGTATCACCAAATTTTTTGAAATAAATCGTACACTCGCCATTTGGTTCATTTCGCCACTCAGCTAATTTAAAACCCACGAGTGCATTAACCGCTTCCTTAATCCATGATTTGGTTGGAACCTTGGGCTGGTGTGATCCATTGTCAGCATTCAAAGATTTGAAAGAGTAGTTTTCATGCAATTCGTCTACAATTTGATCGACTGTAATCGCAATTGGCATTTTACTATTTTTCCGGAGGGCCGAAAATCCTTTGTCATCGGACGCCCGAAGCATGATGACATTTTCCCAAATAAGGTGAAGTAAATAAGGCAATGGCGGTTTTGAATCGTATAGTTTTATTTTTTCATAGATCAGCATTAGTTTGTCGAGAGGAACCTGGACGCCTTGCTCCAATCGAGCATCAACATCCTTAAAATATGTAAAAGTTCCATATTCTTTCCTGAAAAAGAAAAAGCTCTTAGCTTGATCATTCCGATTAAACTCGACAATAATAAAGTTTTTGGTGAATTTAATGTCCTTGTCTTTTCGATCTTCAAAATATTTTTTCACAGCTCTAGACCGACTCTGTTCTGGTAATAAAACAATTTCATGATCATCAATCTTTCCTGAAGTTGTCAGCCAATTGAGAAAATCGTCATCGTAACTTATCAGCTGGCTAAAATCATCCTTCCAGTGATCTTGATTAGCCGGGAAACTCTTTTTCACTTCACCAACTATACCCTTATTGCTTGAATCTTGGATACAAAGGTCAGGAGTTACTTCGCTATCCGGCGACATGGAATTACTCTTGGACGTTTTCATCCGTCTTCCTTGCGATACCTTGACATCAGCCTTCATCTTTTTCGTTTTATCATCATAACGAAAAAGATTCACGAATCCGATAATAGCGCATATCGAATCCTTATAATCATCGATCTGTTCTTGAAATTTCTTACTACTCATTGCTCCTCTACCTTGTAATCCTGAATTTCACCTTCAGCGTAATTGTCAAATACATGATTTAATAAACGCTTGATTGCTTGAAATGACGCCTTGAGTTGCGGGACAATAATAATTTTGTCTGATGATAAAACCCAAATATCAAAAGAGCTTCCGTCAAAATAATCAAACAATGATAAATGGACATATGGGTTACCATGCACTACAGATAAAGAAGAAGCCTTCATAGGTCTCATCGATGCAATGAATCTCTGGTTTTCTTCGACATCATTAAATTTATCATAGCCGAAATTTATACACAAAGGTCGAATATCTCGATTAGGGTTATCTCTCCGGGATCTCTTGCTAAAAAAAGTCACATTCTCAAATACAGTTTTTGAAATAGGCTCCATAAAATAGTCATAAATAAGCTTGGCATATCCGGTGCTCTTAACTACGCCATTTCGAGAAATTGATGCTTCATGTTTTTGCCCCTGAGGTTTTTTGAATTTAAATAAAAGGTTTTGGAACCATCCGTTTTCATCTGCAACCCACTCAAAAGCCTTTTCCAATGTGAATGCAGGCCAATTAACAGAAGGCATAATTTTATTTTTATCAACCCTACTATACGTTGTTGTACGTACTATTGTAAAATCCTTAAATTGATTTTTATCTCTAAAATCAATTAATAGATTCTTAAGTCTTTTGTGGGTAATAAAAGTAAGGCTGGCAAGAGGATATGCCTTCTTAAAATAAGGCAAAAGTCCTTGCTTAAAGAAAAGGGAATTTTCTATGGTAAGAAGAACAAAAATATTGTCGTACTGCGAACTTTTTATTGCGTAAAACATCCCGCTTATTTTCTTCTTTTCATCATATACCGTAGCTTCAAAACCGAACTCGAAGAGGTAAATGCCCTGATTTTCTTTCAACAATCTTAAATTTTTATTACCCTCTTTTATTTTAAGCCAATACGCCGGTTCGATATAGACAGGAAACATACGTACAGAGAAATCAGGGTAACTTCCCAATAAGGAATCAACCCCTCTCAAAAGGGTATCTTCTGTATGTTTTTCTGAATAAAATGCGGCTATGTAGTCAAACTTCATTTTTAATTTACCCAGTCATCATCAACTGGCAAGTCTGTTGATGGTTTCAAAGTGAACCATTTTAACACACCGAGGTTGCGAATTGCCAGAGCAACCTCTTTCTTGTTAAGTGGAGGATTACGCTTTTGCTTCCATTTCACTGCTTCCTGAAGAATATCATCTTCAGCCAAGGCGTCTTTATTCATTTCCCGCCCAAACAACTGCCCATAAACCGTTTTGCGTTTAAATAAACAACTTTTTTGATTTCAGCAAGTTACAACAATTGTGCCTATAAGAAACCTCTTGAAATTAAATGAACTTACGCCCAAAATGGCAAATATCTCGCATACCGTCTTGAAGCCGTTGCCGTATCATCTATCTTAATCAGCTTAACATCAACCGCATCTGCAATAACCTGCGATACGGTGGCAGTCTTATCTTCGGGCAATTTGAAGCGCTCTCGTAAAGTCTGATTCGTCATTCTCTGATTCATAACATAGCGCAAACAGCAGTGCTGATAACAAGCGCGGACGCGATCTTTTCGATCCATTTCTTCAAACGATTTATGTGAAAACAAAACTACTGTCGTATGCCGCTCTCCAACACGAAAATCCGGGGCAGGAAGTTGATAAACTTCCGTCGCGTCTATGACCTTATCCACACCGCTGCCTTTTTCTTCACAAATCCCCATTCTTCTCATAATATCAGCGAGACGTTCATTTCTCGATTGATACTCATCAATAAATCTATCGGTTGGGATAAACGGCTGCCCCGGATTCGTTATTTCCATTCGATCAAAATATATTTCAATCAAAATAGGGCCGGATTCAATTAAATCCTGATGAATAAGGGCATTGGCCACAAGCTCTCTGATCGCGATCTCCGGAAACATTTTTTTCTCTTTGCGTAACGCATGTTGAATAATTTCATTTGTAGGAATCTGCCCATTGATAAACTCAAGCAATCCTTCAAAACCAACGGCATATCCTTTTGTGCCCAATTTATCCAATCGTGTTTTTAATTTACCCACTCCTTCATAAACAATTACTCGTGGCGCTTTTCTTGATAAAAGATCAAAATCTTCAATTTTCTTAGCAAAGAGAAGCGCGCCCAAATTCGTAATAATCCACGAACCATTTTTCTTTTGAATTAACCGCTCTTGCTTAAAACGCTCAAGCACCGCGTCTCGGGTTGTTGGATAGGTTAACTTAAGAAGATCAAAATAGCCCTGAGTATCCAACAACCGCACGATATCATCTGCCGAACAAGTTTCTTTGGCGGGGCGTAAAAGCCAATCCGGCTTTCCTTCTTCAAATATTTGACGCAGCCGATCCTCCGACATGGGAACCGTATCTTCCGCAGATCGCATCAAATATGCACCCTCAAACTGATAAGCCGTTCCCTTCGGCCGGGAGGGGATATGGAATAAAACAATTCTTCCTTCAGGATGATTGATCTCCTCAATATCAACACGAAAGCGCAGTTTGACAAAAATTTTCTCAGCAATATCCGCCGGGTTACGAAATGCTTCGCTTCCAACAACTTTTCGCGGTAATTTATCGCTTACTCCCAGGATGAGCTTTCCGCCACCTTCGTTAGCAATTGCCACGCAATATCGATACAATTTTATCAGATCAAATTGGTTCTTTGCCTCTTTGAATTCCAGATGCTCGTTCTCCCGAGGTGTGCCCAACCAGTGTTCTAAAATCTGTAAACTTGTATTCATTCAAACCTCCCCATTTGACAAAAAATTAATCATCGCCAAGAATAAAATCCTAGCACTCGATGCGCTTCATTGTGCGAAAAATTCCTTCGCGCATGATTGATGCGATATTTGATATATCAGTAATAAAATAAAGTTCGTGAATATCTTTCAAATTCATTTTTAGTTACCCGCTTGTTCAATGATTTCAATTTCTTTTATCAAATAATAAATTCAGGGGAGCATAATACAGAAATTTAGGGATATGCTATTTAACTATGCTTAAGTTAGCAGAAATGAGTATTATGCCCCAAAAAATTTCTCTTCGAAATTTTCCTCCCATAACATTTAACTATATTTGTTCATGCTCATATCGTATTCTAAAAATTATTCAAACAAACTTTTTTCTTTATTATTTACAAGCTTAAGTCTTTTGCGCTTGTCTGTCTCATATTCTTCAACAATCCCTGCTCCTCTTAAATCTGTAAGAGCTCTCATGATTCGTCGTCTAAGCTTATCTCGATTTCTTCCTCTACAAACAATCCCCATTTTTCTCAGAACCTTATCCGGAATTAAATCTTTTCCAAGCGTGCTTTCTTGTAGGAGAGAAATGATTATATCTTTTATTTCTTTGTTTCGATCAATAAGTTTCTTTTCTGAATAAGCTACTGCGGCGGCCAATCGATCGTTCCCCGAATCTTTATTGTCAGCTATCTCTGTCTCAGTGGACACCAAATCTATCTTGGCTTCAATTTCTTCTGGGATTGACTCTGATATTTTGATCTCCTCAGAAATATTCCTTTGAGGTTTTAATGAATTGTAAATTTCTAGCTCATCAAGAATTTGCCATAGCGGTTCTAAGGCCTGCTCATTGTCACGATAGAAAGTACTACCTCTAATTCGCCAGAATCTCCACCCGGCTCTTTCTAAAATACGCTGTCTCCACTGATCTTGCTCGTATTGTTCAAGGCCATGCCATTCATCGCCATCGCATTCTATGGCCAATCTGCTTTTTGCTCCTTCAATCACTAAGTCGATTTTATATTCTGCAACTTTAAATTGAGGAATTACTCTGTATCCCTGCTTAATAATTTGCTGGAACACATCTACTTCGAACCAACTATCGAATGGATCAGGAATACCAGACTTGCTTCTTTTTCCATTCTCTTGAAATTTTTTTAAATCTTCAATGTCTACACCTCCCAATGGAACAGCTTTGGTCAACGGATTCTGACAATAAGATAACAATTGATAACGAAAGTCATTTGGGTTCAAATCATTAAGCGTAGCTGAGTGAAATAACCATACTTGGTCTCGAGCGCGGCTAAAGGCAACATTAAATCTTCTCTTATCAGTCTCTTTAGCCAATGTTCCGATCCTTTCGTTAGGGGCAGCAACTAAGCATAGAAAGATGACATCTCTTTCGTCTCCCTGAAATGTGTAGGGATCTCCACAAATAATATTTCTTTCTTCAATTTCATCAACCCCGATTGTTTCTATCAGCATCGTTTTAATTATCTGATTTTGCGAATGCCCCTGTAAGACTATAATCCCCATCGATTTTCCTTTATAGACAGGATCAGCACAGCACTTGGCAATTTGTTTCACAATTGCTTCTGCTTCTGGCTTGTTTACAACATATTGCCCATTGCCCTCCCTAAAGCCTTCTTTTATAAAAACAGTTCGCACTGGTTCTAATCGTTTAGGGGAACAAGATCTTAGGGGGATAAGACTTGTACCTAACGGGGCATAACAAAGATTATTCGAGAATTGAATAATTTCGGGGACGCATCGGAAATGCTCTCTCAAAAACACCTGAGATTTGTTATAACGAATTTTTGCATGATCAAAAAGACTACTTTGTAATCCATAAGTTTTCCTAAGCGGAACTTCTTGCAAAAATCTTTCTATCAAGAGATCGACATCTTTTGGATCTACGCCAATATCTTCCGGACTAATCTGCTGGCTATCTCCAACAATGACGCATTTTTTCGCAATGTAGAATAATGCCAATGACTCAGGACCCAACTGGCTTGCTTCATCTACAATAACTACATCAAATAATTCCCGTGTCGGCTTAAATGATTCCACTACTCTATAAAGGGGCATAACCCATGCAGGTATTGCAGTTCTGCATTCCGTCATATATTCTTCAGCCTCTCGGCGATGTTTCTCGGCATGCTTTCCTGTTCCTTTGCCAATTTTCTTTATTGCTAAGCTCCAGGCTACTAAATTTTGCCTTTGTTTCTCATCCATTCTGTCTAAGCAACAATGCCATGCCTTTTGAGCAGCTAATTCTGCTATTGTCTTCTTAATTTTCTTATTAATATCCTCGTAATCCCGCTGAAGCTGATATTCATCATGGCTTTCTTCAAAATTTTTTAACCATGTGTCAGCTCTTAACCAATCCCATGCCTTTTCAAAATCGTCTAAACACTTATCGATAATATCGTCCTTGGGATTTTTACAAATAAAATCGGATAAAGAAGGCGCTTTTTCACCTAAACTTTTTAATAAAGTATTACAGGATTCCAGCTGTTGGCGATCCTTTTCTATTGCAGCTAACTTTTCATATATTTTATTCCATCGCGCCCAGTCTCGTTTTTCTAAAGCATCCAATAAATCAATATTTAATTGGTGGGCGTCGGAAGCTGATGACAATGCTTTCAAACTGACACTAATTTTATTTATTTTATCTTCAATACTATTTATTCTATCGATTACAAATGTACTATCCAATACGGATATTAATTTTATTATTCCAGTATCATCATGCCAAGAAGGCTCATTAATTATAGATAGGTCTGCCACCATCTTCTTTGCGATGGCCAAGGGGCTCTCGATTGAAAGTACAACTTCAAGCGCTTCTAATTGTTCGAGGAAAAATCCAACTTTAGTGGTGCAAAGCCCCGCAGGAATGGATATCTTATCTTTCCATAGTTCTGTTAATTTCTCTAAAGAAATTTGAACATTAATATAATCAAGAAGTGTTCTGAGACAATTAATATCCTCGCAAGTTCTTCCATCTACCAAGATATCTGTTGTTAGATATTTAATTCTTTTGTAAATACTCGGCCTAAAAATCCACCAGCCTAAATTCTTTCCAGAGTTGATCCGAGCTATTAAATCTTCGGCATCTGCTTTGATTCTTTGTATATTTATCTCGGCCGGGATAGAAAAATTGTGTTTATCAACAGATAGGGCAGCTTCTTTTAAACCTTTCAAGTATTCTTGAGTAGAAGATGCTAAAAGTTTTAAGGGTTGATCTTGATCCCCTAATATTTCAGAAACAACTTTATTAAGCCAGGGAAGAGGCCTGCGGCATGCGTCTGCTTTTGCTTTCTCGAGAAGTTTTAAAGCAGTTAACAAATCACTCCTTTTTATCTGGTCAACACGCTTAAATTTGTCATATTGAATACGAAGAGTTATATCACTTTCTATCTCTTTCTCTCGCAACTTATAAGTTTGTTCTTTCTCGACAATTTCAACAAAATCCTCAGGTGAAAAAATATCTTTTATATTAATTATCCTCAATAATATTTCCTGACGATATTCCTTCGTAAATTTTCTACAAAGAATTACTAGTTTTTTTATTTCGACCGTAGACAGTGGTGGTAAATCATTAACATCTATTGCATCGTCAATCCAGCCATATCGATCCTCTTCCGTGCTAAGCATGGCGCCAATTTCCTGAGCTGTTCCAGTATATTTGCCAGCAACTATTGAATGTTTATACGTTTCCTTCTCTCTCAACTCTGTTAATGATATTTTAACATTCTGAAATTGTTTTCTAAGTTCAAGCAGATTCCCTTCCAATTTAATTATGCGATCATTACTTTTTTTCTTATCCCAAGCATTATTCATATTTGTTATTTCATGAACGGCACCTATTAAGTTATCAAAATCTTTTTGGCTTTGCCCTAGGATGCTTACGCACAAAGATTGAACCTGTTGCGGTATTTTTTCTTTTAGAATTTTCAGCGCCCTAGGGGCTTGACTTGTTATTAAAACCCGTTTTCCTTGGGCCAATAAATGACAAACAAGATTCGCTATAGTATGGCTTTTCCCCGTTCCAGGAGGTCCTTGTACTACAATCCCTTTTCTGTTTCCGATATATTGAGCTATTCTTAGTTGCTCCTCATTAAAGGATAAGGGGAAATATATGTCATCTTGTTTAATCTCGGCTTGTATATCTTCCTCGGGTATTTCCAACTTGACACTATTACCAAAACCTAAATCTTCACCTGTAGTTATTAAAGTGCGGATAGTCTCAGGAACATCTTTATCGCTTCCTTCCCTTAATTGATCTATGATTTTTGATACAAATTTAAGTATGCCTACTTTAGTTCGTTCTCGTAGAATTATTGCGGGCGCAAAACAAACTTCTGGATGCTCCTGTGAGTTTGATCGCATGAGTGAATTTAATGTTTCGTCATAAGAAGCGTTTGGATTAAAAGAATTAACCCAGCTTTTTATTACCGGATGAATTTTACTTTTTTGCCAGATATCACTTGCTATTTCCTTGGCTGCGATTTCAAGATTACGCTGAATCTCCGCTGCTGGCTGATCTTCAAAACCAAGCATTTCTGTTTCAAATTGCAAATTAGCTCCTTCAGGGCTCGCTTTTATAGTAAGTGTCCCGCGCTTGGGTTCAAAAGCTAGCTCTGTTTGTGCAGATAAAATATGACGATATATTATAGCGCCTTCTTTTGTTTTGTAATTTAATAACCCCAGCCCAAGAACTATTTCATAAGACTCGCCTAATGCTTTTTGCTGCTGATACATTGAAAAAAGCTTTGTATATATATTGTGAACTTTTTTTAACGCACCATATAATTCTGACCATGGTTTCCACTTCTGCTCAATATATTCTTGCCATGCGTCCTTAATATCAGGGAAATTGATCAACTCTGAATATTCAATTGTGTCCAGCTCGTTTTCCGCAGCCGATTCTTTAATAATTTTTTCTCTCAATACCGGCTGATGTTCATAATCCTCAAGCGTTGATGCGTCTATCCAACTGCAGCACTTGTCTGGGGTTAATGGCACTTTCGGTAGAAGGGGTCTTTTTATTTCAATCCAGGTGCTATCTCCTTCTTCTTTTTCTAATTCCCATGCTCCGCAATAACAATGTTTATCTCGAGGAATCTCTGAACACCAAATAATGCTACTATATTGAGAGACATCTTGGACGATACTCGTTCTCAATCTTACAAGTTGTTGCAGATATTGATACAAACTAATCGCTCGGCCTGTTAAATCTTTTTCGTTCATAGACGACATCCTTTTTTGTTTACTATTCTATGAAGTTCTTCGCTGGGATTTTAATGCTTTTGCAATCTGCAAAATCGTTTCAATTTTACATCCCTATCCCGGCTAACTTCTCCCCACCAAGTCATCAATCTTAATCTTAAAGACATTCGCAAGTTTTGTTATTGTTTCAAGCGTTGGGTTATTATTTAATCCGGACTCTATTTTGATCAGCGTGCTGTAGGTAATCCCGGCTTTTTGGGCGAGCTGTTCCTGAGATAGATTATGTTTTTTCCGCAGCCTCTTAATGTTTTTAGAAAGCATAATTTTCTCCTTGACAAGCTATCAATATAATGATAGTATTATATTAATAGAATGATAGCAATATATTGCTTTTAATGTAATGCTATTTTAACCCTCTGTGATTTAAATATCAAGCATAAAATATGGATGTAGATAAAACTATCGCAGAGCTCAAGGACGTTACTCAAGCTGCTTCAGCAAATCCAAAGTTTGAATGGAGGGATAATCCTGCTGTTCAAAAACTGCTTGATGTGATTATAGATATTTTGGCAAAAGAGTACATTGAAGTCATAAAACAGAGCCCGGAAGCTTTTTCAGCGACACAGATGAACACTGATATGGGAAACATTGATAAACACTGATTATAAAAAGATGGCTGTGGATTTCCCGCAAAAGGGTCGAGCAAACGATTCTTTCCGAGTTAAAAGAAAAGTTATTGACCGTGGAAAATCTGAGGTATATTTATAAAAACCTGGAACGGATAATCGCTCAAAATCTTGATCAAAACCCGGAACTAATTAAGAAAAAGAGGGCAGAGTTAGAAAAACTATTTTCAGAAATACAGAATTACCTAAATTTCATCAAAACTGGAAACACTTCCAAGGCTGTTTCCACAGCCTTGCAGGACGCGGAGACGAAAAGCGAACAGCTAAAGCAGGAAGTCGATTCCCTGGAATTCCAGAAAAAGAATACGTTCCAGTCCCCGCCGGAAGAATGGATTAAACACCGGCTGGAAAATTTGCATTCTACGTTAAGCAAGGATACGAGTTCAGCGGCTCTGGCGCTAAAGAATATACTGGGGACAATCAAAATGGAGCCCATTGCGGATAAGAATAAGGATATGTATGCGATTATTACTGATGGGGAGTATACGTTTAAGCCCTATTATGTGGCGCACACAAAAATCAACACCCTTGCTCTGCTTGACGACAGGAACAAGGGTGCGAATTGGTATCAATGGCGGAGGAGGTAGGATTCGAACCCACGGTCCCTTGCAGGACAACGGTTTTCAAGACCGCCGCATTCGACCGCTCTGCCACTCCTCCGCAATGCTTAATCTTTAATAGATATTCTTAACGGCAAATTACATTTGCCGAACGGTTTTTCCCGCAACGTTCTGCTTACGCAGAACAAATCTGCGTGACTCCGCTCTCTTCGTTCGCTGCGCAAGACCGGCGCATTCGACCGCTCTGCCACTCCTCCGCAATGCTTAATCTTTAATAGATATTCTTAACGGCAAACAGAACAAATCTGCGGGACTCCGCTCTCTTCGTTCGCTGCGCAAGACCGCCGCATTCGACCGCTCTGCCACTCCTCCGCGAGATTTTTGTAGAAAATCGAGCGGATATCGAGCTCTATTTTTAGAGCGAGATATCTTTATCCTTTATTTATAAGCGCTAGTTTCTTTTCTCGCCTGAATTTCTTTATTTCCGCCGCAAGTATAGTATAGATTCACTTTTTGCTGTTTTTTATTTTTCCTATCCGCTATCAGCTATCAGCCATGAGCCATTCTGCTTTCTAATACCTGCTTACCATAGCATATATTTTCGCAAAAAGCAAGCCGCTCTGTTTCTGCTGAACAGATTTCGATAAACTCTCTTTTCTTGCTCAAACACCTTTGCTTTGCTATAATATTTTCTAACGAATTGAGGTAAAAAAATGGGCACTTTTCAGAATAAAAACAAACCCGAAGCATCTCCTGCGGAAATTAAGCATGCCGGACAATTTGCCGCTGCCTTAGTTGCCTTGATTAAAGCTGTCAACCTTTACCCAAAGGGCCACCAGACCTTATTACAGGTTACAGAAAAATTTTCCGGCCAGTTAAAAGAAACCTTGTCGCAAAGACAGCTCGCTACTTTCAGAATTTTCGAAAACAGCCTTTTTGTAAACAATGTTCTTTTGCCTATAGATAAAATTTCCGGCTTGAAAGAATTTGTGGAAACCATGCAGAACCGCTATGTGCGCCAAATAATTTTTTATCCGGCAACGACAATCACAGACATATCCGCTTTAGTTGATATGCTCGCCGCTTTACCGGAAAAAATCAGCATTGCCGGCGGCGCGTGCGCTGTACTTGCCCAAACCGGCAAAAAAAACATAAAAATTATCGAATATTATTCGCAGCGCAATATCGAGGTAGACCAGGAACGGCTTTTAGACCTTACCAGCAGCGCTATTTTCCGTTTTCTAATAGACGATTCTGTCCTGGAACTAAACACAAACGATACCTGCTTTCTCTATGAACTGCTTAAAGAGTCCAAGCTTATCTATGCTCTGATAAAGATTGCCGCCCAGTATATTATTAGGGACAGCAAAAATCCTCTAAACGAGCCTATGTTAATTTCAAAAATTCTCTCAAAGATAACACGCGCAGTTTTGTCTATCGATATCTCGGAAGAAATTGAAATGAAAACCATTCTAAAAGATATTCTCGATATTTTCGAAGATAAAGAAATCTTTGACTTTGTTTTCTTCAATATCGATAGCGAAATTGTTTCCTACTCTGACTCCATAGCTTATGTTGCCGCCCGTTTAAACATGCCGCAGATCGCCGAATTCTCCATATCCAACATTGTATCTTTTGAAAATCTCTCACAAGGCATGTCTATTTCTAAAACCGTGCTTACGCGTTTGTTTTGCGAAAGAAAAGATTTTTTGGATTTTTTGACTATCCTCAAGCAAGCGCTGCAGAAAACACCGCTGACCGAAAGTAAAAAACAAACCATTTTAAACGAAATATGCTCCGCGATCGCGCCGGGGACCTCCCTGGAAGATGATGTTGAACTGGCGCTTGGCAATATTTCAGAATCTGACATGAGCGACATCAGCAGTGGGCTAAAGCTGCTTAAAAGCGTGCATCTTGAAAAAACCGCATTAAAAAGAAGCGTGCTTGATTTTGACCTTGAAAGGACACACGCTACGATTTTGCAAACGCTGATATCCACGGAAAAAGACCCTGAATTATTTAAAAAAATGCTCGAACTTTTAAACCAGCATATTCAGGCTCTTTTAGAAAAAAAATCTTTTGCCCGAGTCAAAATATTTTTTAATTTTTTCTTGCAGCAAACACGCAAAGAATCTCTTCTGCCGCCGGCACATAAACAGGATATTTTAAAAATTCTTGGTTCTTTCCACGCAGACCTGCTGGAACAATTGATAATTGCCGGGCTTGAAGAGCTTTCTTTCGAAAAAGCGCAGGAATATATTAACGACCTGCTCGAGCTATTTAAAGAAAAACTATTCTCTTTACTTATTAAATTATACACCCACGCGGAAAAATTACCGCAGTCTGCTGTCGTTAAAGATATTATTATTCAATATTATTCCACGCATTTGGTTCGGTTTCCTTTTGACGTGAAAAAAGAAGCCTCCGCAAATATACTTCGCGTTATTGACTTGCTGCAAAAAATTAAAAAGGATGAAATACTGCCTATTCTTTGGGAAATACTGTCTCACGAAGATACGATCATTATACAGCGGGCATTAAAAACAATTGCGTTAAAAAATTCACAGCCGGCGTTGGCTTTACTAATAAAAGCCATTCAACATCCAAACCAGCATCTGCGGCTTGCGGCAATCGAGTATTTAAGCCAGTTTAAGTCCGATCAGGTAAGCGCTATCTTAAGCGCTATTGTTCGCGCTGAGAATGGGATGGGTGAAGACCAAAATATGAATCTGCAGCTGCGCCAGACCGCGCTTAGCGCGTTGGCTGAAGTTGATGGCTTAGCGGCGAAAGCTCTCTGCCTGCAAATTTTGCAGAAAAAGCGCTTCTTTATAATCCCGGTAGAAAAGCAGCCGCTGCGCTTATTCGCTAGAAAACAATTGGAGATGTTAAAAAAATAATTACTTATACGGACATTTATGGATAAAGTTACTACTAGAAATAATATTAAACAATTTGTTAAAAATTTCTCTTTGCTCATAACCGAGAGTTTTCTTTACCCTATGGAACATCCCAATGTTATTGCCCAGGCATCCCGCGTCTTTTCACAGCTAAGCGTTTTCTTCGATGAACAAGAAGAAATAAATATTGATATTTCAGAGGGGCAGTTTGCTTTTGATGGTATTCCCCTTTACGAGATAAAGCAGTTTACGGAAAAAACAGCGCAGCTTTTACAAGCAAAACAGATTACCAGTATTAGCTTTAAAAAGGAGCTTCCTCCTAAATCCCTGGCCCGGCTAATCTCTTTGTTCATTGAAAAATCCCCGCCTTTAGACGCGCAAGCTATTCAAAAAGCGCTGGAAAAAGAGGGAATGTTTAAAATTGTAATTGAAAAAGTCCGCCCTATTGAGAACAAAAACGTCGATATGCTTCCTTCCTTCGACAAGATTTACGGAAGCAGCGTTGAGGCGAATAAGCTCGTTTATTCTGTTTTGCACTCCGGCAACAAGATAATTCCCATGGATGTCGTGGAAAAAATCGCGCAGGATATTACAGCAATGATCTTAAAAGACGATCTTTCCGGCTTGGCATTAACCTCATTGCGCAATTATGACGAATATACCTTTACCCATTCTGCCAATGTCGCGATTTTATCCGTTGCCCTGACGCGTACATTCATCAGCGACTCATTAACGCTTAACAGCCTGGCAAAAGCGGCACTTTTACACGATATCGGGAAAATTAACATTCCGATCGAAATACTTAATAAGCCGGGCAAACTTACTGATGAAGAATGGCTGATCATGAAGGAACACCCTGTGAACGGAGCAAAAATCATCGAACAACAATCGCATGTTGACCAGCTTTCTGTTATTATCGCGCTTGAACATCACATGAAATATGATTTAAGCGGATATCCCAATATATCACAGATAACACAGCTTCATCCTTTAGCCTCTTTAGTTAATATTTGTGACGTATACGACGCCATAACCAGTAAACGCCCTTATAAAAAACCGTTATCCCCGGACAAAACCCTGGCAATTATGATGCGTTTGATCGGCTGTGATTTTGACCCGCAGTTTTTTAAAATTTTTATTCAAATGTTAGGAATTTATCCGGTCGGCAGCCTGGTAAGGCTCAACACAAAGGAATACGCGATTACAAAGAAGGTTCACCCGCAGGCACTGCTAATGCCGGAAATTAAAATCATCATGGATTCCAAAGGAAAACTGCTGGAAGAACCATTTACAATTAATCTCGCGGATAAAGAACAGAACGCCGCTTTACGTAATATCGAAGAGGTCGTTGACCCGGAAACCATCGGCATTGATTTGCTGAACTTTTTTTAATTACCCTGCCTGTATTTTTCGCGCAAGCAAACAGCCAGCCCCCAAAGAAAATAAACCGTAGTTTTTGAATGCTCTACCGCATTAATTAAAAACTCCTTTACACTTAATCCCTTAAAAATAAGCGTAAGCATCCCAACCATCACAGCAATGTTAATAATATATATCAGTGTCAGAGAAAAAAGATATCCGTTTTCCGCCAGATCCGGCTGTCCAGCTTTCAGCGCAGTCACGGTCATAAGCAGATGAAAAGCAAGGCTGAACCCGGCTAAATAAAAGAAAATATGCGAATAACGCCCGGCATTTTCAAAAAATAAGCTTAATATGAAAAATATCACGCCGATAAAAACCGTGTGGATTGGAAAAAAATACGGCCCTAAGCTTATGACTGCATTGGTTTTGGTAGTAACGACACTACCGCCTTTTGAGGATACGGAAAAAGATTTTACAGCGCCGCCGAAAAGAAGAGCAAACACAGCGTGAACAGCCTCATGCCCAAACACATACAATGTGTTCATTTTAAACGCGCTCAAATATAACGCCGTATAACTAACCGCGCCTCCGAAAAAAAATAGTTCGGCTCTTCCGATATCACGGACCATTTTAAGCAAATCAAATAACGCCATGCTTACTCCGATGCATACCGGCAGCATCACTATCCCGAAAATGAATTTAACCGATCTTTTAAACATTTCCGCCCATTTATGGGGCTATCCGTTCCGCTCCGCCCATATAAGGCCTAAGCGCCTCTGGAATTAGAATCGAAGAATCCTTTTGCTGATAATTTTCAATAATGGCGATTACAGTTCTTGCCAAAGCAATGCCCGAACCGTTTAGCGTATGCAGGTGAGCTATTTTATTTGTTTTTGAATCTTTAAATCGAATATTTGCCCGGCGCGCCTGAAAATCCTCGAAATTACTGCAGCTTGAAACTTCAAGCCATTTTTCCACTCCCGGAGCCCAAGCTTCTATGTCATAACACTTTGCCGCGGCAAAACTCAAATCTCCGGTAGAAAGCAATACTACCCGATAAGGAAGTTTTAGCAATTGTAACACTTCTTCCGCGTCAACTAAAAGTTTTTCATGTTCTTCATAAGAGCTGCTCGGATGCACAAACTTAACCAGCTCCACCTTGTCAAACTGATGAACTCTTAGCAAGCCGCGCGTATCCTTTCCGTAAGAGCCGGCTTCCCTTCTAAAACAAGGCGTATATGCGGTATAATAAATCGGCAAATTTTCTTCCGCGATAATTTCATCCCTATGTAAATTAGTTACAGGTACCTCAGCTGTTGGGATTAAAAAAAAATCATCCATGCTGGTTTTATACATATCCTCTTCCATCTTCGGCAATTGCCCTGTCCCAATCATACTTGCTCTATTAACTATGAATGGAGGAGAAACCTCTAAATAACCATGCTTTTTCGTGTGCAATCCCAGCATCATGTTAATCAAGGCTCTTTCAAGTAAAGCTCCCATGCCCATAAAAACAACAAAATTCGCCCCTGAAATTTTAGTCGCCCGCGCAAAGTCTATGATTCTCAAAAACTCACTAAGCTCAATATGATTTTTCGCAGGAAATTCCGGTTTTTTAGGCTCCCCCCATGTTTTAACTACCTTATTTGCTGCTGCGTCAGGCCCTACCGGAACAGAATTATGCGGTATATTAGGGATATTTATTAAAATTTTGTCGATTTTTTCCTTTTTCTCAGCCACCTCAACGTCAATTTCCTTAATTTTTTGGGATAGCTCTTTTAATGTGTTTCTTTTTTCAGAAATATCAGCTTTTTGCTGTACCAGCTGTGCCATTTCCTCTGATGCTTTATTTCTTTGGTGTTTCAGCTCCTCTGACCGCGCATTGATTTGCCTCCAAGCACTATCAAGTTCAAGTAATTCCTCAATGTCTATCCGCAAATTCCTGTTCTTAATTGCACTTTTAACTGCTGCCGGGTTTTCTCTGATAAATTTAATGTCAAGCATTCTTTCCTCCCATTACCTGGGAATTTGGGGTTTGGGATTAGAGGTTAGTTATATAAACACCCCCCATCCCTATACCCTATACCCTGTTTTTTGTTTATCCCTTAATCACTCCCACCGGCTTCATACGGCAAACTTTTTTTGAAATGCCGGCATTATGCACTATTTCCACAATATCATTAACATCCTTATAAGCCTGCGGCGCTTCTTCGCAAATAGTTTCCTTTCCGGTAGAGCGTATTTCAATCCCCTTATCTTTTAATTCTTTTAGCACCTTATTTCTATCTAAAGTATGTATTGCCTGGGTACGCGATTGCAATCTTCCTGCCCCATGGCATGTTGAGCCAAAGGTTTCCTGCATTGCTTGTTCAGTGCCAACTAATAAATAAGAGTTTCTGCCCATATCTCCAGGTATAATCACCGGCTGGCCAATATTTCTATATTTTTCCGGAAGCTCCTGGCGGCCTGGCCCAAATGCCCTGGTAGCCCCTTTACGATGCACACAGAGTTTTTTTGGGACGCCGTTCACTAAATACGTTTCCGTTTTGGCAATATTATGGGCTACATCGTATATTAGATTCATTTTTAGCGTATTTTGCCCCACTTTAAGGAATTTCTCAAAAACCTCCCTGGTTTTGTGCATTAAAAGTTGTCTGTTTGCCCACGCATAATTTGCAGCACACCCCATTGCGCTTAAATACGCTTTTCCTTCTTTTGATTCAACCGGCGCGCAAGCAAGTTGGCGGTCCGGTACTTTTATATTATATTTTCGCGGGCAATCCTGCATTGTTTTTAAATAATCGCTGCATACCTGATGCCCAAAACCGCGTGAACCGGAATGAATCATTACAACAACCTGTGTTTCGAATAAGTTCAGTTGTTCGGCAATTTTTTCATCGAAAATTTTATCAATAACCTGAATTTCCAAAAAGTGGTTCCCAGAACCCAGGGTTCCAACTTGCGGCCTGCCTCTTTGATATGCGTATTGTGAAATTAAGCCGGGATCAACATCTTTCATGCACCCATTTTCTTCTGTACATTCCAAGTCGTCCTTTGTTCCATATCCCTGCTCAACAACCCATTTTGCGCCTTTTATCAAAAGCGCTTTTTCTTGGGATTCAGTCAATTTTAAGCTTCCCTTTGAGCCAACACCTGCTGGTACGCTGTGATACAATAGATTTACTAAATCAGTAAGTTTTCCCTCGATATCTTGTTGAAAAAGCCCTGTTTTTACAAGTCTTACTCCGCAATTGATATCAAAACCCACTCCGCCTGGAGAAACTACTCCACCCTCGCCAATGTCTGTGGCGGCAACTCCCCCAATTGGAAATCCATATCCCCAGTGAATATCAGGCATTGCCAGGGAGTGTTTTATAATACCGGGCAAAAACGCGACATTTGCAACTTGTTCTAACGCCTTATCCTGTAATAATGATGGCAGTAATTTTTCATTTGTATAAATAATCCCGTCCACTCGCATTCCTGGTTTAAATTCTTTTGAAAGGCAAAATTTATTTTCACTCAATTTTTTAAGTGCTGGTATTTTAGTTTCCATGCCCTGTTCCTAAATATCAAAAAATACGGTTCCCTGAAACCCTGTTTTATTTTTTACTATTTTTAAAAGATGATATGTCACTGCTTTTATTTCTGTTTTCATCGTATAAGCAGAATCGCTTAAAGGTTCCGCGCTGACCCGGGCTTGAATTGATTTGCTGGAAAGATGCGAAACATAAAGGCGAGTCGCAACAATGCTGTAGATATCAGCAAGAGTTAAAAGCTCACTCAACCAGCTAACCAATAACCCCTCTAACCCATCTGCTTGAACTTCTACTTTAAACTCCTGAGATGTTTTTATTTTTTTTGCGGCGCTTTTTCTCACAGCAATTAGTGAAAACATCCCCTGCGCCGCGTTAATAAACAGTGTTTTTTTGTCTTTGCCAAAAATTTTAAGCCCGATATCAGCAGTATGTTCTATTTGTTCATACTTTTTGGCACTCATTCTTCTTCATCTTCTTCGCTAGCCGCAAGCCGGGCAACCGCAACTACCTTGTCTTGCCCGTTTAAACGCATAAGGCGCACTCCTTGAGTAGAACGGCCGGTGGTGCGTACATCTCTTATGGGGCAGCGCACAATCATCGCGCTCGAGGTTATCAGCATTAATTCATCGTCATCATTAACCATGTTTAACCCGACGACTAATCCGTTGGCGCTGGTGGTTTTGATATTTATTATTCCCTTACCTCCGCGGCTTTGGGAGCGGTATTCGTCCATTTTTGTTCTTTTCCCGAACCCGCCTTCTGTAACTGTTATTATTGTGGCATCTTTTTTAATGATTTCCATTCCAATAACTTCATCCTTTTTAGATAAGGAAATCCCGCGCACTCCGGAAGCTGTGCGGCCCATTTCCCGAACATTGGTTTCCGGAAAACGGATCGCCTTCCCTTCTTTTGTCGCCAGGAAAATTTCTTCCGCCCCGTTAGTCAGCTTACAGGCAACAAGCTCGTCATTATCTTTTAGGCTAATCGCGCTTATACCGCCTTTTCTCGGATGGCTGTATGCCAGTAGATCCGTTTTTTTGATTTGTCCTTTATGTGTTGCCATAACCAGGAATTCGCCTTCTTTAAATTCTTTAACCTGAATCAACGCGCTGATCGCTTCCTTTGGTTCAAGGTTCAATAAATTAACAATGGCTTTTCCTTTGGAAAGCCTGCCGGCTTGAGGAATTTCATAAACCTTTATCCAGTAAACTTTTCCTTTATTGGCGAAAACAAGCAGGTAATCGTGCGTGGACGCGATAAATAAGTGTTCGACAAAGTCCTCCTCGCGCATGCCTGCCCCGCTTACACCTTTACCTCCGCGGCGTTGTTTACGGTACGCCGGCATGAGAAAGCGTAATAACCATATCTTCATGCGCGATTAAATCTTCTATTTCCAGGTCTTCTGCCTGCGCAATAATTTGCGTCCTGCGTTCGTCCGCGTATTATTTCTTCAGCTCGATCAGCTCGTCTTTTATGATCTGCAGCACTTTTTTAGGGTCAGCCAAGATCGTTTTTAATAAGGTTATTCTCTTTAAAAGCTCGAGGTATTCTTTCTCAATTTTTTCTCTCTCTAATGCCGTAAGCCGCTGCAGCTGCATCTCAAGAATCGCCTGCGCCTGCAGATCAGACAAGCCGAATTTTTCCATCAACGCTGCTTTCGCGGCAGCGGTGTTTTCTGATTGGCGGATCAATTTAATAATCTTGTCCAGGTTATCCAGGCATATTTTTAAGCCTTCTAATATATGCGCCCGTTCCTGCGCCTTGCGTAATTCAAACTTTGTTCTGCGCGTTACTATTTCTTTCCTGTGCTCTATAAAATAATGCAGCATCTGTTTTAAGGTTAAAACTCTCGGCTGATTATCTACAAGAGAAAGGAGAATTATCCCAAAAGTTGTTTCCAGCTGTGTGTGTTTATATAGCTGGTTTAAAACTACCTGCGACATCGTTTCCCGTTTAAGGTCCACAACTATGCGCATTCCGTCCTTATCAGACTCATCGCGCACATCAGAAATGCCTTCGATCTTTTTTTGCTGTACCAGGTCGGCGATTGTTTCAATAACATTTGTTTTATTAACCTGGTACGGGATTTCGGTTATAATAATCGCTTCTTTGCCATTTTTCTGCGACTCGATACATGCTTTTGCTCTTACCTTTATCGGCGAGCGCCCTGTTTCATATGCTTTTTTTATCCCGTCTCTTCCGCAGATTATTCCGCCTGTAGGAAAATCCGGCCCTGGAATAAGTTTTATAAGGTCTTTACATGTTGCCTGCGGATTATCGATAAGATAAATCACTCCGTCAACCGCTTCGCCTAAATTATGCGGAGGAATGTTTGTGGCCATACCCACGGCTATTCCAGTGGAACCATTGATGAGCAGATTCGGCAAAGCTGCCGGTAAAATTTTCGGCTCTTCCAGGGTTTCATCAAAGTTAGGCATGAACTCAACCGTTTCTTTTTCGATATCAACCAGCATTTCTTTTGTTATCGCCGCCATACGCGCTTCCGTGTACCGCATAGCCGCGGCAGCATCGCCGTCAATAGAACCAAAGTTTCCCTGTCCGTCAACAAGCGGATAACGCATCGCAAATTTCTGAACCAGCCTTACCAGGGAATCATATACTGCTACATCGCCGTGCGGATGGTATTTTCCAAGAACTTCACCGACAATACGCGCGCTTTTCTTATATGCTTTGCTGTGTTCCAACCCCAGGTCTTTCATCGCGTACAATATCCTGCGGTGTACAGGTTTTAACCCGTCCCGGATATCAGGCAACGCCCTGCCGACAATTACACTCATCGCATAATCAATGTACGATTTTTTCATTTCTTCTTCGATTGCAACCGGAACAATTCGTTCATTTTGTGTATACATTTTTTGTCGTCACTCCCTGGTTGGCTCATGGCTCACGGCCCATGGCTGATCGTTTTTCTTTTGTTTTTTGATGCTTGCCTTTTTTAGTTACCAGTATTTATAGGGCTGCTAGCTGCCGCCCCTTTTCTCTTCTCTGGTTTCTGGCCTGTACCCGAAAGGGTATTACTGATTACTGATTACTGATTACTGATTACTGATTACTGATTACTGGTTACTGGTTACTGGTTACTGGTTACTGGTTACTGGTTACTGGTTTCTCTTTATACTCTACACATCCAGATTTTGTACTTCTTTAGCGTTTTGCTCAATAAACTCCCTGCGCGGGCCAACAGCGTCTCCCATTAAAACAGTAAACATCTCGTCCGCTTCCACGGCATCCTCAATGGCAACCTGAAGCATTGTGCGTTTTTCCGGGTTCATCGTGGTTTCCCACAATTGGTCAGGGTTCATTTCTCCAAGCCCTTTATAACGCTGAATTGTCAGCCCTTTTTTTCCTGATGCCCGTATAAAATTAAGCAAGGTTTTTAAATTGTTGATTTCTACAGGCGCCGTATTTTCCCCCTCGGTTAAGATAACCACCGGTATTTTTCCTTCAACATTTTTTTCTTTATTTTTTACCGCTTTATCCGCGGTATGTTTTTTCTTGCCTTCATCTGTAAGAAGGTCTTCGACGTCATCATTTTTATAATCATACTCGCTTAGATCAAGATTAAGTTTTTCAAGTTTTGCTATAATTTTTTTGAGGTCATTTGCTTCGTGAAATCCGATGACGGTTAAAACTGCGCAGTCTTTTTCTTCTTGCGCGGTATAATTCAAGCTGTCTTTTTCTTTTATCTCAACATCTTTGCCCCGTTTTTTCTCTTCCTTTTTTACCACTTCAGCGAGCTGGTCTTCGTTAAACAGCACTTGAGTTTGCCCGTCCGCATCGATAACTCTGTACAGCGGAAAAGTTTTTGTTTTTTTATCGCAAAGCCCGAGATAATCCAAAAATTTTATTCCTTTTTTTTCAATACTAAAGCTAAGCGCCTCTATTTCTACCAGGATATCAAGCAGTTCTTTAAACTGATTATCGGTATATGCCTTTTTTATTTTCACGTTGCTTAGCTTAAAGCCTTCTCTGCCTAAATCAAAAAGCAGGCCATCCATATCCGCTTCTGTTTCGATATATTCTTCCCTTTTTCCCCTTTTTATTTTAAAAAGCGGCGGCTGGGCAATATAAACATGCCCTTTTTCCACAAGCTGCGGCATTTGCCGGTATAAAAGAGTTAATAACAGCGTGCGGATATGGCTGCCGTCTACATCAGCATCAGCCATGAGAATAATTTTATTATACCGGAGTTTTTCAATGTCAAACTCCGTACCGATGCTTGTGCCCAGCGCTGTTATTATCGTCCTGATCTCTTCGTTGCTTAAAATTTTATCCAGGCGGGATTTTTCAACATTTAAAATTTTTCCTTTTATCGGAAGAATAGCCTGAAAACGCCTGTCTCTTCCCTGCTTAGCAGAGCCTCCGGCGGAATCTCCTTCCACGATATAAATTTCGCATAAAGCCGCGTCCTGCTCTGAGCAATCAGCTAATTTCCCCGGCAAAGAACCGCTGTCTAAAGCTCCCTTGCGCCTTGTAAGCTCCCGGGCTTTACGCGCCGCATCCCTGGCCCGCGCCGCTAATTGCGCTTTTTCGACGATTTTATTGCCAAGAGCGGGGTTTTCTTCTAGAAAGCTGCCTAACGACTCGTTAACTACCGAAGCAACCACGCCTTCTACTTCGCTGTTTCCAAGTTTTGTTTTTGTTTGTCCCTCAAATTGCGGATTAGGCACTTTTACGCTTAAAACAACCGCGAGCCCTTCGCGCACATCTTCTCCTGAAAGAGAAAAACTTTCATTCTTAAAAATTTTTTTGTTCTTACAGAATTGATTTAACGTTCTTGTCAACGCAGATTTTAGCCCGCTTAAGTGCGTTCCTCCCTCAATGGTATTAATATTATTCGCAAAGCAGTAAACCGTTTCCGCGTAGCCGTCGTTATACTGCATCGCGATTTCCACATTAATATCATCTTTAGTTTTTTCAAAATAAATTACCTTTTTAAATAACGGGTTTTTGTTTTTATTAAGATGTTCCACAAAAGAAGAAATTCCGCCCTTAAAACAAAACAGCACCTCTTTTTCTATCCGTTCATCGACTAATTTAATATTCAGCCCTTTATTTAAAAAGGCCAATTCCCTTAATCTGTTTGATAAAATATCAAAGCTGAATTTTATTACGGGAAAAATTTCCCTGTCAGGCTTAAAAACAACCTTTGTTCCTGTTGTTTTGCTTTTACCGATAACTTTTAGTTCTGTCGCTGTTTTCCCCTGTTCATATTTTTGGTGATAAATACTTCCATCTCTTCTTACCTCTACTTCCAGCCATTCTGAAAGCGCGTTTACCACGCTCACTCCCACGCCATGCAGCCCGCCGGAAACCTTATAAACGCGGTGATCAAATTTTCCGCCGGCATGTAATGTTGTCAATACCACCTCTACCGCGGGTTTTTTTTGGATTTTATGAATATCTACAGGAATCCCTCTTCCGTCATCGACGACAGAAACACAATTATCTTCATGCACGATAACTTCAATATTATTACAGTATCCTCCGAGCGCTTCGTCTATAGAATTGTCTACGACTTCATAAACCATATGATGCAGCCCGCGAATTGTCGTATCCCCAATATACATCGCCGGCCGTTTTCTTACCGCATCAACCCCTTCTAGCACTTGAATCGTTGTTGCATCATACTTTTCTGCCATAAACCGCTTTCCTCCTTTAAATGAGCGCCTCTCTTAGAGAGCAACGCGAACTAAGTGATTTTGCGCGAATTTATCCCGAAGCTTGCCGAGGACATGTCCAGGCGCTTAAGCAAGGGAAAACTTTTTATTTTCCGATTTTTAACCGGATATCTTTTATTGAAACCTCTTTTGTTATGTTTTTTATTTTTTCCAGGATTTCATTTTTTTTAACCGTTAATTCATGCAACCAGGCTGAATTGGACACTATGATTAACAGCGTCCCATTTTTTATTAATGCCGGCCTGCAGTGCTGCTGCGCTTGCGGAGTAACTATTATTTCCCAATGTTTTAATATTTTTTCCTGCGCAGATTCCCGCTGCGGTTCATATTCCTTAATCAGGGTTTCAAGCACCTCTTTAATTAAAACCGCTTTCTTTTTCATTTTTCTCTTTTTATCCCAAAATTTGCCTTCCTGTCGGCAGACAGGCAAAATCCGGATTTATGCCAGCTGCATCGGCAGCACTACATATATATAACTTCCCAATTCTTCTCCTAATTCTTCTCTAAAAATTCCTGGTTTTTCCGCGTCGGATAATTCAAAGTCGATATTTTCGTTTTGCGTTATTTTTAAAACATCCAGCAAGTATGACGGATTAAACCCTACTGTTAATTCTTTACCCTTGTAATCCATATTAATTTCTTCTTTAACCTCTCCTATGTCCGGGGTCATCTTTGAAATCACTAATTTATTTTTAAAAACATCAAATTTAATTGATTGAGAATCTTGACTGGTAAAAAGGCTCGCTCTTTTTATCGCGGAAAGGATTCTTTCCTTTTCTATATTAATTCTTTCTCCTTTTTCTTTTGCTTTTTCTTTTACTTTTTCTTTTGGAATAACCTGTTCATAATTTGGAAATTCTCCTTCAATCAACCTAGAAACTATTGTTGTTCCGTTTAATTCAAACGCGACCTGATTATCTGAAAAATTTATCTTAACACTTCCTTCATCTTTTAAAATTTTATTAAGCTCATTAATTGTTTTTATTGGCACAATTATTTCTTTTTTTTCTATTTCAATTGGAATCGTGCATTCTGTTAGCGCAAGGCGCCTGCCGTCAGTTGAAACAAGACGAAGCAGTTTATTTTTAAAAACAAATAGCGTCCCGTTTAAAACATACCTTGTTTCATCCCGCGACATGGCAAAACTTACTCTCTTAATTAGTTTTTTAAGTAATGATTGATTTAAAATAATATTTTCTTTATTGCTGAATTTCGGTATTGTCGGGTATTCCTCTTTCGGTAAACCAATTAAACGAAATGAACATGTCCCGCAATCAATGATCATGTTATAATTTTTTCTTACTGTTATAACCACTTCTCCTTCGGGTAATTCTTTAACTATATCCGCAAATCGTTTTGCGGGAATAGTGATACTTCCTTCTTCAATAATTTCTGCTTTTATACTATAAATTATTCCTATATCAAGATCGGTTGCGTTAAAAAGAAGCTTGTCTTTTTGTGCCTCGATTAATACATTTGATAAAATTGGTAGTGTTGTTTTTGATGCAACAGCGCCTTCAACTGTTTGAATTGCCTCAATTAAAACTCCTTTTGTCGACTTAAATTTCATCAGTTATCCCCCTTGTTATCAACAATAAACAACTACAAGGCTATTAATGTTTTATTAGAAGAATAGTAGCCGTATTAGTAGTGTGATGTTGATATGTTGATATGTAAGTTAACATATTGTTATTAAACGGTTATTGATTTTTAATTTTGTTGATAAGCGTTGTGAGTAACTTGCTTAACTTGAGATCTATTTTTATTTGATTTTTTATTTTTTCATAAGCGTGTAAAACTGTTGTGTGGTCTCTTCCGCCGAAATTTTCACCAATTTCAGATAAAGAATGCTTAGTTAATTCTCTTGATAGATACATAGCAAGATGCCGCGGATAGGCAATTACCTTAGTTCTTCCTCCCCGCTTAATATCCGCTAACTTAACATCAAAATTTTGCGCGACTATTTTTTGTATTTTATCAATAGTTATAATTTTTTCTTCATCGTCTTCTTTTATTGCGTCCTTTAAAACTTCTTCGGCAAGTTTAATGGAAATAAGGCTGTTTGTTAAAAGCGAATAAGCGACAACGCGGATAAGAGAGCCCTCTAATTCGCGGATATTAGAGTGAATTTTTTCAGCGATGAAGAACATAACATCGTCGGGAACTTTAACTATTTCACGTTCAGCCTTTTTTCTTAGGATCGCGATTCTTGTTTCTAAATCAGGAGGCTGAATATCTGTAACTAATCCCCACTCAAATCTTGAAATTAAACGCTCTTCAAGCCCGGAAATTTCTTTTGGCGACCGATCGCTGGAAATAACAATTTGTTTATGCGCGTCATATAAAGTGTTAAATGTATGGAAAAATTCTTCTTGAGTGCTCTCTTTTCCCGCGATAAATTGTATATCGTCGATTAATAAAATATCTACATTGCGGTAATTTTCTCTAAAGCGCATTGTGTTGCGTGTTTGAATAGCGCTGATCAGCTGGTTAGTAAAACGTTCGCTCGTCGTGTAAGATAATTTTGCGTGGGCGTTTTTTTCTAAAATAAAATGTCCGACAGCCTGCATTAAATGAGTTTTTCCAAGCCCTACTCCTCCGTAAATAAAAAGCGGGTTATACGCGCGCGCGGGAGATTCAGCAACTGCGGTGCTTGCGGCATGCGCGAAGCGATTGCTTGAGCCGACGACAAAACTATCAAATGTGTATTTAGGATTAAGGTAAATATCCGGCTTATGCCTTACGGTAAGCGGCGTGTTTTGAAGAGTAGAATTTGCTATAAGCGGAGATTTTACATATTCTAATTCAGCAGGATTGTTACCGACGACAAATTCAAGGCGCAGTGCTTGAGCAGTAAGTTTATTAAAAGTTTCAGTCAATAATGCGCTATAATGATCTAAAAGCCAGTCCTTAAAAAACTTATTTGGAACTTCAATAGTTAAGACTTCCCCATCGCTTTTTATTGCCTTTGTAGGTTTTAGCCATGTTTCAAAACTCTGCGCGGGAACGGACCTTTTTAATAAAACCAAGACTTCATTCCAAATTTGATTTAAATCAATCTGCATAATACAACAATTCCGCCAAGTTGATTGTCAACAATATAAGATAAATAAAAAAATTAACACAACATAAATCAATAGAACGAATTACGAGAAACAATCACAGCCGAATCCACAGGTTATCCACAAGGCTGTATACAAACTTTTTTAGATTGAAAGTTATTATATCAAATGAGCAAAATAATTCAAGAGTTTTTTTAGCCTTTTTTATTGACTAAAAAAGCTATTGTGTTATAATTTTCATTTATAATAACAAACAATTATAAAAAAAGGAAAAAAAATGAAAAAAACACTTAAGCCAAAATCGAATTTAAAAAGAAAAAGAGCGCACGGATTTAGAAAGCGCATGGAAACTAGCGACGGTAGAGCCGTGCTTAAGCGCAGAAGACAAAAAGGCCGCAAAAGAATTTCCGTCTAAAAATGAGCCTTTATCGTTTAACGAAAAGGGAGCGCCTAGATAATCCGCACCAGTTTAAGAATATTTATAACTTTGCGGCGCCGAAAAAAGGCGCGAATTTTTGGCTGTACTGTATGCCAAACGGTCTGGCATATAACCGGCTGGGCATAAGTATAAGCAAAAAAATATGCGCGAGTAGCGTAGGGCGAAACAAATTTAAGCGCTGCATTAGAGAATCATTTCGCTTACACAAAGATTTTTTTTGGCCAGGGAAGCGATCTGATAATAACACTTAAAAAAAAACCGGAAATTTTTAAACATGCAGAACTGGAAAAAGAGATTTTATTACTTGGAAGAGAGGGTTCTAAAAAAAGCGCTATTAAACGGAATTGATTTTTATCGCAACACAGTGTCATCATTAAAGATAAGTTCATGCCGGTTTTATCCGAGCTGTTCGGAGTATATGAGAGAGGCAATTGAGATTCGAGGAATTTTCAAAGGAGTAGCGATGGGTTTTTGGAGAATTTTGCGCTGCAACCCTTTTTTTAGAGGAGGACACGATCCTGTAGAGCCTTGCGGGCGCAAATACATAGGGTCCAAGTCAGTTATAAGTGAGATGCAAGATGCTTGTCCTGCTTTGCATGGTTGCGCGCAGGACACAATAGGTGGTTTGTAAGGAGTGAAATGAGGAAAGATAATAACTTTTTATTAGCAATGGTTATAACAATGCTGATCGTATTTACCTATCCGGTAATAATGAAGCAGTTTTTTCCGCAATATTTTTCAGTGCAAAAACAAGCAGAAGTAGCTGAAGAAATAATTCTTCCGGAAACTCAAGTTGTGAACAAAAGTGAGTTCATTAGAGAGGCTGCAATCGTAATGCCTTCAAGCAAAAAGACTTATATACTTGAAAGCAGGAGGCTTCGAGTTTTAGTGAGCGGTCCGGAAGCAGAAATACGCAAAATTGAAATAAGCGACTTTCCAGAGCCTGAATCTGATGCTCCAACTGTTATTATGGATGCGGATAACACATTTAACGGAGTTTTTTGCGATGGCGGATTATCTCAAGGCGCTACGTTGCAGCATGTTGCGGAAAAAGAACAAGAGATAAATTTTTATTATAAAAAGGGGGACTTGCAAATAAGTAAGCAAATAAAATTAAGAGAAGAACAACACGCTATTGACCTGGTAGTTTCTATTAAAAACGATTCAGCTGAAACCGCGCTGCTTAGATATGACATTACCGGCGCTACCGGCTTAATTAAAACCGCTGATATGGAAAGCAGATACAGCAATGCGGTATTAATTTCTAATGATAAAAGTTTTATTAAAGGCATAGGCAGTTTACGCGAAAAAAAGATTGTTGAAGGTGTTGTTGGTATTTCTGGAGTCAGATTGCGTTATTTTTCGTTGATTCTTGCGCCTGTTTCCGGTATTTCGGAAGAGGGCTATTGTTTTGGGCAGTTAATTAGTAAAAATAATAATTCTACAGTTGAAGTAGGCATAAATACAGGAGAATTGATAATTCCGGCCAACAGTTCTGCAGAGCAGAAATATGTTCTATATGCCGGGCCAAATGATGTAAATGAAATGACTGCTTTAGGCGTAGGTATTGAAAGAGCAAGGGGAAAGGGAATTTTTTTAGCTTTTTCTGATTTATTGCTTTTTTTATTACGGCTTATTTATAAGATTTTCAAAAATTATGGGCTTGCTGTTATCGGGCTGTCGCTTTTTATTAATGTGTTTTTGTCTCCGCTGACATTCAAAAGCCTTAAATCAATCAAAGAAATGCAGGAACTGCAGCCGATCATTGAAGATATAAGAGCAAAGTATAAAGATGATCCCCAGCGGTTAAATAAGGAAATAATGGAGTTGTACAAAAAACACAAGGTTAACCCTGCGGGAGGGTGTTTACCGATGCTTTTTCAAATGCCGGTATTTTTCTCGTTATATGGAGTTTTGATGCAAGCGCATGAATTAAGGGGCGCGTCATTTCTCTGGATGAAAAATTTAGCTGCGCCGGATTCTTTTTTGACTTTATCCGCAAAGATTCCATTTATAGGCAGCAGCATAAATCTCTTGCCAATACTCATGATTGTATTGACTTTTGTTCAGCAGGCGATCACAAATCCAGGACAATTAGTTTAGGGGGGGAAACCAATATTCAAGCGTAAGTCCCGTGACGTTATTACTCGGAGCGGCGAAAAACTGAATTAAAGGATCAACGATGAACAAAAAAAATTCAAAAGACAATAAGCAGGAATCTGATATAAAGAAGGAATACGAGGGCAGCACCGTAGAAGAGGCTATTGAAAAGGCGCTGAATGACCTTAAACTTTCTAAGGATAAAGTTAAAATTAAGATATTAAGAGAAGGCACAAGAGGGTTATTTGGAATGGAAGGGGCTAAAAAGGCTAAAATACAAGTAACCGTGCTTTTAGATAATGATAAAACGCCATAATGTTCCACGTGGAACAATTTGATCTTGCAAATATTATTTTCAAAAATTCTCCCCAAGTAAAATGATAATTTATTCAAAAACATATGATGTGATTGTGGTTGGGGCAGGCCATGCTGGAGTCGAGGCAGGGCTTGCATCAAGCAGAATGGGCTGTAGGACACTGCTTGCTACGATAAACCTTGATACTATAGCGCTTATGTCCTGCAATCCTGCCATGGGCGGCCCAGGAAAAGGCCATTTAGCCCGGGAAATAGATGCTTTGGGCGGTCAGATGGCTAAAGTTATTGACGCCACAGGTATTCAATTCAGATTACTTAATACAAAAAAAGGCCCGGCTGTTTGGGCACCGCGCGCGCAAATAGATAAACAAGCATATCATGTGGCAATGAAAAATATTTTAGAAAATCAGGACAATCTAGACATAAAACAGCTTTTAATAACAGAATTAGTTGTTGAAAAGGATAAGGTGGTAGGTGTAAAAACTAATTCCGGCCTAAAAATTTTAGGGAAAACTGTTATAATTACAGCTGGCACGTTTCTTAATGGATTAATTCATGTTGGGCTGATAAGCTGTTCAGGCGGCAGGCTAGGAGAGCCTAGCGCAACAGATTTATCAGAATGCTTGCGTAAACTTGGTTTTAAAATGGCTAGGTTAAAAACAGGAACGCCTGCCAGATTAAACGCGAACTCGATTGATTTTTCCTGTTTTGAGCCTCAAAAAGGAGATAAACGGCCTAGCCCCTTTTCATATGAGACGGAAAAATTAAAGCTAAAACAAGTAAATTGCTTTTTAGGTTATACAAATAAAAATACACATAAGGTTATAAAGGCAAATTTACACCGCTCTCCTTTATATAGCGGAAAAATTATAGGAACTGGTGTCCGCTATTGCCCCTCTATTGAAGATAAAGTGGTAAAATTTCCGGAAAAAACACGCCACCAGATATTTCTTGAGCCGGAAGGCAGAAATACCAACGAAATATATGCAAATGGTTTATCCACAAGCCTTCCACAAGATGTGCAAATAAAAATTCTTAAAACAATACCCGGGCTGCAATGCGCGCAGATTATGCGGTTTGGTTACGGCATAGAATATGATTATGCGGACCCGACACAATTGTACGCAACCTTAGAAACAAAAAAAATAAAAAATCTTTTTTTTGCCGGCCAGATTAACGGCACAACCGGTTATGAGGAAGCAGCTTGTCAGGGGCTAGTTGCCGGAATAAATGCAGCGCTAAAAGTTAAAAAACAGCAGCCGTTTATACTAAGCCGGATGCAAGCGTA
>JACQZH010000005.1 GCA_016213925.1 Candidatus Omnitrophota bacterium | reverse complement strand
TTAAGAGTGTCCTGCTCTACCAGCTGAGCTAATGGCCCAAAATGAAAATTAATAACTAAAAAATTATATCAGAAAATAATAACAAGGTCAATAGCTCAATCCTCTCTTTTAAGCATTTATTCAAAAAAGGTTTTTTGCTTTAACTTACAATAATCAAAGAACATAAAATAAACTTAACGCGCCTGGCAGGATTTGAACCCGCAGCCCCATGGTCCGAAGCCATGTGCTCTATCCAGTTGAGCTACAGGCGCAAAATCTGGTTAAAAGTCACAAGTTTTAAGCTACAAGTTAAAACAATTATACGTTCTATGTTTTCACTTAAAACTTACAACCCGTTACTTAAAACTGTAACTATTCTACCCAAACAACTTTTTTGCCAAATCTGCTATACGTTTTGCCAACCGCTTACATTCACTGATAGTACGCGCATCAGGAGCATTAATAGATACCGGGCCATAGTGGTCTCCTTTAGGATCTCCCATTATAACCATACCGTGAATCAAAAAAGCATTCAGTATATCTAAAATCGTAGTTTCATTGCCTCCGGCTATATTTGCCGCGCTTGAAAAAGCTGCCCCGATTTTCCCATCCAGTTGTCCATGCAAAGCCACGCTCTCATCAAGTATTTTTTTTATTTGAAAAGCCATTGAACCGTAATAAGTCGGTGAACCGAATATTAAAATATCATAATTAACAAGCTCGTTTACTTTTACCTGTTCAGCCTGCTTTAAATCTACTTCTATTTTTTGTTGTTTCAAACTCGCCGCGATTTCCTCTGCCATTACCCGAGTATTGCCGGATTTCGAATAATACGCTATCAACGCTTTAGCCATAATACCCCCTTAAAGTCTCAAATAAATCCTAATATCCAAAAATATAAAACAAATTTTAAGGTGCAGGTTTTAAAACATAACACGTATCTACTTATTTTTTACTTTTAGCTTTAAATTAGCAATTTGCAGTTTAAAACCTGCGAATTAATTACTGCCGACAAGAAATAACTGCTGTAAATATTTTGTGATTATATTACGCTCTGTATCTTTAAGATCAGTAAAAAAAAGGCCAACAGCATAGCTTTTTATAGCCGGGCTTTCATCATCCGGCTCGATACGAACAACTACCGCAGTACAATTTACCTGCTTATGCATTTTTACCTTTTTCTCAATCAAAGGTATAAACATCGTTATTGACACCTTTGTCATTACCGGGATATAACGTTCTACTAGACAGTATATGCCGGAGGAACTTAAGTTCTTGGTGTCCGCAACAAGGTGAAAATCTTCCCCGGAAATTTTCAGCGGCATGCTTGTTGCAAAACGCTGGGAACGCCTGCGTTCTAAATTAGCATTCTTTTTTTTCATAAAATTTTACTTTTTTTTAGCTCATTGATTTCTCTATCAAGAATAAAAGTAACTTCATCCAATTCTACCATCGCCTTATTTATAACTTGGTGAAAATGTTTTGCCGTAGGATGCCCTTGTACAACCGCAGTTAATTGCGCAACCATCTCCTTTAATTCAAAATACATCCCCCTTAGTTCTTTCGCTTCCTTTAGATTCTGCTGGCGCACAAACTTCATAATCAGCTTTTTATCATCATCCACAACATCGATAAACTTAATTCCAACTTCGTAATAATTTATTCCCGGGTCTTCTTTTTCAGGATAAATACGCACTATCTGTGCCGAGCAATTTAATTCTTTCTTCACCATTTTACCGTAAATGTAAAGAGGAAAAAACAGTCTAATATTAAGTATTGTATTTACAGCAATATATTTGCGCAACTGGCAATAAACACCTGAACAGCTGATATCTTTCATTTCGCTCTTAAAGTGGAAGCCTTTGCCGCTTATGGAAAACGGAAAATCAACCTTAAACCGGGGGAAAAACCTTTGATTTAATTCATCATTAATTCTTTTCATATTATTCAAGATTTTTTAATTCGTTGATCTCATAATCCAAAATATGGGCGGCTGCGTCCAGGTCAATAACCGCCCGTTCAATAACCTTACGGAAATGTTCCGCAGTCGGATGGCATTCTTCAATCTCAACAAGGCGTGCCGCCATTTCCTTAAGCCTTAAATACATCTTTTTTAAATCTTTCGCTTCTTTTAAATTTTTCTGATGCACATATTCCAACAAAAAGTTTCTTTCATCCTGCGCCATATCAAGAAAAGTGATGCCTATATTATAGCTTTCACAATCTTGCTTCTCAACAGAAGGCTCGATACGCACAATCTCAGCCAAACTGTTGACAACTTTTTCCATTCTCTGCCCATCCGGTTCTAAAAGCAGCTTGAAATTTACATGCAACCTTGTTTTGACCGGAAGATACCGGTCAATCGCACAAAAAATCCCGGAAGAGCTTATGTTTTTCGTATTTGTTTTGATAGAAAGTTCATCCAAAAATATTTCTAAAGGCAGAACCGTAAGAAACCTTGGATGCCTTCTTTTTTCTTTTTGAATAGCGTTATTATCTTTTTTTATCGCTTTCTTATCCATCATTCATTTTTCTCAAATTGACAAACCGCCGTTAATTTACCTTCAAAATCCGTAATCTTTTTATCCGCTTCGTCGTATTTATTTTTCATATTCATAATATGGCGCCCTAAAACATCGAAATCCTGCTTAAAACGGTCAATATCCCCGCGTAAGCGCGCTAAATGCTGAATTATCTGCTGCACATGCTGTTCGACCCGCATGCCGTTTAAACCGCAAACAATAGCTTGAAGAAAAATATACAGCGAATTCGGGCTGACCGGGATAACTTTTTTACTTAATCCGTAACTGCTTAAAGATTGCCCATTATCCGAATCTTCCCGTATAATTAACTCATAATAAACATTTTCCGCAGGGATATACATCAGGGCAAAATCAAAAGTCCCTTCATCAGGCAAAATATATTTAGCGGCAATTACGTCAATATGTTTTTTAACATCACTATAAAAATTTTTTCTTGCCTTGCGTTTTTCTTCATCATTGCCGGAGTCTATAATCCGGCGGAAATTATCCAGGGGAAATTTTGAATCAATACAAACCTTCCCTTTCCCCATCAAAATAACAGCGTCAACCACATCGCCGTTTTTAAACTTGTATTGAAAGTTCACATGCGAAGACGGCAGAACCTGCTGCAGCAAATCCTGCAAAAAAAATTCACCCAACCCGCCGCGCAGTTTAGGGGCGGAAAGGATTTCTTCCAAACCTGCTATATTTTTCCCTACTTCAAATACGCGTTCCGTAGCCAAAGATAAAAAACCCAGATCTTTTTGGACCTGCCCGACTACCCGAGTAGCTGCATCCAATCTTTCTCCTACAGACTGTTGGGAAGAAAGCAATTGCTGCGTTAACATCTGCAGGTTTTGATTGATATTTTTATTAAGCTCGCTCAACTGCTGAAATAAAACCTGAGAATGCGCGCCTAAAGACTCGCTTACTTGTCCGCGAAGGTTATCTACCTTGTTTTTGTGATTTTTATAATTATAAAAATCACAAAAACAATTATAAGCGAAAGCAAAATTAAAATCGCAACATTTATCATAAATTTACAGCTTTAAGTATGTTTTTAAGCTGTCTGCTCCTGCTGCTTTGATCCTTCTTCTTTTTTCTTCTTTTCCTGCGCCTCTTTAAATTTTTCCCAGCATTTTTTATTGCAGAAAAATTGCATATTCCGGTAATATCTGATTTTATATATCGGCTTTTTACATGAACCGCAGTTTTTGGGAATTTCTACCTTCGAAGATTTTTTCTCTGTTTTCTCACCTGATGTCTGCGCCTCGCTTCCCTGTGCTTGAGCAGTTTTTTTTACTTCCGGTTGTTCTTGTTTTACCTCTTCTGACATAATTTACATACTCCTTTCTTTATTCTTTCCCAATTGGCAAAAATAATTTTTTTTACCTAAATTAGCCATCACTAACGCAAAAATTTTTGTTGTTTCGATTATACTCCTGCAAAATACAAATTCATCATCAGCATGCGCACGCTCACGGCCCCGGACACTGTACCCTAGAGAAGGAACGCCCCGCTGGACAAAAAATCTTAGGTCATTACCGCCGGGCATAATTGCGGTTTTTATCTTCTTATTCAAAACTTTACTTACGGCACAGGAAAAAACTTCATTAAAATGCTCGTCACGTGGGGAAATCACCGGTTCATCCTGCGTAGCAATGGTTACCTTAATTTTTAATTTTTTGTTTTTTTTCTTTGCTAAAGCTACGATTCGTTCAATTTCTTTCTTAGCACCTCTAATATTTTCCTCAGGATTCAGTCTGCGGTCGATACTAAAAAGGAAACGGTCAGGAACAATATTTATCTTTTTGCCGCCGACAGCTTTTCCGCCGATAACCATTGTTGAATACGCGTCAGCTTTGTCTCTTGTATTAAACCTTGTTTTCCTAGCCTTTAAAACCTTATGCAGTTTTTTTAGCTGCTCTACCACAGCAAGCATATTGTCAAAAGCATTTTCTCCCCGTTGCGGAATTGAGGCATGTACTGATTTGCCGTAAACTTCAACTTCAAACCACAACATTCCTTTATTGCCGACAGCAACATAATCGCCGTCACAGCCCTCGCCAAGAGCATAATCTGCTTTAACAAAACCTTTTTTAAGCAAATAAGCAAGTCCTGGCCTACCTCCGGTTTCTTCATCCGGAGTAAAGGAAAGTTCCAGGTTTAAAGGCGGAGTTATTTTTAGTTGCTTAAGTACGGCAACAGCATAGATCATACAGGCAATATTTGCTTTCATATCCTCGCTGCCGCGTCCAAATAATTTACCTGCCTTTACTACAGCTTTAAAAGGATCGGTTTTCCAATGCGCTGTCGCCGGGACAACATCATAATGAGCATTAATATGCAACGTCTTATTTGAATTATTATTCCAGCGCGCCACCAGGCTAATCCGGGAATCTCCCTCGCTTACGCCCATTTTTCTTAATTCCACAGCAGGAACCTGGTAACGCTTCGTCAAAAGACCGGCTTTTTTGCACTCTTTTTCCAAAAAATCAATAATCCGCACATAATTTATTCCCGGAGGGTTAATTGTCGGGATATTAACCAACTGCTCTGCTAGTCTGATAATGTTACTTTTTTGTTTATCAATTCCATCGATAATTTGCTGCATCTAGATCAAACACCCAAATACTTGCGTTTATACATCACTCGTAAGATATGATATAATTTATAATGACTATTGAGCCCCCGCAAAGGTTAATTCACAGGGGCCAATATTATCTATAATACAACCTCTCAACTATTTTTTCTTTTTTCTTCTCGCCATTTTCGCACGAGAAACATCGCCTTGCTTATCGATGAAATAGAGATATCCTTCTTCTCTTGTTACGCCAACCTTAGTTACTTTTTCAGGTTTTCCGCCTTTTTTTCCACCTCTAGCCATTTTCGCACGAGAAACATCACCCTGTTTGTCCAAATAGTAGAGATAACCTTTCTCTCTCTTTATTCCAGCCTTTGCTACCTTATCTGCCATAGTTTCACCTCCCTCCTTCAATTAAATTTTTTTACGACCGCTCTTTATTTTTGCGAATTCATAAAACGCCTTATAGACCGGTCATAAGTTCGTTCTTCTTTATCATCAAAAAAACATGCCGGAAGCTGCCCTGACTGACGATGATAATGCAAACACTCGCAGCACATTCCTTTTCTAGAACAAGGGTCATATGTACAATTACATTGCCGCGAATTCTTTTTCTTATTTAGGCAATCCATACAATCTATATTTATCTGCTACGTTCCAATTCTCACATTACCTAATATCCCATCCAACGTAGCTAACGCAGAAAGCATTGCCAGCATACTCGTCTTTGGATTAACATCAGAAGGAACATTACTCGCACAACATATTATTGTACCAAAATTTCCTCGAATTTCAATAGAATGTGTATTTCTTTTTATAGTACGCGAAGCAACTATTGACACTTGAGTTTTTTCAGCTCCCAAGCCAACCAGGCTTAAAATTGCCGCGACATTAATATTTTTAGGAAATCCAGATACAGCTTGCCCGGCTGAACCTTTAAAAATAATTCTTTCTTTTTTAATCTTATTCAAATTGATTTTATTACTGATAATATAAGGCGCTCCGGCAAGCCCGTCTATCGGCTTTACCGTCGTAAGTTTTACGCTGTGAATCTTTCCCATACGCGCCGCTTTAAGCGCGTCCAAACCGGCAATCGCGCCGCTGGGAACATAAAGTTTTAGTTTGCTCTTTTTTATCTTCAAAAGAAGTCCCGGCTCAAGCAGCAAGCTTCCCACGCTCATCACCATTACCTGCTTCAATTACTTTTGAATTATCCGGTTCGCAAACACCGATAAGGCTCACTTGTTTTTTATAATCCTTAATAATTGTTTTTATAAGGTACGTGCCTATCGCACCGCATCCGACAATTCCAACTCTAATCTTCATGTTTTTTATTTTTTTTTAGATTATCCGTTCTTCGATCTTTGCGCATTAAGCTTTTTCTTTGATATCCTGTTTTTCTCATCAACAAAAACAATCTTCTGCTTATGATCTTTAGCCTCTTCATTATCTACAAGCGCGTAAGAAATAATAATCACAATATCTTCGACCTGTGCCCAGCGCGCAGCCGGCCCGTTCATGCAGATTACTCCTGACCCAGCCTTACCCTCCATAACATACGTTTCTACTCTTGCGCCGTTATTAAGGTTAACTACCTGCACACGTTCATTCGGATAAATATCAGCCGCTTTAAGCAGTTTTGAATCTATGGTAATACTGCCTATATATTTTAGATTAGCGTCAGTAACCGTTGCCCTGTGAATTTTTGATTTACACATTATTCTCATCATTTTTATTTACCTGTATTTTTGGTTTTTGATTTTTGGTTTTTGGTTTTTGGTTTTTTATCTTTATAACTATATTATCAATCAAACGTACTTTACCTACAAATCCCGCTACCGCAATCAATGTATTGTTTTTTATTATTTTAAGTTCTCTTAAGTCTTCTGCATCGACGATAGCAATGTAGCTTATTCTAGCAGATTCCACTTTATTTATCAACCTTTTCATCTGGCCGGCAATTACCGCACTTCTTCGTTCGCCTTTTTCAATCAAAGAACAGGCTTTTCGCAAAGACTCGTATAGTATAACCGCATCCTTGCGTTCTAACTGATTTAAATACGTATTACGCGAACTCATTGCCAATCCGTCCTTTTCGCGAACAATAGGCAATACCTTGATTTTAACCGGCATATTCAAATCAAATGCCATCTTTTTAATAATAGCCGCCTGCTGAGCATCCTTTTGCCCAAAATAAGCAATATCCGGCTCAACAATATTAAAAAGCTTATTTACAACAGTAGCCACTCCTTTAAAATGGCCGGGGCGTAATTTTCCGCAAAGCCCTTCGCTGATAGTGTTCACTTCTACAGCGCTTAAAAACGGCACAGGATACATCTGTGAATCATTTGGCACAAATAGATAATCCACGCCTGCTTTTTTCGCTAGTTCCATATCTTTTTTAAGGTTACGGGGATATCTTAAAAAATCTTCCTGGGGGCCGAACTGTAACGGATTAACATAAATACTCATTACAGTAATCTCACACTCTTTAACAGATTTTTCGGCTAAAGAAATATGCCCCTGGTGCAGATATCCCATTGTCGGAACAAAGCCTATAATATTTCCTTTACTGCGCTCTTTTTTACTGATTTGCCGCATTTCCTTAATATCACGCACTATTTTCATTGCCGCCCTCGTCTTTTGGCGCAAGTTTCCAGCATAAAATAAGATAAAGCCATAAGCCAGCCCCCCATAAAAGAGCCAGTACCGCAAAAAAAATCCTAACTAAATCCGGTTCCAGAGAAAAATAATTTCCCAACCCGGAACAAACTCCGTAAATCCTGCTATCTCTTTTTATCCGATAAAACTTCTTTTTCATTTCTTTTTTAATTCGCTAAGCAGTTTTTTCATTGTTTTTTTTAATACCGGATGTTTCAATCCGGCAGATAGATCTACCAAAGGTTGATCAATAATTCTTGGGCCCCATTTAACACGATGAGAATAACGGCCCATCTGACTTTCAATTGTTTTTAAGGTTTTTAAGACATCTTCAGGCCCGGACTGTGTTTTAAGCTGGACAACTCCATTTAAAAACATGCCCTGCGCCGGGCCTCCAACCGGTTTACTTTTATAAAAAGGAGATATTTTGATTATACGAAAATCCGGTTTTGCAGCCAGCATTGAAATAGAGCACTCGACATTACGCTTCTTATCGCCTAAATTAGAACCGATCCCAAGATAGACATCTGTCCGCTTACGTTTCATAGGAAGGATAAACGTTTAAGTGCTTCCTCTATTCTTTCTTTTTTTTGGGTCAGAGCAAACCGGATAAAACCTTCACCATAGCATCCAAACCCAATTCCCGGAGTAACAACAATTCCTGCTTTCTGCAGTAAAATATTCGCAACCTCAACAGAACTTTTACCGAAAGGAATCTTTGTCCAAACATAAAAAGTAGCCTTAGGCGCCCGGACATCCGGCCAACCCAATTTCTTCAATCCTTGAATCAGCACATCCCTTCTCTCTTGATACATATTATTCATCTCATCATTAAAGCTATTCCTTGTCTTAAGCGCGCTAATCCCGGCAATTTGAATCGCACCGAATATGCCTGAATCAATATTCGACTTAATTTTTGCCAAAGCGCTAATAATATCTTTATTCCCGCAAGCCCAGCCGATTCTCCATCCGGTCATATTATATGTTTTTGATAAAGAATGAAATTCAATAACAACTTCCTTTGCTCCAGGGATTTCGAGCATGCTTGGCGCCTTATACCCGTCATAGCACATCTGTGAATAAGCCAGGTCAGAGGCAACAATAAGTTTATGCTTTCTGGCAAATTTGACCGCATCTTTATAAAAAGCCTTGGAAGCAACCGCTGCTGTCGGATTATTCGGATAGTTAAAATAAATAATTTTTGACTTTTTCAGTACCGGCGCCGGAATTTTTTTTAGATCCGGCAAAAAATTATTTTCCGCTAAAAGCGGCATAAGATACGGCCTGCCGCCGGCTAAAATCGTCGCGTTCCTGTATGGCGGATAACACGGATCCGGGACTAGATTAATATCTCCTTTATTTAAATAAGCAAAAGGCAAATGCGCGATCGCTTCTTTAGAACCGATTGTCGGCAGGATTTCATTATCCGGGTCAAGCCGGATATTAAACCACTTTTTAAACCATTCAGCGATTTCCTGCCTTAGCTGCGGCATCCCCGCGTCCAAAGCATACTTATGGTTTGCCGGGTCTTTTGCCGCCTCATATAAAGCCTCAATAATATGCTGCGGCGTAGGCGTCTGGGGATCACCGATACCCAAATCAATAAGATCTTTTCCCTCCTGCCTGGCTTTCCGTTTCGCCTTGTCAATTTCAACAAAAAGATACGGCGGAAGTTTATTTAAAACCTTTGCTCTTTGAAATTCCATTCAAAAATCATCCTTTCTAAATACTACTATTCAAAACTATATATTTCTTCCTCTTTTAAATTATTTAAGTCCAATCACATCGTTCATATTATAAAAGCCGTTTTTTTTGCCTGCTAACCATTTTGCCGCTTCAATCGCGCCTTTTACGAATATATCGCGGGTCTTTGCGCTATGAGAAAACTCAAGCACATCCACATCGCTTTCAAACCTGACTTTATGATCGCCGATAATTTCTCCTTCGCGTATAGCCTGAATATCATCTACTGCCCTGCCTGTCTGGCCTTCAATAAGTTTTGCCAGCTTTTTTGCTGTGCCGCTGGGCGCGTCTTTTTTATGCACATGATGCGCTTCCACGATATTTACCTTATAACCGAGAAGTTTAGCCGCTGCCTCTTTAACAAGCTTAAACAGAATGTTTACGCCAATAGACATATTCGGGGAAAAAATAACAGGGATCTCTTTGCCTGCCTGTTCTATCCTGTTTATTTGTTCCATATCCAGCCCGGTTGTTCCGATAACTACCGCCTTTTTAAAACGCCTGGCTAAATCCAGTATTTCCATGCTTACCTGCGGAGCCGTAAAATCAATAATAACATCTGCTTCCTTAAAACAACTCAAGTCATCGCTAACTTTAACGCTTCCCAGTTCGTCCCCAATCTGCGGATGCCCTTTTTTTTCCACGGCACCGACAATTTTTACATGCGGGTCTAATTGCGCAAGCTCTATGATCCGCTTGCCCATCCTTCCGCAACAGCCATTTACCGCGATAGAAACCATCTTATTTCTTCCTTTTCAATAAACCATACTCAACCAAAGCGTTATTTAATTTTTTAACATTTTCTTCATTCATCGGGCACAAAGGCAGCCGTAATCCTGGCTCGCACATCCCCAGCATCTCCATCGCTGTTTTTACGCAAATCGGATTTGTCTCCAGGAACATTGATTTAATAAGCGGTAATAACTTGTAATATATCTCCTGCGCCTTTTTTAAATTACCTTTTTCAAAATTATCAACCATCTTCGCCACATCCTGGGGAACTATATTAGCAACTACGGAAATAACCCCTACCCCTCCAATAGACAAAACCGGTAAAGTCAGCGCGTCATCCCCGGAAATAAGCGCGAATTCTTTCGGGCAGAGATATTTAATCCTAGCCATCTGCTCTAAATTCCCGGAAGCTTCCTTTACTCCGATAATATTCTTAAATTCATGCGCCAACTGCGCTATTGTTTCAGGCTCTATATTAACTGCCGTACGCGCAGCAATATTATATAATATTAAAGGGATATCCACGCTTTCAGCAATCTGTTTAAAATGCAGATACAATCCTTTTTGCGTCGGCCTATTATAATACGGCGCAATCAACAGCGCCGCATCCGCTCCTGCCTCTTTAGCATGCTTGGTAAGCCTTACTGCTTCAGTGGTATTATTGGAGCCTGTGCCGGCAATTACCGGTATCCTTTTATCCGCGGTATCCACAACTAGCTCTATCACTCTTTCATGCTCTGCCAGTGACAAGGTAGCCGAGTCTCCGGTAGTGCCGCAAGGTACAAGAGCCTTGGTTTTACTTTTAACATGAAATTCAACTAAGCGTTTTAACGTATCTTCATCAAGTTTTCCATCTTTAAATGGAGTAACAATAGCAACCATTGAGCCATTAAACATAACATTCCCCCTTATACACTCTACGGGCTTTACCTTCCAGCCAAACATCGAAAAAAACTCCGTCTTTATAACTAAAATATACTTTTAAAACTTCTTTTCCTTTAGTCCTTACATTAATAGCGTAATTCCCATTAGTACTAACAAATTTATGATGATAAATCAATGCGCCTGCCACCGAGCCTGTTCCGCAAGCAAGTGTTTCCGCTTCAACTCCCCGTTCATATGTGCGAATTTCTATTTCATCCTGGTCCAAAATCTTAATGAAATCAACATTTGTTCCAACGGGCTCAAACTCACGGTGATATCGAATCAATCGGCCAAGCAAACGCACATTAACAGTATCCAAATCAGTAACCACATGTACCGCATGCGGCACTCCGGTATTTATAAAATTCACCTGGTAAATCCTGCCGTCAATATCCAGGTTAATGTTTAATAGAAGATTTTTCGGCTCAGTCATTTTAACTTTTATGCCGTCTTCTTTTACTTCAGCGCGCAGTTTGCCGGCAAGAGTTTCTATAACACTATTCTTTTTTTCCTTAAACAAAGCCGCGCACCTTATGCCGTTGCCGCACATTTCTGCCTCAGAGCCGTCAGGGTTAAATATACGCATTTTAAAATCAGCCCTGTTTGATTTTTCGATAAAAATCAAACCGTCTGCGCCAATACCTTCTGTCCTCTTACATAAAAGCGCGGCAATCTCTGTGCCAGTTTTAAACTCATTGCGCCGGTTATCAAAAACAATAAAATCATTACCGGAAGCAACCATTTTTGTAAATTCAAACTTTCTTTTGCGGGCTTTAGCTTTCAGTTCAGCCGCAGCCGGCTTTACTTTTTTTACCTTCAGGCGCTGCTGCAAAGCTTTTTTTTGTTTTGGCATTGCCTTTTTCTTCAGTATCTTATTCTTAACTTTTGCTATAGCTTTTTTTAATTTCCTGCCTACAGAGCGTTTTTTTGCCATATTCACCCCTTTAGTTATTTTATGCCGTCATTTCATTTTTCACTAAATCACTATAGCTTTCCCGTTTCCTGATAATACGATATTTATCTCCGTTAACCAATATCTCCGCAGCACGCCTGCGGCTGTTATAATTGCTGGACATGCTAAAACCATAAGCACCGGCACTCATGATTGCCAAAATATCGCCTGATTTGAGTAATAACGGCAGGCTCCTTCCCTTAGCTAAAAAATCGCCGCTCTCGCAAACCGGACCGACAACATCAGCTTTTTTCTTCTTCTCGCATTTTGCGCAAGAAACAGGGATTATTTCATGATAAGCGCCATATAACGTCGGCCGCAGCAAATCATTCATTGCCGCATCAATAATAATAAAACGTTTCACCGGAGTATCTTTTATATAAGTAATTTTTGCAAGCAGTATCCCGGCATTGCCGACAATAAACCTGCCTGGCTCTAAAATCAATTTAAGATTTTTCTTTTCTATTAACGGCATCACCGCCCTGGCGTATTCATCCGCTGTTTGAGGTCGTTCTTTATTGTAAATAATACCCAGGCCTCCGCCGATATTTAAATGCGTAATACGCGCGCCTTTTGAACGCAGTTCTTCAATTAACCGCACGGATTTTTTTAACGCCTCTATAAAAGGGCCGACTTGTTCAATCTGGGAACCGATATGCACATGTATCGCGCATATCTCTATATTTTCAAACTCACCAGAGTAAGATAAAATCATTTTTTTAGCGGTTTGGATATCAATCCCGAATTTATTCTCACTTTTCGCTGTGGTTATATATTTATGCGTGCGCGCTTCCACATTAGGATTAATGCGTATGGCTATCAGTTGTTTCTTTTTTAAACGCCGGGCAACGGTATTAATAGCCTGCATCTCCGGGATCGATTCAACATTAAAAAAAAGTATTCCAAAACGGACCGCAGCTTCTATTTCTTCCAGGGTTTTCCCCACGGAAGCATAAACAATCTTCTTAGAGTTTACTCCGATCTTTCTCGCGCGGTAAAGTTCTCCGCCGGAAACGATATCTATGCCTGCTCCAGCTTTGGCCAAGACCCGGCAAATCGACAAATTTGAATTTGCCTTCATAGAATAACAAATAAGCGGCTGGATTTTCGCGAAAGCTTTTTTAAGTTTATTGAAATGGTCCAGTAAAGTTCTTTCGCTATAAACATAGGCCGGAGTCCCAACTTCGCCGGCAATTTTCTCAACCGGAACATTTTCACAAAACAGCTTATTATTTTTCAGTTTAAAATCATGCATTAATCTTCGGCACCTTCTTATTGACGGATTTTTTAGAACTTATCGCATACGCTGCATTCATTATCTTTTTAATATCTGCCTGCGTTAATTTATTATTAAAAGATTTTAGCAATTCATCAGGCATTTTCTTAATCGGAATCACCTTATCCTGGGAATACCGGATAATTCTTCCGACAATGTCATGCGCATCCTTAAACGCCACTCCTCTAAATACTAAAAACTCTGCCAGTTCTGTGGCATAAAGCCTTTCATCCAGCAATGCTTTTTTAACTACTTCACAGTTTAATGTTATTCCGCGCACGAATTTATTCATGATTTTCAGCTCATCTTTTATGATTTCAACCGAAGAAAATAATGGCTCTTTATCAAGCTGCATATCCCGGTTATAACTCATCGGCAGGCCTTTCATTGTCGTCATCAGCGATAACTGATTAGCATATATCTTACCAGTATAGCCTCTGACCAATTCCAGGAAATCCGGGTTTTTCTTATGCGGCATAAGGCTTGAACCTGTACAAAACTCTTCCGGAAGATCAAGATAATCAAACTCCTGCGTTGAATACAAAATAATATCTTCGGAAAAACGCGAAAGATGCATCTGGATAATTGAAATAATCCCGAGGAATTCGATTATAAAATCACGGTCACTGACATTATCCAGGGAATTTTCCACGGGACTAACTTTCCCCCCGATCTTTTCATTAGTAAAGAAACTGTCTATCGCTTTAAAATATTCTTTTTTATGCAAAGCGGTCCCAGCCAAAGCTCCGGCGCCTATATACGGCACTACTGAATCATAAAACCTGTTCAGGCGTTTTAGATCGCGAGCCATCATATGCCCGAAAGCAATTACATAATCGCTAAACAAGATCACCTGCGCCCTCTGCGTATGAGTATATCCGATAAACGGTTCTTTATCATATTTTTTCATTAAAAAAATAAACGCTTCAATCAAATTACTGATTGCCTCCTTAATGTTCAAAGATTCCTCCAAACAATAAAATTTCTCGTTAAAAACTATCTGGTCATTGCGTGAACGGAAAGTATGTACTTTTGCGGCAAGCTTGCCGATCTTTTTTTCCAAGCGGTTATGAATATCCGTATGGATATCTTCGGACTCCATATCCGGCTTAAATTTTCCGGCGTCAATTTCAGAGAGTATACTATTTAAAGCTTCACTTATTTTTTTAGCCTCAAATTTGGTAATAAGCTTACTCCCGTTTAAAGCCATAGTATGGATGATTGAGTGAAAAACATCTATCCGCGCAAGTTTATAATCATACTGAATCGATTTCGAAAAATTTTCAAAATCAGCATCAATCTTTTTCTTGAATCTTCCACCCCAAAGCTTTTTTGACATACATCAAACCTCTCTTTTAAACCATAAATCCTAAGCCATAAACTCTAAACAAATCCAAAACTCAAACTACTTAAACTCAAAAAACTGTTTTGGATTTTCAGTTTTGGGTTTTGAGTTTATTTAGGATTTAGTGTTTAGGGTTTAGCGTTTACCCATCTATTATATGCCCTCTCTATCTTTCCCTGTACGGTAAAGAAAATATCTCAATAAACCCTTTCGCGTCTTTTCTGTCAAATTGGTCTTCTTCCCCATAAGTAGCGAGATGTTTTTTATAAAGCGAATACTTTGAAACTCTTGACGCGACCGTAACATTTCCCTTATAAAGCTTTAGTTTAACAGAGCCTGTAACTTTTTCTTGTGTCATTTCAATAAAAGCTTGTAAACTCCTTAGCAACCTTGAAAACCATAATCCCTGATAAACAAGCTGTGAATAACGCAACGCGGCAATTTCTTTAAAACTTAATGTCTCTTTATCCAAAGTCATGCTTTCAAGCTCCTGATGGGCCCTAATCAATATCCAGGCAGCCGGAGCTTCGTATATCTCGCGGGATTTAATACCCACGGTTCTATCTTCCACAAGATCTGTCCTGCCAATACCGTGTTTGCCGCCTAGTTCTTCCAATATCCCGATAATTTTCAAACCCTCTGCCTTCTTCCCGTTTATCCTAACCGGAACACCTTTGTAAAACTCTATATCCACATAATCAGCCTTATTCGGAGTCTCATCGACATTTTTAGTCAAGACATACGCAGCTTCATCAGGCGCATTATTCAAATCTTCCATCATTCCGCCTTCGATGCTTATCCCCCATATATTTTGATCTATGCTATATATTTTTTCCTTGGATATCGAAATCGGCAATTTATTTTTCTTGGCATATTCAATCTCCGATTCCCGGGAAGTAAGATCCCATTCCCTTACCGGAGCTATTATTTTAAGCTTTGGATCCAATATTTTTACGGTTGTATCGATCCTGACCTGGTCATTTCCTTTTCCTGTACACCCGTGAGCTACAAATAACGCTTTTTCCTTATGCGCGATATCAACTAGATATTTTGCGATCAGCGGCCTTCCCAAAGCTGTTGATAAAACATATCTAGATTCATATAAAGCATTCGCCTTCAATGCCGGAAAAATATATTCCTGAACAAATTCTTTCCTAAGATCTTCCACGTAAATTTTTGAAACTCCGCTGGCCTTTGCTTTATTTTTTAACTGTACAGGCGAAAACTCACTGCCTAGGTTCGCGCTAAAACAGATAACTTCAAAACCTTTGTCCTGAAGCCATTTTATACAGCAAGAAGTATCTAGGCCTCCGGAATAAGCCAAAACAACTTTTTTCATTCTGTATCTTCCTTATTTTTAACTTTCAGTTTTTAATTTTTGGTTTTAAAAGTAACACCATTATTGCTTTCTGCACATGAAGCCTGTTTTCCGCTTGGTCAAAAACAATCGATGCCGCTGACTCCATTACTTCATCTGTTACTTCCTGGCCGCGATGCACAGGCATGCAATGCATAAAGTTACATTTTTTGCCAACAGCCTTAATCAATTCGCTGTTGACTTGATATTTTTTAAAATCACGCAGGCGTTTCTTTTGTTGTTTTTCCTGCCCCATTGATGTCCAAACATCGGTATAAACAAAATCCGCTCCCTTGACAGCTTGTTTGGGATCATAGGTATGAAATAATTTCGTTTTCGTTTTATCAGCAATCTTGCGCGCTTCATTCCAGATATTTTTATCCGGCTCATAACCTTTGGGCGTTGCCAGGCTGAAATTTATACCGGCTTTCGCGCTTACAGCCGCAAGCGAGTGCGCCACATTATTACCGTCGCCGACAAAAGCCAGGTTAATTCCTTTACATTTTCCTTTGTTTTCATATATTGTATAAATGCCTGGCATGGATTGTACAAATCACTTAATCCGTTAATCACAGCACAATCCGAATACCTGGCAAGTTCAATCACATGCTTATGCAGGAAAGTCCTGGCAACAATTAAGTCTAGATACCTTGAAAGTACACGGGCAATATCTTTAACCGGTTCCCTTTTTCCAAGCTGTATATCCTGCGGAGCCAAATAAAAACACTGCGCAGCCATGTGCTGCGCTCCGGCAGCAAAAGAAACCCTTGTACGTACTGAAGGTTTTTCAAATACAAGCCCGACAATCTTGTTTTTCAAGAGTTGGTTATTCTTCTTTTTTTTCAATATAGACGCTAATTTAAAAATAGCGTTAATATCCTGTTCTGTAACATCAAATCCTGAAATCAAATCCTTATTCATACTATTCCTTTTTTACAATTATTTCTATATTTTCAGCCTTTTCCCTGTTTCCGTGTCTTGTCCTGGTAACTGGTAACTAGTTACTAGTTACCAGAAACTATTTATCGCCTAGCACTTACTAACCGCCATATCCATGATCTTAATTGCCGCGTCAATTTCTTTCTTAGTAACAGTTAAAGACGGCATAATCCGCAGTGTATTTGCCTGTGTACAATTAATAAGCAGGCCGTTAGCAAGGCAATATTCGTAAGCTCGAGGCGCATTTACGATAAGTTCTACGCCAAGCATCAACCCCATTCCCCTTACCTGTTTTATTACTGGATAACGTCCTTGCAGTTGGAGCAACTCATCATGCAGATACTTACCCATAACCGCAACGTTTCCCAGTAGTTTATCTTTTTCAATCGCGTCAAAAACCGCAAGAGCCGCAGCACAAGCAATAGGGCTGCCGCCGAAAGTAGAAGCATGCATGCCAGGGCCAAGAGTTCCGGCAATCTTTTTCTGGACAACCATTGCTCCGATCGGCATTCCGTTGCCAAGGCTTTTTGCTAACGTCATAATATCCGGTTCTATCGCGTAATGCTGATACGCAAACAACTTCCCTGTCCTGCCCATGCCGGTCTGAACCTCATCAATAATAAGCAGCATATTTTTTTCAAGACAAAAATCCCTTAAAAAACGCACATAATTAGTCTCCGCTATATTTATACCGCCTTCCCCCTGAATCAATTCCAGCATTATCGCAACTGTTTTATTGGTAACTGCCTTTTCCACCGCTTCCCGGTCATTAAAGGGCACGCTTTTAAATCCCTGGGGGAGCGGCTCAAAGCCTTTTTGTCTTTTTTTTTGGCCTGTTGCCGCGGTGCACGCTAATGTCCTGCCATGAAAAGAATTTTTCATCGTGATAATCTCATTCCTTTCCGGATTTCCGAAAGCGCGCGCAAG
>JACQZH010000004.1:28722-30600 GCA_016213925.1 Candidatus Omnitrophota bacterium | reverse complement strand
GAAGAAGTTGTGGGATGGTGTCCAAGCTGACCCCAAAATTGATCAATTCAAATCAATTCTTGACAAGGATAAAATACTCAAGGAAAATAAGCTGATTATTTTTACTGAATCCAAAGAAACTGCCGAGTATTTAGACAAGAATTTAAGAGCAGAATTTGGAGATCAGGTTTTATCTTATTCCAGTAAATCTAACGCAGCGGTCAGGGAAATGATTATTGATAACTATGATCCTAAACACAAGAATTATAAAAATAATATCCGGATTCTTGCCACTACGGATATTTTAGCTGAAGGCGTTAACTTGCATCGCTCAAATGTAGTCATTAATTATGATATCCCCTGGAATCCTACCCGGGTTTTACAGCGCGTGGGCCGCGTTAACCGTGTTGATACAAAATTTGATGATATCTATGTATATAACTTTTTCCCTTCTATTCAGGGCAACAACGAAATCAAGCTGGAGGAAGCGGCTATCGCTAAAATTCAGGCTTTTCATGATACCTTGGGCGAGGACGCGCAGTATTTGACCGAAGGCGAAGAATATTCTTCGCATGAGTTGTTTAATCGTCTCAACTCCAAGAAACTTTTAGAAGAAGGAGGAGAGGATGAGGAAGATTCAGAGTTGAAATATCTTTCCGAGATACGGGATATCCGGGATAATAACACTGCTCTATTTGAAAAGATAAAACGCCTGCCTAAGAAAGCCCGCAGTGCCAAAATGTCCCCGGATTTCAAGGAAGCAGTGGTTACTTTTTTTAAGAAAGGCAAACTGCGTAAGATTTATATTACGGAGCCCGCGGAAACTAAGGAATTGGATTTCTTTAATGCCGCCGTAATTTTAAAATCTAAAAATACGGACAGAAGAGAAAAGCTTGCCGTTGATTTTTATAAACTCTTGGCTCAAAATAAAGAACAGTTCAAGCTTGCCACTACAGAGCAAGTTCGTGAATTCAAGCAGGAAGGCGGACGGAGCAATGAGATAACGCTTGTACGGACAATTAAAGCCATCAAGAAGTTCTCCGCCTTTACGGATGAAGATGAAGAATATCTGGAGATGGTTTTGAAAGCTTTGGAAGAAGGCGCTTTACCTAAGCAGACCACTAAAATTCTGGTTAAACAGATAAAAGGCGAAAATAATCCCCTGAAGATTATCTTTAAATTTAAGCAGGGGATCCCGCGGAATTTCTTTGCCAAAGGCTTTATGGATAATCCCTATTACAACACCGCTCCCAGAGAAGTTATTTTATCGGAATATTTAATTGGAAAGTAAGAATGAACCCCAAAGAGAACAATTACGCTTTTATTGATAGCCAGAATCTCAACTTGTCTATTCGAGATCAAGGCTGGAATTTAGATTTTCGGAGATTTAGACGGTATTTAGAAGAAAAATACAATGCCTGTAAAGCATTTATATTTATTGGCTATATGGCAACAAATGAGAGTCTCTATATCGCTCTTCAAGACTATGGCTACATTCTTGTTTTTAAACCAACATTAAATCTACCGGATGGAAAACCAAAAGGTAATATTGACGCGGAGTTAGTCTTGCACACGATGATCGAATATCCGCATTATGATAAGGCCGTGATTGTCACGGGAGACGGAGATTTCCATTGTTTGATCGAGCATCTAAAGAAGCATAATAAATTGAGGCGGATTATAATTCCAAATAGAGAGAAGTTTTCATCATTATTGAGGAAATTCGCAGTGGATATGACTTTTATGAATGACCTACGACAAAAGTTGGAGTATAAATAAAAAAAGAGGTATTACCTAGGGACGAAACCCTTCGGATAACCTCTCATCGTGATCTATTTCAAATATACCTTAGAATACGGGGATTGTCAAGCTCAATGAAAAATTTGATAAAACAGACTC
>JACQZH010000004.1:0-28678 GCA_016213925.1 Candidatus Omnitrophota bacterium | reverse complement strand
AAATTTTGATTTATCGCAATATACAGAATTAGTAAAGAACCTGTTCAACAATATCCAAATCCAATCGCAAGAGATCCGGGTTCCGGACAGCTCTAAAGAATTTATCAAAAAAATAACTTTTCTTTCAGAGTTCTCTGATACCGAACAAAAAACCATAGATATTTACGCGGTTGAGCTTGTCGGTAATACAAAAGTAGAGCGTGCCAGGTCATTCCAGCGTAATCTTATCTCCAAACTGCTTAAAGACAATACTAAAGACGCCGGATTAGCGGCGTTTTATTCCCAAGATAATCCTGATTGGCGGCTATCATTCATCAAGCTTGACTATAAGCTTACTGAAAAAGGTGTTAAGGTTGAAGTTGGCACTCCGCCAAAACGTTATTCTTTCTTAGTCGGAGAAGCTGAACCTTCGCATACTGCTCAGAAACAACTTCTTCCAATTTTTGAAGACCATAAGAACAATCCTTTACTTTCAGACTTGGAAGAGGCTTTTAGTGTTGAGAAAGTAACTAAGGAGTTCTACGAGCGCTATAGAAAGCTTTTTGAAGATCTCTCCAAAGACCTGAAGAAAAACAGAGCTTTTCAGATTATTGCCGAAAAAGAGAACATTGATATTGATAATTTTGCTAAGAAACTTCTTGGACAGATAGTATTCTTGTATTTTCTGCAGAAAAAAGGCTGGCTAGGTGTGCCGCAAGATAAAACCTGGGGACAGGGAGATAAGTTCTTCTTAAGGACTCTTTTTGATAAGGCGAAAAAGGGCAAGGATGATTTCTACGATCATTATCTGGAGCATCTTTTCTACGATACTCTGAATAATCCCCGCCGTGATGAAGTTGACCCGGCATATTCGCGCTATTTTGACTGTAAAATACCGTTCTTAAACGGCGGTTTATTTGAGCCGGATTACGATTGGAAGAATACTATTGTTTACTTAGGCAACGAAATCTTTGAAGAGATTATTGATACCTTTGATCTCTATAACTTTACGGTTAAAGAAGACGAGCCCTGGGAAAGGTTTTTGAAAATCTTCTGCCGGAAAATATGCGCAAAGGCCAGGGCGCGTATTATACGCCTAGAGAAATTGTGCATTACATGTGCCAAGAAAGCCTGATTAATCATTTAAATACAGAAACCAGGATTGACGCCGAGAGAATAAGAAAGCTGATTGCTTTCAAAGATGAAGACTTGGTAAATGGTAATGGTTCGCGTAAAAAATCTCTGGGATTCTCTGATGATGAAGCCCAAAGCCTTGACCGGGCTCTATCTAATATTAAAGTATGCGATCCTGCCTGCGGTTCAGGCGCTTTCTTAGTCGGGATGCTTAACGAAATCGTGAGCGCCCGGCGTATCTTAGAACCGCGTTCAGAATATAAGTTAAAGAAAGAAACAATCCAGGAATGTATTTACGGCGTTGATATTGACCCCGGCGCGGTAGATATCGCCAAGCTTCGGCTTTGGCTAAGCTTGGTGGTGGACTTTGAACTTAGAGATATTGAGCCTTTACCAAACCTGGATTATAAGATAATGTGCGGGAATAGTTTGCTTGAAGAGCTGATTGTGGGTAATGAATCCATTAAGCTTTTTGATGAGCGGCTTTTAAATCTTAAAGAATTAAAAAGTAATCCTCCCGAGAATACTAGAAAAGAAGCACTCAAGAGTCAGCTTCAGGAAAAGCAAAAGGAATTGTTTGATTTGAATGCCAAGAATAAGCTTAGCATGGCAAAGAAGAAAGAACTGGATGCCGAAATCGCCGCTATTAATAAAGAGCTTAATCCCAAGGCGAAGAAAACGAAGATTGGAGTGTATCATCCTGTTTTTTTTGCTGACCAGGCAGATGAGTATTTTAAACGGCTTCGGGAATTGCATAAACAGTTTTTTACAGAATACGACCCCATAAAAAAGAAAGAACGGCGTAAACAGATTGAAGAGATTGAACTTGAATTTATCAAGAGCTCAATTAAAGAAAAAGTCGATGAATTTGATTCAAAGATCAAGAATCTGAACATGCAGGATCCCGGAGATAGAAAGAGACAGGCAGTATTAATGCAAAAAAAGCTTGAATATTTAGCTATCCCCGGACAAATACGCAACTCGAAAACCAGGCCTTATTTTTTGTGGAAGCTTAACTTTTTTGAGGTGTTTCAGGAAAAGGGCGGGTTTGATGTGGTGATTGCGAATCCGCCGTATGTGAGAGTTGATGAAATTGATGCTCAAGAGCGGGAGAAATTCAAATCATCTTTTATAACTGCGACAGGTAAGTACGATTTATATTATTTGTTTTTCGAGAAAGCATTATCAATTTCAGGTCTTATTTCTTCCTGTGTTTTTATTTCACCTAATAAATTTTGTGCTGCTGATTCTGCTAAAAAATTAAGAGATCTATTTTTTAATATTATTACATCTGGAGATATTTTGAGCACTTCAAGATTGAAGGTGTTTGATTCAGTCTCAAATTATCCCGTTATTTCAATTTTGAAGAAGGGTAAATGTATTAAAAGTGATTTTATAGTTAAACAAGCTCAGGATATTAATTCGTTAATGACCGTAGATAAGTCAAGTGGCTATATCTCAAGCATTGAGAAGCTAAGGGCTTTTCCTGATAGCATCATTCCAATAAATATTAATCAGGAGTCCTTTGATTTAATTCAAAGATTATTTGTAAATTCCGTTCCTTTATCGTCATTTTTAAGTATTAGCGAGGGGTTGCGAATACCAGTTAAGTATGAATCCGAATCAAAACAGGATTTTGAGATCGTCAAACAATATCAATTCTCAAAATGGTCAGAAATATCCACAGGCGCATTTATTTCAAACAGTAATCTTTTAAAAGTAATCAGCAAAGACGCCGATAGGTATAAAAAAATTTTACAGGAGAAGATTTTGATTGCTGAGGATGCTTTAGAAATAAACGCTACTATTGATCGGCAAAAAAGAATTCCGCAAGGAGGTGTTTATTTTGCTATTTGCTTAAAGGATAATTTGGGATTGGAATATTTGATAGGTCTTCTAAATTCTAAATTATTCTCTTGGATGTATAAGGTAATGTATTCAGGGATGCATATGGGAGGTGGATATTTAAGGTATCGTTCCAGATTTCTAGAAAATCTTTCTTTGCCTCGATCTTTAGTGACATTATCCACAAATGACCAGAGGTTTATCATTGAGAAAGTTGAGGAGATATTAATAATTTTTAAAAGCTATAAGGATCAAGAAAGTCAAGGAAACATCCCCAAAATCAAAGAATACGAACGCCAAATCGACCAGATGGTTTGTAAACTTTATGGGCTTTCGCAAGAAGAGATAGATATTATAGAGAAATTATAAAGCAATTTTCTAAAAGATAGAGAGTTGTCTATCGGGATACCCATTTAACTCACACTGTTTAACTATTTTTTATTGATAATAGTATGAAACGAGAAGTTCGAGTATTGATAACTAAAGCAACGGACTCAGCACTTTTGAGCATTGAACATTTTAATCGCCCTTGGGATAGAGGGCGTCATGAAGCAGTTTTAATTCTTATAGATCGTTCTTTTGAATTGTTGCTTAAAGCTGTAATTGTATATAAGGGAGGTAAAATACGAGAGCCGCGCGCTAAAGAGACAATTGGTTTTGATGTTTGCGTAAGGAAATGCTTAAGCGATGTTAAGAGTAAATGTTTATCTGAAGAAGAGGCTGTAACGATACAGATAATAAATAGTCTTAGGGATGCGGCACAACATTATATTCTAGATGTATCGGAACAGCAACTCTACATATATACTCAAGCAGGCCTTACGCTATTTGATAAAATATTGCGTGTAGTCTTCGATAAAAAGTTGGTTGACTACCTACCTGAACGGGTTTTGGCGGTTTCTTCAAATCCACCCACTAATTTTGGTAACTTAATGGAAGTTGAATTTGAAGATATAAAACGATTAGTCGCCCCTGGAGCACATAAGCGATTACAAGCAAGATCTAAGCTTCGATCATTTGCTATTATTGAAGCGTCTTTGAGCGGGAACCGTCTTCAGCCAAGTGAACGAGAATTGGAGAAGATTGTTGCTCAAATAAGTAAAGGAAAAGGTTGGCAAGAAATATTCCCGGGAATAAAGCGCCTATCATTGGATACAGAAGATAAGGGCTTAAGTGTGACTTTGAGAATTACAAAGTCAAAAGGACAGCCAATTCATCTTGTTCCCGAAGGTACCCCAGGCGCAACAATAGTAGCTGTAAAAAGAGTAGATGAAATAGGTTATTATTCATTAAATTTAACTGCCTTAGCTATCAAAGCTGGTTTATCTGGGCCAAAGTTACTCGCAGTGATAAAAGAACTTAAAATGCAAGATAACCTGGAATATTTTAAAGAATTTAGGTTTGGATCAACGAATCATAAGCGATATAGTCCTAAGGCGCTCGACTTTATTAAACAAGAACTTCCCAATCTTGATATAGACAAAATTTGGGATAAGAATAGGCCATTGGGAAGAAAGAAAATGAGCTAATTCGATAGAAATGGTAGCTTCTATAATTTTTAAATGACTAAAGTTTGGCAAAGAAGCAAGATTTTAAGCTAGATTTTTTCTGTTTTTGCGTCTATTATATTTATATTAGAAAGGCGAAAATTTAATAATGAGCGTTAGGGATTGTAGTAAAAAGAACTGTAAAAATGAAGAGGGTAATTGCCCTGTTATGGGAGAAGATGGGCTACCGGTACAGTGCGTTGGGACATGGGCGGAAGATAAGTATTTTTTTCTAGAAGCCTATCTTAATGCATCTTGTGAGGCAAGAAGAAAATTTGCTGATAAGAATAACGCTGTCTTTATCGATTTATTTGCCGGTTCCGGAAAATGTATAATTAGGAGCGAAAAGAAAGAAATACTTAGCGGGGGAATGCGCGCATTGCAGCGAGATAAAGCTCCTTTCAATGAATTATTTTTCTTTGATCTTAGTAAGGCGAATACAGAAGCTTTGTTGAAGAGAGTTAATAATAAGGATAATTGTCATGTTATATGTGGCGATTCGAATGCGTTAGTATCGAATTTAGTCAGTTCACTTTTACAAAAATATTATAGGTATCATTTTGCTTTTATTGATCCTTTTGGTCCGGATAATCTAAAGTTTAATACACTTAAAGAATTAGCCCGTTTAGATCGAATGGATATGTTGATTCATTTTCCTATTGGCGCCATAAAGAGGAATCTGCCAAATTGGAAGAAAAAAACAAATACGATTTTGGATGATTTTTTAGGCACAGGTATATGGCGAAGCAAGATTGAAGGAGTTTTCAGTAATCAGATTTTTAAGATTTTAATTGATGTGTTTAAGGAACAACTAAAAACAGTTGGGTATCCTGAAGAGGGTTTGAAAATAGTTTCTTCTGGAAAAGATATCTATGCAGGGTTGCCAACGGTAAGCGTTAAGAATACAAAAGATGTGGATTTATATGTGTTGATACTCGCTTCAAAGCATCCACTTGCGCAAAAGATTTGGTCGAGTATAATCAAAATGAGTCCTAACGGTCAAAAGACATTCTTTTAAAACATGCAGACTATTGAACGGAAAACTTTACTTTATCAAAGCGGCGTTGAATACGCCGATTTCTGTTTAAATCATGTAGAGGGCTGCTCTCATGGTTGTAGGTATCCTTGTTATGCTTTCATGATGAAGAAAAGATGTGGCATAGTCAAAACCTATGAAGACTGGTGCCGGCCAAAGGTTGTTTCTAATGCTCTTAAGCTTTTAGATAAAGAGATTCCTAAATATAAAGATAGAATTAAACATGTCCACTTGTGTTTTTCTACAGATCCATTTATGTATAATCAGCCAGAGGTAGTTGAATTAAGCCTAAAAATTATTGATAAACTTAACCAGAGTAATATCAGGTGTACTGTATTGACTAAAGGTTTTTATCCAAAAGAATTGGCAGATAGAAATGGGCAAAGCACGGATAATGAATATGGGGTTACTTTGGTATCTTTAAATGAAGACTTCAGAAAAGAATTTGAGCCGAATTCGGCAAGTTTTAAAGATAGAATTAAATCATTAAAGTACTTGCATGACAGAGGGTTTAAAACATGGGTAAGCATGGAGCCGTATCCAACTCCGAACTTGATTAAGCAGGATTTAAGGGGGATTTTGGATGCGATAGCATTTGTAAATAAAATTATATTCGGACGCCTTAACTATAGTGTTAAATCCTCGGAGTTCAAATATACTAAAGAATTTTATAACAGTTTGGCGTTATCGGTTATTAATTTTTGCAAAAAAAACAAGATTGATTGTCATATCAAAACAGGGACGCAAGAGAAGAAATAGCACCTTATGAAGAAAACTATGGCCGATAAACCAATTCCAATACGGGTTTGGAATTTTTTGGGCTGTGGGCTGTGGGGCGGAATTAGTTAATTAGATATTCGCAAAAATCTAGAGTTATTTGTTTTTTAAAATAGCTTTTTTGTTAAATTTTTCTTTCTTAAAAACTAAGCGTTGTTTTATCCCCCTTTTGGAATTTTCTGCGGATGCTCTTTGATTTAGAGGGCTGGACGTAGGCAGGATGCCGAAGCGGCGCTAATGCCCGCTATAAAACATATCGAGGTCCCGCCGCTTCGCAGGCGGACAGGATTGCCTTATTGGCGTGAAGGCATGCAGTTTCCATGCGTGCCTGAATCCAATCACCTAAATTATCTTACCCCGCATATTCATGGCTCGTCTCAGACGAGCCACATAGTGCGGGATACCCCGATAGCAAGATTAAATCGTTACGATTTAATCTATCGGCCCTTCGGGTGGATATTTCACCGTCGTGGTGAAATTTCCAGGTTACCTGATGAACCTGGAAAAGAAGAGCATCGCAAAAAAATTCTATAGGGGCGGGTTTTCTTTGGTGACTTTCTTTTATCCGTATAAAAGAAAGTTACGCTAAGGGATTTAAAGGGAACAGGCATAGTTCCCTTTTGTTCTCGTTTTTGATTCGGGAATTAAATTAATTACTAAAAATGTTGACTTTATAGGTTTAATATGTATAATAATATTCAAATAGAATTTTCACAAAAGAGGGATCTTAATGTGTAAAAAAGGATTTATACTATTTTTGTTACTGCTTTTTATTCTTTCCTTTGCTATTTCTTCAAAAGTTCTATCCGCGGAAAAACTTATTAGTATTGAAGCGGAAAATATCGATATTGTTAATGTGCTTAAATCGATAGCTGACCAGGCGGATGTGAACCTGGTTATAAGCAAGAATGTCTCGGGCGCAATCACGATAAAGTTAAAGGATATTCCGCTTAATAAAGCCCTGGACGCTGTGCTGAAGGCGAATAATTATCTTTATGAAATTGAAAACGGAATATTGAATGTTTATTCTTATGAAGACCAAAGGCAGCAGGAACGTTTTTCGAAAATAACGACACGGGTATATACATTTCAGCATGCGGATGTGGCTGATTTGCAGCGCGTATTATTATCCATGAAATCACCCCGCGGATATATTGAATTAAATGAAAAAGCAAACCAAGTAGTAGTAACTGATACAAAAGAAAAGATTGCGGAGATAGAGATAGCGATTCAGCGCCTTGACCAGGAGGAGATTTTAAGGAAGTACCGCTTAATGTTTGCCAAGGCTTCTGATGTCAAAGAAAAACTCGGTGCAGTAATAGGCGCGAAAAAAGGAGATATCTTTGTAGATGAACGCACGAATAGCATAGTAGTAAAGGCAACGCCGGTAATTTTAAAATATATTGATGAGTTAATACAGGGCTGGGATGTCCAGAGCAAGCAGGTTCTGATTGAAGCGAAGATTTTGCAAGTTACTTTGGATGACAGCACAAAAAGAGGTTTTGACTGGGACTATTTAAAAGGAAAGTACAACTTGCAAAGCAGTTTCGCGCAAAATCTGACTAGCGGGGGTATTTTTCAGGTAGGAATGCTGGGGCGCAGGGATTATCAGGCTGTGCTGGAAATGCTTGAGTCAAGTTCGGATACTGACGTACTTTCAAGCCCGCGGATAGTTGTTCTAGACGGTAATGAGGCAAGTATACTTGTGGGAAGCAGTGAACCGTATCTTGTCCAGCAAAAAGATACTGATACAGGGATCATTACCACAGAGACAAAATTTCTCGATGTTGGTATTAAGCTAATTGTTACGCCAACAATAACCGAAGACGGTTTTGTTACTATGAAGATACATCCTGAAGTAAGTTCAGCGCGGCGAGTAGCGGAAGTTGATAATGCTTTGGCTGTGGATACGACTCAAGCTGATACGATGATGATGGTTAAAGATTCAGATACCGTAATCCTTGGCGGCCTTATAAAGGATCAGAAGAAAAAAGTTATTAATAAAGTGCCGATATTGGGGGATATTCCGGTTCTTGGGCTATTCTTTAGAAATGATGAGACCGAAGATGTAAAACAGGAGCTTGTGGTCTTTATTACGCCGCATATTATAGCAGCGTCAGGAAGTAATGAAGTGCTTAAATATGAGGCAAGAAGAATTGAGGAGCTCACGAAAAGGAAAATGATTTTACAGCGGCAGATTGATGAAAACAGCTTTGTTGAACAATAAATTAAATTTGAATAGGAGTAGATTGGTTATCGGTGAAAGATTCCTTAGAAAGAGCGCAGGTCTCAATAAGAGATTATCTGTTTATTCTTTTTTACCGGAAAAAGGTTTTTTTATTTCCGGCGCTGATTGTTTTTTTTACGGCGACAATCGGAAGTTTTTTCCTTCCTAAATATTATTCTTCCGCGGTTTTGGTGCTGGTGCAGGAAGAAGAAAATATAATTAACCCGCTTGCAGTAAAGTCATCATATATCCCTGCGCAAACGCCGACTTTAATTGAGCAGTTGAAAACATTGACGGAGAAAGTGTTGAATTATCCGCAATTGCTGATGGTTATTCGCGAGCTGGGATTAGAAAAAAAAATCAGCAGCCCGCTTGAACTGGAAAAACTGATATTATCTATCCGCAAAAGAGTGGAAATACAACTGCGCTCGCCGGAAGTTTTTGAAATTTCTTATGAGGACAAAGATCCGAAAATGGCGCAGCAACTGGTAAATACTCTTGTTGAAAGTTTTATTCGCTATAATGTTGAAAAAAAAAGAGAGCTGGCGTTAGCAGGAGTAAAATTTGCCGAAACTCAAGCGGAAAATTATAAAAAAAAGCTGGAGGAATCGGAGAAGGTTTTATATGAGTTTAGAAAGGAATTTCCTTTGCAAAGCCCAGGCAAGGATACTGATATAAATATTTCTCTTTTGATTAATTACCAGACTAATCTTACCAATACCGAGATTTCTTTACAGGAAATACAAGGCAAGCTTAAGGTTATTGAGGCACAGCTTAGCGGCGAAGAATCGCTTCCGGTAAGCAATGATCTTATTGAGTTAAATCCGATAATCGGTTCGTTGAGCGAGGAGATAAGAAAAGAACAGATGAATTTGGATGATTTGCTTAAAAATAATCCTGCGTCTCCTAATGTATTAAACCTGGAAATAAGATTAGATGATTTGAAACGCAGATTATCTGAAGAAACTGAAAGAGTTATTGACAATCAAACTTTTCAAACTTCGCCGCTATTGATGAAAAAACTTGAAGATGAGACCAGGAATTACCGCAATGAGATTAAGGTTTATAAAGAACGCATTGACGCGTTTAAAAGGCTTGTTGCGGAATATGAAGGGCGTATTGCCAGTCTGCCAGAACAGGATAGGATATATTCACAGCTGCTGCGTGATAGTAAGGTTAACAGTAATATTTATGAAATGCTTGTGCTTAAGGTTGAAGAGAACCGTCTTGATGCGGTTGAGCTGCAGCAACGTGGGATAAATTATGAGGTTTTGGAGACCGGAAGGCTGCCGCTGAAACCTTCTAAGCCGCAAAAACTGATTATTTCACTTGTGGCGTTATTTTTAGGTATCTTTACCGGTCTTGGCAGTGTTTTTCTTGTTGAAATGGCGGATCATTCGTTTCGTAATGTTGAAGATGCGTGCAAATGTTTAAGCATTCCGGTTATCGGCTCGACAATGAAGATTTTAACACTTTATGAATCGGCGGCGCTAAAAAAGAAACGCGGAAAATTTATGCTTATAATGATTTTAGTTCTCTTTGTGTTTATAATTGCTGCGGTAGTAACTTCGGTCTTGCAGGAGAAAATGCTTACCGAGCGCATTATTCGCGAACAGATGCGTGAAGCTAATTAAAAAAGGGTAGATATGTTTTCATATTACGTGACATCAGTAGGCGACGAAAGCGGGATTGACCCGCGGGTTATTGCTTATTATGATCCTAATGCTGTTTTTAGCGAGCAGTTTCGCGGTATCCAGACTCAATTAAATTCTTTTAACGGAGGAAAGTCAATCCGCTCGATTCTTATCAGCAGTGCTAACTCCGGTGAAGGTAAAAGTGTTACTGCTGCAAATCTTGCGGTTATAATTTCTGAAGATAAGGGGCAAAAGGTTCTGCTGCTTGATGCAAATTTAAGAAATCCCTCCGTTGAAAAACTTTTAAATGTAAAAAACGAAAAAGGCTTAAGTGATTATCTTAGCAATAATATTGCTCTGGAGCAGGTATTGACAAAAACGCCTATTGAAAACCTGACTGTGCTTAATGCCGGAATTGCTCGAACACAGCCTGCGGAGATATTCACCTCGCTTAAATGCAGGGAATTATTTGCTAAATTGAAAGAACGTTATAATTATATAATTGTTGATGCGTCGGCTGTAATACCTTTTGCCGATGCGAAAATTCTAAGTGAATATGTTGACGGGGTCTTGCTGGTTGTACAGGCATGCAGGAGCCGTAGGGAAGTTGTATGGAGGGCAGAGGAGCTTTTAAAAAGTTCACGAACAAAGCTGCTGGGCGCTATCTTGACAAATGTTGAATATTATATTCCGGAGTATATACACCGTCATTTATGATGCTTGAAATTGATGGGGACGTGTTAGGCTTTTTCAATTATTAATTTGGGCTACGCGATGAGAAATAATTTTTTAATGCCAAAATCCATAGTTAGGGTTTTGGCATTATTATCTAAGGTTCAAAATGAAGACTCTTAAAATAATTGCGAAAAACTATTTTTCACTTTTTGGGGCGGAAATATGCGCGAAGATATTTGCTTTTTTATCTATTCTCTATTTAGCAAGAATTTTAGAAGTGCAGGATTTCGGAAAGATTAGCTTTGTCGGTGCTATTTTAAGTTATTTTATGTTGTTTTCTAATTGCGGGCTAGCGACTTTAGGTACTAGAGAAATAGCGCGTAATAAAAATGAGCTTTGTACTTATGTCAGCAATATTTTTAGTTTGCGTTTTGTCCTTGCCGTGTGTGCTTTTTTGCTGCTGGTTTTATGTGCTTTTTGTATACCTAAGCTTAACCAGATGAAATTATTAATAATCTTTTATGGCCTCTCATTGTTTCCTATTGCATGCTTGTTTGATTGGGTGTTCCAGGGGCTGGAAAAGATGGAGTACAATGCTTTTGCAAAGATTTCTAATTTTTTTCTGTATTTTTTACTAGTTGTAACGTTTATCCGCAGCCATTCGCAATTACTTATTATCCCACTCTTTTGGCTTTTTGGTAATATTGCCGCAGCTTTGTTCCTTATTTTAATTTTCAAGAAAACAGGGAATAAAATTAATTTTGTATGGGACGTATCCTTGTATAAGAGTTTATTAAAAAATGCATTCCCAATGGGGTTTTCCTGGATAATGATTCAAATCTATAATAATTTCGATACGGTAATGCTCGGTTTTTTACGCACGGATGAAGAAGTAGGATGGTATAATGCTGCATATAAGATAATTCTTGCGGTTTTTTCTTTAGGAGGGTTTTTTTATATTTCGATTTTCCCTGTGATTTCCAGATACTATAAGCAGTCAAAGGAAAATTTAATCAGGCTGCTTAACTTTACGGCTAAGCTTATGATTATTATTGCTTGGCCATTGGGAATTGGAGGAGTGATACTGGCTAAGCCTGTAATTAATTTGTTTTTTACTCAAAAATATGACAATGCAATCGTTGCGTTTCAGATCTTGATCTGGTACGTAGCGATTAGTTTTATTTCAATGATTTATGCTAACTCACTTCTTGCATGTGACAGGGAAAAGAAATATGCTTTGGGCGTTGGGCTGGCAGCGCTGATCAATGTAATTTTAAATGCATTGTTAATACCTCCTTTTGGTTTAAAAGGAGCAGCGATTGCTACTGTAATCAGCGAATTAAGTTTGTTTATATACTCATATATTGAATTTTCCAAAATAGTTCAGGTGGGTTTTGCTAAATATTTATTAAAGCCGTTTTTGAGTTCGGCATTGATGGGGATAGTGTTGTATATTAACCGCGGGTTAAATCTTTTTGTGCTTATGATAGCCGGAGTTATTGTATATGCTTTTGGGTTAATTATACTCAAAACAGTTTCTTTAAAAGAATTAAATATTTTAAAATCAAATTTTTAAAATAAAATGAAAATAATATTTATTGTTCCGGATTTAAGCATTGGTGGAGGCATACGAGTTGTTTTTGAGCATGCCAACCGGTTAAAGGCTAAAGGCCATGAAGTATTGATTATTTATCCGTTATGGCCTTTGAACTTTGGGAAAAGGCCGGACTATAGTATAGGAGTTTTTTTCTCCTATTTTAGAAAATTCCTGGGAAATATTAGAAGAAGAAACAGGGTGAAATGGTTTGATCTTGAGGTAAAACCAAAAGGGGTTTTGAGTTTAAATCAAAAGTTTATACCTAATGCGGATATTATTGTTGCTACTGCCTGGCCAACTGCATATTACGTTTATAACTATAAAATAAATATGGGAAGAAAAGCGTATTTGATTCAAAGTTATGAAATTATCATAGGCCCAGCGGAAAAAGTAGATAGAACTTATACTCTTGATTTAAATCAAATAGTGATTGCCCCCTGGTTAAAGGAATTAATGGAGCGAAAATTTAAAAAAGACAAGGTTTTTTTTGTTCCAAATGGTGTTAATTTTCAGCATTTTTATAATGATAATAAGGTGTTTAACAAAAATAAAAGGGTATTAATGCTCTATCATAGCGCGGAGTTTAAAGGTGTAGCGGATGGGGTAAAGGCATTTGAAATAGCCAGAGAAAAGTACCCCGGGATTAAACTAGTGATGTTTGGGACTGATCCAGGGAATACTATTCCTGATTATGCGCAGTTTCATAGGCGGCCTTCCCTTGAGGAATTAAGAAATCTATATTGCAGTTGTGATATCTTTCTTTGTCCGAGTTGGATAGAAGGTTGGCATCTTCCTCCTATGGAAGCTATGGCTTGTAAATGTGCGGTAGTTGCTACAAACGTAGGAGGTATACCTGCTTGTACAATTGCCGGAAAAACTGCGCTGGTTTCTCCTCCCAAAGAGCCGGATTTACTTGCGGAAAACTTAATTGCCTTACTTGATAATGAAGTAAAGTTAAAAGAAATTTCTTTTGCCGGATATAATTATATTAAAGATTTTACATGGGAAAGCGCAAACGATAAACTGGAAAAGATTTTAAAGGAGATTATTGGTGGCAGAGAATAGCATAATGGTATCTATTATAATTGTTAATTGGAACACAAAAGAGTTACTACAGAAGTGCCTTGAGTCAATTTACAAAGGTGCAAGTGATACATCATTCGAGGTGATAGTGGTTGACAATGCTTCGAGTGACGGCAGCGTGGAATTCTTTAAAAAAAAATTTCCTCGAGTGATAATAATTGAGAATAAAAGTAATCAGGGGTTTGCCAAGGCGAATAACCTGGCGATTCGGAGGTGTAAAGGTAAATACTTATTGTTTCTTAACCCGGATACAGTGGTTTTTAATGACAGCATAAAACTGCTGGTGAATTTTCTTGAAGAGAATCCTAATTTTGATATAGTTGGCCCGAAAATTATAAATCCTGACAAAAGCGTGCAGTTCGAATGTGCGCGGAATTTTCCTACGCTATTGTCAGAATTATTTTGCATAACGGTTTTGGATCGATTGTTTCCAAAAAATACAATTTTTGGTAAATATTTGATGAGTTACTGGAACCATAATGAGTCAAAAGAGGTTGATGCGGTTTCCGGGGCGTGCTTCTTAATCAAAAGAGCGCTCATGCAGGAGTTCCTTTTTGATGAACAGTTTTTCATGTACGCTGAGGATACTGATTTGTTTTTTATGATTAAAAAGAATAAAAAAAAGATATTTTTTCTTGCAAATGCGGACATTATTCACGTCAGGGGAGGAAGTTCGAATAAAAATCCATTTGGGATGGTTTTAGAAGAAAAAAAATCAATGCATGCTTTTTTTTATAAACATTATACAAGGCGCGCTGCTTTTTTCTATAGATTAGTAATTCTGTTCGGCTCGATAATAATGCTGCCCTTATGGGTATTGCTGTGGGCGACTGGATTAAAAGAAAGAAGAAAAATTTCTTATATAATTAAGCGCTATTTTTATATGTTTTTATGGGCTTTGGGAGCTAAGTAAATATGCTTGAATATGATAATCCGAAGGTAGATGCGATCCATTTGGAAGAACAGGCTCTTTTTGAACTGCCGGGGTTGATTAAATTCTTCATGGTCATTTTCTCTTTTGTTGTTGGGGCCAGCTTATTGGTTTTCCCTTGGCAGATTGTGCTGGCTATTTTTTTTGGATTAGCGCTTCTTGTGGCTATATTCAGAAATCCATATTGGGCGCTGATAGTTTTTCTTATGGGAGCGGTATTTCATCCTACACACCATTTCCAGGAGCTGCAAAAATTTCATTTAGCGAAGAATTTGGCATTTTTGGTGGTTTTTGCTTGGGCTGTGCATATTATGGTTTATCGTGATTTTAAGATTATAAAAAGTATTCAAACTATATTTCTGTCAGGGTTTTTATTATTCGCATTTTTTGCATGTTTTATATATTTTGATTTTAGTTTTAACTATTTCATGGAATTCGGGACAAAAGCGTTTATTCTCTATTTTGCGATAACGGGGCTAATAAATGGCCGAAAACGGCTGATTAACTTTATATCAATCTTAATCGGCTGTAGTCTGGTTAATGCTATAGCCGGTATATATCAATATATTACAGGCACAGGCATGCTTTATGCTGAAGAAGGCATAGTCCGAAGTTTTGGGTTCGAACTTGACCCAAACTATTTAGCGATGAATTTGACAATGTCAATACCGATAGCTGTCGAAATGTTTTTTGCATTTGGGCGAAAAAGAATAAAAAGTATTTTTCTGGGTACTATAATTGTTTTAATAATCGCAAATATTTTAACCTTCTCAAGGGCGGGATTACTGCAATTATGTACGGTTATTTGGCTTTCTTTGGGGGTGCGGCTGATTAAAAAATACAAAGTAGTGGGAGTTTTTATTTTGGTTTTTTTATTTCTTTTCTCTTTGCCGTTTATTCCGGCTAAATATTATGCGAGGATGGGGACAATTCTTAATTTTCAGGAATCGGCGATAGCTTTACGTTTTGCCGGTTGGCAAAACGGCATAGAAATGATCAAAGATCATCCGGTTAGAGGAGTAGGCTTTGGCATATTTAGGTATGAATTTTTAATGAGATCTTTTTTAAGCGATTCTCCGCTAAAAATGCTTTTTGACGCGCAAAATACTTTTATTCAAACAGCCGCAGAAATAGGTTTGATTGGTTTTGTATTTTTTCTGCTGATAATTTGGTTTGTGATTAAAAGCACATCAAAAGCAGAAATAAATTTCAATAATAAAAACGACATAATGCTTGCGCAAATATCTAGGGGAGTGAGGGTTGGTTTTATTGCGTATCTTATCGGAGGGATGTTTTATTCGTATTTGCACCTGATCATTCTTTGGATAATTGTTCCGATATCAGTTGTTCTCGTTGAATTTAGTAAAAACCAGGAAATATTACGATGAAAGACAAAAAAAAGATCACGGTCATGCTTCTTCGCAGTGATTTTCGAAATTGCGACGTTATTCTTGGCGCAGAAGCAGTGATTGTAAATATTGCCCGTTATATTGATAAAGATCGTATTGAACCTATCGTCGTATGTTTTACGGAAAATCCCCAAAAAAAGCTTCCTTTGTTAGAAGCAGTAAAAATTTATGGTATTAATACGCAGAAAATTGAGTTGCTTTTTAAATTTGACGTAATTAGCGGGATAATAAAATTAATGAAACTGATTAAAAAATATGAGGTTGATATTTTGCATAGTCATGATTATAAGAGTGATTTCTTTGTCTATCTTCTGCGTTTTTTTATTAAAGTAAAAGTAATAACTACGGTGCATGGCTGGATTGGGAATAATTGGAAAGTAAGGATATATGAATTTTTTGACTCTAGGCTGATTAAAAATTTCGATAAGATTATCGTTGTTTTCGGAACATTGGAAAGAGAGTTATTGAAGAAGAGGTTTCAAAAAGAAAAGCTGGGAGTAATCTCTAATGCATGCGATGCGAAGGGATTACAACCAAGGTTAACAAAAGAAGATATTTACACGTCTTTAAAGATAGATAAAACTTATAAGGTTATCGGTACAGTAGGCAGGCTAAGCCCTGAAAAGGGGCATAAGTATTTTATAGAAGCGGCACATAAAATTGCTAATATTTATCCAAAAGTGCAGTTTATTATTATCGGTGATGGTGTCTTAAGGCAAAAATTGGTTAAATATGCCAAGGAATTGGGTATGGAAAGTAAGATTTTCTTTGTCGGATTTTGGCCTAATGTCGCTGACTATTTAGGGATTTTTGATGTTTTTGTTTTACCGTCTTTGAAGGAAACATTTGGACTTTCTCTACTTGAAGCGATTTTAATGGAAAGGCCGGTTATTTCTACCCCGGTGGGTATTGCCGAAGAAATAATTACTAAAGGTGAAACTGGTTTTCTTGTGCCGATTAAGGATGTTAGTGCTTTGACAAATGCAATTATTGCGTTGCTTGATGATGAAGTATTTGCGAAAAATTTAGCAAGAAAAGCTAAAATTTGCGCGGAAAAAAAATTTTCAATAGGGAAAATGATCAATGGCTACGAGGAAATATATGAGTCAATTGCGAGCGGATAAAAGTTCAGGCAAAAAGGTATTATTTGTTTCACTCCAAGGCATTGGCGACTTAGTTATGAGTTTACCGGCTATCCGTATCGCCAAGGAAGGTTTAGCGCTATCCAGGATTTATGTGCTGACTTTTAAGAAAAATAAAGAAGTTATAACCAATGTCACTGAAATAGAGAAGATTTTTACGGTTGATATTCAAGACAAAAATGCGTACATTATATTTATTGAACTAATTAAACTGGTATTAACTCTCAGAAAAGAGCGCATTGATATAGCAATTTGCGCTTATCCGACAGGTTTACGGTCTGCGGTTGTCGCTTACTTAAGCGGTGCAAAAACGCGCTTTGGGCAGAAGCTCTGGGCTCTAAGAAAGTTTTCATTTTTGTTTACGCATAAAGTGACTGTAGAGCAGGTTAAGCATGCAGTGGAACTGAACATTGACCTTTTGCGTCCTCTGGAAATTGATGTCGATATTTTTGAACGCGATATGTCTTTACATATCTCTGATAACGAACGCAAATTTATCCTGGAATTTAAAGAAAAAAATAGTATTAAAAGTTCGGATCTTTTTATCTGCATCCATCCCGGTGCCGGGAAATGGGGTAAATCCCGTTTATGGCCTTATGAAAACTTTATCCAATTAACTAAAAGACTAATTGATGAACTTAAAGCTAGGGTGGTTATAATTGGCTCTTTTAATGAGGAGCCAATTATAAATAAAATATCCAGCGCGCTTTCCAATCAACCGATACCATTTCTTAATATGCCATTAAATATAATTACTGCTTTGCTGGAAGCTTGCGATTTGTTTATTGGTAATAATTCCGGGCCGATGCATATTTCTGCAGCAGTTAATACAGCGACGATTGGACTTTTTGGCGATACAGATCCTCTGGTGCACGGCCCATATGGTTATAATAATGTAATTGTAAGAGCTGGTATCGACTGTAGCCCGTGCTATTATCCTCACCTGCACGGAACCCTTTCCTGCGCACCTATAGGAAAGGGAGTAGTAAGGCGTAAGTTCAAATGTTCCCGGGGCGGCTATGAATGTATGAAGAATCTTTCGGTTTATCAGGTTTACAATGCCGCGGTTATAGTATTAAAAAAACAGGAAAAAAGAAAGAATTAAATGGCAAAAGTTAAGCTAATTCTTTTATTTTTAATTATTCCTTTCTTGCATTTAAAATTAGCATTGGCTGGGGAGCTGATTTTTAAAAACAATATTAAAATTACTCCTGCTCCAAAAGAGATTGTTTATGGTAAGGGATGCGTAAGGATTGAGGCAAAGGATTGGAGCATTTGCCTTGACATGGATGATAGCAGCCTGCTTTTTATTGGACGGCAATTATGTGCTCATATAAAAAAATCAGCCGATATTGAGCTTGCGCTGGAAAATTATCCAGCGGTTTTAAAACCTAAGAATATTGTTTTAAAAGTTATTAAGGAAAAAACGGAAATAAACCAGTTTAGCGATTTTTTGAAAGGTGATATTTTTGAAGAAATAGGCATGCAAGGATATATCCTTGCAGTAAAAGATTCTAATGTTTACCTTATTGCCCGAAGTGCTGAGGGCATATTTTATGCTGTGCAGACGTTAAAACAGCTGATAAGAAAAGACGAAAAGACAATTTTTTTTCCCGAGATTCATATTAAAGATTATCCTCGCATAGCTGTAAGAGGAGTCCATTTTCTTGGTATTGAAAAAGAGTGTATTTATCAGCAGCTGCAATACATGGCTGAACATAAGTTAAACATGGCAATTTTTGATGTGTGGGATATGTTTGATCTTGACCATTATGAATCAAGCCGGGATTTAAAAAAGATATTTGACTATGCCAGGCAGAACTATATCGAACCGGTTCCTCAGATATCAAGCCTTAGCTGTGTCGCGCCGTTTTTACTTAAAAATCCTAATTGCGCTGAAGGGATTTGGCAGGAAAATATACCATGGCAGTTTAAAAATGAAATATTAGCTCCAGTTACAGAGGGAAAAAGCTTCTTTAATAATATACTTATAACAGATGATTCCCCTCTGATAATTAAATCGACAGATGGTAAAATTAGATTTGAAGAGGGGAAAGATTATATAATTGAACGCCATGAGATCAAGTATCCTTATAATACGGAGGATAGTTCCTTAATTATACGGCGTTTGGCTTCCGGAAGAATAAAAAGCGGAGAAATAATATTGATGAATTATAATTGCGTTGAATTGAAAAACAATCAAGTCCCATATTGCCCTTCGGAAAAAGAAACTTATGAAATAATGTTTTCGGCGATAGAAAATGTTATAACACATCTAAAACCGGAATTTATTCATTTTGGGCATGATGAAATAAAAGGGATGAATAAAGACAGCAGGTGCCTTAAACGCGGGTTATCGAACGCGCAGTTATTCGCGGATGATATTAACTGTTTATATAATTTTGCTAAAAAGCATGATAAAGGAATAAAAATAATGCTTTGGGATGACATGCTGAACCCATGGGATAATGGCGGTAACGAAAATTATCAAATCCAATACCGTGGAAAAGCGGGAAAAACCGCTGATGCCATCGCAATGATCCCGAAGGATATAATATTAATGTCTTGGTGGTATGAGGAAAATGATCGTTTGGGAAAGATGGGGCATATTGCTGATTTTCATCGCTCGAAGGATTTGAAATATTTTTGCTGTCCATGGGATAAAAAAAAGAATATTCTCGATTGGATAGAGATAGCCGCATCTGACAAGGGCTGTCTTGGGGTTATTATCACTAATTGGTATGGTTGGAAAAAGAATGTTGATAATATAAGTTTTATGGCGGAAAAAGCATGGTAAAATAAATATAATTGGCGTTGTTAATGAAAATATCGCGGATTGAAAGGATATTAGCTGATAACCGCAGAGGTTAAGTGATGGAGAAATTTTTTAGGGCAATAAAGCGCAATATTAATTATGAAAAAAAACAACTGGTTTCTGCGCATTTAGAATTAACTTATCGCTGTAATCTATCGTGTAAATTTTGCAGTATAACCGAACGTTTAAAAGATAAATCGCAGCAGGAATTATCAGCCAAAGAATGGAATGAGGTGGTTAATGATTTGGGGGAATTAGGGGTTGAAAATATCACTATTGTCGGTGCGGAACCTTTAATACGTAATGATATTTTTGAGCTTATAGAAAATATTAAGAAAAGAAAGATGAAATGCCTTTTGATCAGTAACGGAGTGTTAATTGATAAAGAAAAAGCTCAACTGCTTGTGAAGCACCAGGTAGACAAAATTTCCGTTTCCATTGACGGGCCTGAACGTATCCATGATAATATCCGGGGAATAAATGGCGCTTTTGAAAAAGCGATGGAGGGTATTAAGAATATTCTAAAAGCAAGGGAGTATTATAAAAGCAGATTGCCAAGAGTTGAGGTGCATATTACGGTATGCTCGCTTAATGTGCGCTATCTCGTTGAGCTTTTAAAACAATTAAAAAAAATAAAGCTGGATTCTCTCAGCGTGCAATATTTAACGCAAGTAGATGCGGATACTGCAGAGAGTACAATAGTTGAAGGTAAAAAAGCTGCCAGCACGCAGTTTGTTTTAACCGGGCAGTCTCTGTTGCTTAATGAGGCAGAAGTGCAAATTTTACATAAACAAATAAGAGTGATTAAAAAGGAGAAATCTACAGGGTTGTCATTTAAGATTCTAGGGTGTTTGCCTGATGCGTATTTAAAATACGGGTATTTCCCCGTAGAAAAATGTTACGTGGTTAATACAGATATGCAGATAGATCCTTACGGTAACATTTTCCCATGCTCATTATTGGCAAATTATAAATTGGGTAATATAAAGCAATTATCTGTGAAAGAATTATGGGATAGTGCCGGCTATAATGATTTCCGGGCGTTAATCAAAAAAAAGCTATTACCGATATGCCGTTTTTGCTGTCATTTTAACGCTAATTTAACGTTTAAACAGGCAATGCTGGTGTATCTAGATAAAAAATTGTATAGTGCAAACATAAGAACTGAAAAGAATACTTAATTTAGAATCTTTTACGGTAAAATACCTGGGAGGAATTTTTTTATGAAAAAGTTAAAAGTGTTTACTGTGCTGGGGACGCGCCCGGAAGTTATAAAACTTGCGCCGGTTATTAACGAGTTGGAAAAACACAAAGAGAAAATAAATTCGAAAGTAATTTTAACCGGGCAGCACCGCAGTATGGTAGACCAATTCTTGAAGCTTTTTAATATTAAGCCTGATTATGATCTGGACATCATGCTAAAGAATCAGACTTTGTTTGATGTTTCAAGCCGCTGTCTATTGCGCCTGGCGAAAATACTGGAAAAGGAGCGCCCTGATTTAATACTGGTTGAGGGAGATACTACTACCGCTTTTATGGCGGCCTTGGCGGGATTTTATCTTAAAATACCAACCGGACATGTAGAAGCCGGCCTTAGGACATTTGATAAGTACCGGCCTTTCCCCGAGGAAATTAACCGACAGCTTTTAACAGTGGTAGCAGATTTGCATTTTGCGCCGACGAAAAAAGCTGTGGGGAATTTAAGGCGCGAAGGGATTGATCCAAAACGGATTTATATGACCGGCAATACGGTTGTTGATGCTTTGTATTCGATCTCGTCTAGAAAATATATTCTGAAAAATGAGCTTTTGAATAATATTGATTTTAAAAATAAAAAAGTTATTTTAGTTACGGCGCATAGGCGCGAGAGCTTTGGCGGCCCGATGCTTTCTATCTGTAAGGCTATCCGCCAAATTGCAGACGATCCGGATGTGGAATTAATTTATCCGGTGCATCTTAATCCGAATGTGCAAAAACCGGTAAATAAAATTTTAAGCGGGAAAAAAAATATACACCTTTTGGATCCGCTTGATTATCAGACATTTGTTTATTTATTGCGGAAATGTTATTTAGTGCTGACTGATTCAGGCGGAGTTCAGGAAGAAGCGCCGGCTTTTGGCAAACCGCTGATTGTCATGCGTGAAGTAACCGAACGCCAGGAAGGGGTGGAAGCGGGAGTTGCAAAACTGGTGGGTATGGATTCAAAGCGTATTGTGCAAGAGGTTGAAAAACTGTTAAAATCACCGGACTCCTATAAGAAGATGTCGCGTGCAGGGAATCCTTACGGTGATGGTAAAGCTTCGAAAAGGATAGTAAGAGCGATTTTGGGATCAATGGGATGAAAAAATGAAAATATTATTTATTACTTCAAGACTTCCATATCCTGCGTATGGCGGCGATAAAGTCAGAGTGTTCAATTTTCTCAAGCATTTATCAAAACAGCATTCTATTACCCTGGTTTCTTTTATCAATGATACCCGGCAGGTGCAATATATAGATGATTTAAAAAAAATATGTTTGAACGTAGAAGTTATTTATTTGCCGGTATGGCGTTCTTATTTGAATTGTTTATTGGGTTTTTTTTCTTTTACTCCGTTACAGGTATATTATTATTTTTCAGGAAAAATGAAAGCAAAGATAAAAGATATCCTTAAAAAAGAGGAGTTTGACGGAATCTATGTTCATTTGCTGCGCATGGCGCATTATGTGCAGGATAAGAGTGATATTTGCCGTATCCTGGACCTTACTGATGCTATTTCTTTGAGCTTGAAGCGTTCTTTATCGTTTAGAAGTCATGTGTTTTTTCTTTTCTATTATTTCGAATGGATTAAAGTTAAGCGGTACGAAGCCATGATAATAAAAAAATTTGACTATAACCTGCTGATTTCGGTGCTTGATAAAAACTCGCACTGGTCATTAAAGGAAGCTGAAAATGTAAAAATAGTTGCTAATGGCGTTGATGCGGATTACTTTTCTGTTAACAAAACAGGATTTGATAATAAAAAGATTGCTTTCTTGGGAAATTTTCATAGTTTCCCCAATCGCGATGGAGTTATGTTTTTTTATGAAAAGATTTTCCCTCTGATAAGGAAAGAAATCCCGGATATCAAATTTTATATTGTTGGCGTTAATCCAACCAGGAAAATATTGCAGCTTTCCGACAATAAAAATGTTTTTGTAACCGGTGCGGTCAGTGACATAAGGGAATTTTTAAAAGATGTTGCTGTTTTGGTTTGCCCGCTGCGAGTAGCTGCAGGTATCCAAAATAAAATTCTAGAGGCCATGGCAATGGGTATTTGTGTAATTACCACGACAGTGGGGGCCTGCTGGCTTGATGAGGATGGAAAGAAAACAATAGTCATTGCAGATAAACCTAATGAATTTGCCGAAAAGGTAGTTTTTTTAATAAAAGATGAATCTTTAAGAAATAGTTTTGCTCAAAAGGGCAGGGATTTTGTTGTTAAAAATTATGACTGGGGCAGTAATATCCGTAAAATGGCAGGCTTTTATGGGAATTGTAAATAAGATGTATTTTGTGATTTTTGCGACAGGTTTTTTATTTTCATATTTGTGTTCTTTTATAGTTTTTTCTATCGCTAGAAAAAAGAATTTTATAGATAAGCCAAGCAAGCGCAAAGTACATGTAAGGCCTGTGCCTACATTGGGCGGTATTGCCATCGGCTTGAGCTTTTTTATTGCTATGGGTATTGCTTTTGCGGTTTTTCCTGCTTTACAAGATGAATTTCTATTAAAATTTTTCGGCTTATTTTTTGCCGGGGCGATAATCCTGGTTATGGGTGTGCTTGACGATATATATGATTTAAACGCCTATTTAAAGCTTTTGATTCAGGTTTTCTGCGCGTTAATGCTGATTTATTTTGGTTTCGAAATAGGAATTTTAACTAAGCCGTTTGGCGACGGAAGTTTTTCTTTAGGCGGGTTTTTGAGCATTGTTATAACGGTGATTTGGATTATCGGGATGATTAATGCGGTAAATCTGTTAGACGGGTTAGACGGATTAGCCGCGGGAGTCATCGGGATAGCCGCTTTTTTTCTTTTTATCGCGGCTGTCGAGATGCAGAATTTAGCGGTTGCGGTTATGAGTTTGTCCATTACTGCCGCGGCATTGGGTTTTCTTCCTCATAACTTTCACCCGGCGAAGATTTTCATGGGTAATACCGGAAGTATGTTTTTAGGCCTGATGATTTCTCTTATCGCGCTTGAAGGCGCGCATAAAAGAACAGCAATATTTACATTGTTTATTCCGCTTTTTGCTATGGCTGTGCCGATAATCGATACTTTTTTGTCAATAATCCGCAGGATCATAAGAAAGAAGCCTGTTTTTACAGCTGATAAAGAGCATATCCATCATAAGATGCTGGTTCTAGAGAAATCTCAAACCAAGGTTGTGCTTTCTCTGTATTTGTTAACTTGCTGTTATGGGTTGATCGCGTTGAGTTTTACCGGTTTAAAAGGGGTTTTTGCCATAGGCGCTTTAATTATTGTTTTGCTTGCTACTTTGCGCTGGCTGAGAAACTGGGGGTTTTTGAAATTTTAATTTGTTTTTGTGACTTTGTGACATTGTGTCATGTGTCTTTTTGTGGAAAGTTGACATCAGAAAGGATATAGGGTACTATTATCATTAACCTGGATTCATATATGTCTAGGGCAGTTGAAGGATGGTAAGCATGCTTAAAGGAAAAAAGAATAAAATACTGGATGCGTTTAGCGGAATAAGCCTGATATTTCAGCAGCCGCTGGTTGTTTTGCCTTTCTTTCTGGTTGCGGCCTGTGAATATTCATGGCTTAGTGTTGCTTATTATTTTCCCCGGCCTCCGGTTTCCAGCCTGCTCGGCCCCTGGGTTAGGGCGTTTATGGGAGAGCAGTTCATGCATTATCCGCTGAATTTTTTGGTTTTACCCAAACTTGTTTTGCTGGGAAGGGTGCTTATTTATATAAGTTTTGGGCTTATAGCCCAGGCAATGGCCTTTGGCGCGGTCCATCAGATGCTAATCGAGAAGGTTAAGATCAGAACCTGGGGAAACTTTAATAGGGCGCTAAGAAGGGTTTGTTTCTTATTCCTGCTTGCGGCTGTATTTGGTATAGTGGGTTTTTCCGGATGTAAGCTGGCAAAAATAGTTATAGGAATGCCCGGAATATCCAGAATCCTTATTTATGCTGTTTTTAGCGTTTATTTTGCTCTAATGGTTGTTTTTGAAGCGATATTTATTTACGCTGCTGCTTATTTAATATTTTATAAGGAAGGTTTTCTTAGGAGTATAAAAAAAGCCATAATGTTTTTAGGGCGAAACTTTTTCTCTTCGGTTACGCTGATATTTGTATTCCGACTGTTAAACGCGCTGATATTCCTGGTAAAAACCAAAATTACTTATTTGATAAGCGAGTTATTCCCGCTTTTCCCCGAAATAGTGCTGGTAATCCTGGTTTTTGAGGTTTTGTTTTTATTTTTATCAAACGCGGTTATTTATATATCTATCTGCCGTATTTTTCTAAATGCTTCGGAGAATATATGAAATTAGATAAAAGCATATTGTTATTACTTGTAATTGCGTATTTGAGCGTATGCGCCGGGTGTTCTGATGGCACATATACGGCGGAAAAACTGTTTTGGAAAGCGAATGTGCGGTTTCAGAAACTGCTGCAAGGTAAAGATACCACAAAAGATGTTCAGAAAGAGATTGACGCGCTGATATTTTCTTTTAGTGAAATAATATTGCGTTATCCGAATTGGAAAAGTGTCCCGCACGCTCATTTTAATATAGCTCGCCTTTATGAATTGAAAAATGAATCAGATAAGGCGCGCAAGGAATATGATAAAATTTACGAAAAATTTTCTCAAGAGGCGGCTATTTGTGTTTTTGCTTTAAATAATAAAGCGATTTTGTATGAACGCGAAAATAACTGGGATATGGCGGAAAAAATATATAAGCAGATTAACTCATTGTATCCTTATCAGGAAAATACCTTGATAGTGCCGCTTTATATCGCGCAGCATTATATGAAAAGCGATAAAAAAGAAGAAGCGCAAACAGCTTTTCGTGACGCGTTAGCTTTTTACAATCAGGCAATAGAAAACAGCAATGAAACAACCGTGCTTAGGATTGGCTGTATCAGTTACGCGGTCAGCTGTTTGCTAAACCTGGAAGGTGAAGAAAAAGCAGTTGGGTACCTGCAATCTTTGAGAGAAAAATATCCGGACCCGATTATCGACGCCTGGACGCTTTTTAATATCGGTAAAATTTACCAGTTTAACTTAAATGACAAGGCCTTAGCAATAAAATATTATCAGCAAATAATAGACAAGTATCCTGACGGTGATCTTGCTAAGAAATCCAAAGCGGAAATTGAAGGGCTTTCCCGATAACTATGCCTCTCAAATATGTAAAAATCGCTTTAATTGCGGTATTATCCTGCACAATTTTCAAACCGACATTTTCCTGGATGGTGGCGCGGTTTGAGGAAACCGAGTCGTTTTATGCCCACGGTTACCTGGTTCCTTTTGTTGCGGCTTTTCTTGTTTTTAGATTAAAAGATAAGCTTAAGGCGGCAGAGCCGCGGGTTTATGATAAAGGTCTGGCCATGCTTGTAATATTTCTTTGCCTTCATTTGCTGGCAAGCTTTTTTGAGATAAACTTTTTAAGCGGGCTGTGTTTTATAGGATGTCTTTCGGCATTGATGCTTTACAATTGCGGTCCTGCTTTTCTTAGGGTTATTGCTTTTCCGTTGTTTTTTCTTGTTTTTATGGTTCCCGCGCCTAATGCCATTGTTTTTTATGTATACGGCAGCGAAGTAGCAATGGGCTGGTTTCATGATTTTTCAGGGCTGCTTGTTTTTGTGTTCGCTTTTATTGGATTCATTATATTAAGGGAGATATTTATTTCATGGCGAAAAAAACCGATAGCCTCTTAATTAGCCTGGTTATTTTAGTAATAGCCGCGCTTATGTCCGGTTTGGTGAATTCAGCAAAAACATCTTATTCTGATGAGGTTGATAAGCCGGTTTTTCCTTTGAACCTGGGGGAATGGAATTTTTTTCGTGAAATTCCTTTGTCTGAAGATGTCCTGAATATTCTGGGGACCAGGGGTGCGGGGCTTGCGGAATATTCCAATAAAGAAGGAGAAAAATTAAGCTGGTATATTTTAAAAACAGGGAGCAGGCGCGCGAGTATACATCAGCCGGAATATTGTTATCTTGGTTCCGGTAAAAACGAATTGCTGCAGCGAGGCACAATGACAATCGATAGGGATGAGAATAATTCTTTTAAAGTAAACTATCTTATTGTGCAGGCAAAAAACGGTTTTCAGGCAGTAGTATATTTTTATACTGCTAATGAACTGATTAGCAATAATTACTATAAGCAGCAATTTTATTTCCTGCTTAGAAGGTTGAAAGGAGAAAAAATTGAAGGCTCTTTAATAAGAATTTCTAAGTTTTATTTTCATAATGACAGCAGCCTCGAATTAAAAAATCTGCAACATATTGTGCCGCAAGTGATTAAAAATCTAAATTTAACAAAATAAAAACTTTTAAAAAATCTTTATTTAATATTGACAGAAACTATTTCCTATGGTATACTTTCTTAACTTTTTTATATTCCGCTTAGCAGTGGATAGGAAAAATTTAAAAATTAAATAAAAAAATATGAAGAATAAAAAACAGATTTCAAAAATTAATTATTTTCTCTTTGTAATAATTTTTTCCCTGGTTATGGAATCTTCAGCGGGAAAGGTTATTGCTGCCGGGTCGTGCGATATCGGAGCGTTTTTAGGTAATAGCGATGGGCAGTCTCCGACAGTCAGCCAGATCAATGATTTTGAAAATCTTTCAGGCAGGCATCTTAATTCGGTACTTGTTTATTGGGCATGGAGTGAAGGCAACTTACCCATTAATAATTTAAAAAACAACATTGTGTATCATGACGGTTATGATACACAGACTGTGCTTCAACTAACTTGGGAACCGTGGTCAAGGATGGGCTCAAATGATACGAGTTATTCTTTGGAAAGTATAAAAAATAATGAGCATGATCAATATATCAGACAGTTTGCCCGCGATTTAAAAGATTATGGCAGTACAGTGCGTTTACGTTTCGCGCATGAGATGATTGACGATAATAATAGCGCTACTGCGGGTTGGTATCCTTGGCAGGATAAACCTGAAGAATATAAAGACGCGTGGGAGCATGTGTATGATATTTTTCAGTTTGAGAGAGCTGATAATGTTGAATTTGTTTGGGCGCCTAATCATCATAGTTCAAGAGCGGATGTTTTATCTGCTTACTATCCCGGCGAAGATAAAGTTGACTGGCTGGGAATGGATGGTTATAACTGGGGTTACCGTACAGATCAGGAGCCGTGGGGATATTGGCTGACGTTTGACGATGTTTTTGGAGAGATATATGACACTTTAACTACGCGTACTGATATTTTCGGAGAAGACAAAAAGTTAATGATTGCTGAATTTGCCAGTGAGGAAGAAACTACGGTAGTGGGAAAAACAAAGGCGGAATGGATCCTTGACGCTTTTGAAAAAATTCAGAATGAATACGGAGATATTGACGCCTTTTATTGGTTTAATGTTTTGAAAGAAAGGAATTGGAGAATTGATTCTTCCCAAGAAACGCTTAATGCTTTCCAGCAGGCAATGGATAACGAATATTATGCTTCACATACTGTTCCAGAACCTAGTATGCTGGTTTTATTCGGTTCAGGATTTTTATATATGATATTTAACAAAAAATTAACTTAAAAGAAAGGGGGATATTAGCGTGTTTAAAAAGGCAGTTTTCAACTTTGTGGTTTTCGCGTTAGCAGGTTTTATGTTTTG
>JACQZH010000021.1 GCA_016213925.1 Candidatus Omnitrophota bacterium | reverse complement strand
TCCTTAAGCTTAGTCTCTGTATTTTTGGGATCAAGCTCTAGAATCCTTGCCACCTCATTAATATAGACTTGAGCCTCCGGATTAAGGAAATAGTAATCCAATAATTTTATTGTCACTTTTGAACGTAAAGATACCATCTTTTCACCATGTTTATGGTAATAAATTACCATAACAGATTATTTTGTCAAGTAAATTACGCAAGCTAAAGCCCACCGACAGCAGTTTTTGATATGTCAAATTTTCCCAATTAAAGTTGCCATCTGTTATGCAGATGGCAACCAATTTTGAGGCTGGCCATTTTTTTAATCAAAAAGATAATTTGCCGCAATTCCAGATATCTTGGAAATAATCGTACGATTTACGTTTTTGCCGCATAAGCGAATCAGAACCATCCCCCATAGACATAATACCAAACCACTCCTCATGATCAAGATTATCCAAAGAAGTAGCCCAGTATTTAGTGCCGGGATTATGTTCTCCAGGAGAACCATCCATATACCAACGATCCAGCCAGTCAAAAACCACTCCGCCTATGGAATTGCCGGCAAAGTGATTAGTTGAATCATAACATTCCGTACTATTTAACACAATATCTTTCCAGCAGCCAGGTTTGATACGCCGCGTCATTTATTCCGTCATAAGTATCCGTAATACATCCAATCGCGCATAGTTGCTTCGCCGGGGCTTTCTCCAATCTTAACCGGCGTATACAAAATTCCCTTTATGAAGTAAGGGTTGCCGTCTACTAATAACTGCCAAGACCCGTCATCATATTTGATAACTTTTCCTCCGCGTTCCTCAATAATCTTCCGATTCTCGGCATGCGCTGCCTCGCAAAAAAATACGGCCAAAAACACTGTTAAAATGAAGTTTAAAATTTTCATATTTTATCCCATCTTATTCTTTATATCTTTAACTTTTCTAAAATATATCTTTTTGCCATCCGTGATGAATTTTTTTTCTTTCAACTCTTTAAGGCTCATACCGAATTTATTTTTAAAGTTATTAATCCTGACCGCATTTCCTGTCCCTGGCGCTTCAATAAAATTTTCACCCCCTAAAGATATCATTACATGAACAATCGAATCAAAGCGGTTTTTATTGGATATATATATTAAATCCGCCGGCCTTAATTCTTCGGCTGTAATGTCTTCTGCCAGCATCCACTGTTCCTGCGCGTCTCTGGGAATATCCATTCCATTGGCGCGGTAAACAAGATTAACCAGCCCTGAACAATCAACGCCCGTAGTAATATCTTTAAGAAAAGGCATAAAAAAAGACCTTCCTCCCCATAAATAAGGATTCTTTAAGAAGAGCCTTGCGGTTTTAATAAGGCCTTTCCGGGTTACGCGTTTTCCCAGCTTCATGAGATCATTTTTATTTATCCAGCCAAAGCCCCCTTCTTGTATCTCCACCTTATAAAAATTCTTTTGCTTGATTATCGTTTTGACTTTTGTAGCAATTGAAACACGCAATAAAACTCCTGCTTTTAAAGACGGAGAATCAAGAATCTCTGCAGAATTTACAGCAACAACCATATCATATTCAGGGTATTTTTTGACAGGCTTGACTTTTTCTTTCCTTATATAACCAGGGTACCCCTGCCATTGCCCATTATGCGTAAATTCCGGCTGCTCAACAGCCTCAACATAATACCAATCGTTATCAGAAGATTTATATAAGAGAATTTCATTAAATAGGGCCTGCGTCTGCTGCAGGCCATCATGTTCATATCCGCCTTTGCTGTCTTGCGGCTGTTTTCTTATATCAGCTACCGGTGCCGAAACCGCAAGAAATTTATTTTCCGCTTCCTCTGCAAAAACGGCATTTACCCATACAAGGAAAAATAATATGAATAAAGAAATCTTAGTTTTCACGGCAATAAGGCCTCTTCGACTACAAATATACCAAATCCGCAGGATGGTAAAGCGATAAAAATAAAAGCATATAATCCCTCAAGTGCCGCGTAAGCAGAAAATTATTTCGGATATGCTCGCGGCCGTTCTCACCCAGTTTTTTAGCGAATCCGGGGCTATTAAGCATTTGTTTAAGCGCGAACGCAGCGCCTTCAACCGAATGGCAAAGCAAACCGGAATATTTATGTTTTATCTGTAAGGGAATTCCTCCAACATTGGAAGCTACTACCGGTTTCGCCTTATTTTTCCATGACCGAGTCAATTTCGCTTTGCGGCAATTCTTTATTTTTGTCGCTTAAAGGATCGATCGACGGCGCTATCAGGAACTGCCTAATAGGCAGTTCCTGCGAAAAAGACGGGGCGGAGAAAACCGCCGTATCATAACAAATAATAAACTGTTTTAAAAAATTCCACACCTTTAAATCAGGATTGGACACATCAATATGGCAGCGCCAAAGCCATTTGTTATTCGCCCGCTTTTCTATAAGCGCGATCGGCTGAGGATCATGCACAAACACGATATCCCCGCAGGTATCTACTTCTTCAATGTTCCTGAAACTTGTTTCCATGAAAATATCGAAATCATGCTGAGTAATTATTTCAGGCTTGCCGTGCAATGCATTGTGGAATTTTTTGGTAACCTCAAAAAACTGTTCGCCGCCTTTAATAACATCCCACCTGCTTTCGACCCCTAAGCCTTTCAACAAAGGCAGCATGCGGTTTAGAATTTCCGCCACTCCTCCTCCGACAGCGGTAGAATTAATGTGCTGAATAACCTTACCTTTCAGCTTATCGGCTAAAAGCCGCAAATCGTCAATAACCGGCTGCCCGACAATAGATACATATTCCTCTAATCGTGCCATATTAATCCCCTATCCTGTCTTGCGCCATCCGTATTAATGCCGCCCTCAACCCCTCCAGGGTCTGCGTATAAGGATCAAGCCGCGAAAATTTATCCGCCAGCTCTTTATCCCCTAGAGAATGTTCAATCCAGTTGGAAAAATCATTATTAGCCTTCTCCAGCCTGATCCTTGCTTCAAAAACATGAAAATATATAGAATCGATAGTTATTTGGCGTAAAACTTGTGCGAACTCTCTTAAATTATACGCAAAATAATTAGTAGGGATAACAAAACTTACTGACTTAATAAAGTGAAATTCTTCTTCTCGGCGCGCAAATTTTCGCTTAGCGGATTTATTATCTTTTAAATACGCTCCGATAGTTTCAACTATTTTCTCCCGAAGTTGACGTATCGTGGTGTATTGGACAGTATCAATGCTCGCGAGCCTCTCACCCAGTTCAACCTCGCTAAGGACTTCACTTACCCAATAAGCAAAGTCGTTCGGAGGCTCGGGCGAAAGATATTGGTGCTGCTGTAAAAATCTATGAGTGTGATGATAAATACACGCTCCTGGAACATCTTTGATAAACTTCAATAACCGGCCCAAAGTCGCGGCCCTGAGCCCTGTTAATTCCGACAGATGCAGCCTCGTAAAAAATCTAAACGGCTCTTTTGCCCTCGCTAATTCTGCCATGATACCTGACCAAAATCCTTTCTAAAAAATTCCGCACTTCGTTATGGTCTTTTAAATAATACCGCGCGTAAGATTTTTTCGGTTTGCCGACAAATATTGCCAATCCTTTGTTTTTTATCACCCGGAAAGCGTCTTCGTCAATAACATCATCACCTATATAAATAGGCATTACGCCTGCGTTTTTTGAAGCAAAAAAATTCTTTTCCAAAAGCCATAAAACAACCCTGCCTTTATCCCATTCTACCGGCGGCCTTACTTCAATTACCCTCTTGCCGGGCTGAACCTTTATCTTGCTATTTACAAGATACGGTGCAGCCGTTTCCTGAAAAATTTTCTTTAAACCGGCAATATCCCTGCTCTTCACCAACCGGTAATGCAGGCTTAAAGTAAGCCCCTTATCTTCTACAAGAACTCCCCGGATACAAAAAGTCTTCCGGTCCAACTCACGCTTTATCCGCCCAATAATCATCTGATATCGCACGGGAAGCGCAGGCTTGAACTTAATTTTCGGCCCGGATAACTCCAGGCCGTGATTACCGGAATAAATAGCGTTTTTTATTCCTACTTTGCTTTTTAAATCCTCAAGCCGCCTGCCGCTGATAAACGCCAATCTTACGCGGGGATTTTCCGACATTCTTTCTAAAAGCTGTTTTACCTCTTTTGGCAAAACAGCTTTCTTGGGCGTTAAAGCAATCGGCGCCAGAGTACCGTCGAAATCCAAAAAGATAAATAAATTATTCCGGCCTATTTTTTTTTCAACTCTATCCCACGACTTAAACAAGTATTCCATATCGGTTCATTAAGGCCATTCAATTTTTATCCGCAGCCCGGAGGCTATAATCCAGCCGAATGAAGCTCACCCGGGCTAAAGCCCGGGGTTTCTGAGCGGAATCCCGCAGATTTGCTTTCATCCCCGGCTTAAAAGCCGGGGTTTTCAAAGCATGCGGGATAAAATAACCGCGCATATCCGGCGAAACAACATCAAGTTTTTTTCAGCGCTGTTAATTCCGTCACTATATTTGCGGCCCAGCGATAAATATTATTTTCCGCGACGATTTTTCTCATATTCCCCATGCGTTTTTTCTTTTCATCCGGGGGCATCTCCACTGCAAGCTTTATGGCTTGAGCGAATTCTTCGATTGAATAAGGATTAAACAAAACCGCATCGGTCAATTCCCTGGCCGCGCCGGTAAACTGGCTTAAAATAAGCACCCCGGATAAATCTTGCTTTGCCGCCACATATTCTTTGGCAACAAGGTTCATTCCGTCATGCAAAGAGCTAACCAGGCAAAAGTCTGCCATCTTGTAAAAAGGAAGAATTTCGTCGGCAGAAAAATATTTCTTAAGATAAATAATCGGTTTCCAGTCACCGTCCGCATATTTGCGGTTTATCTTTTCGGCCAACTCATCGATTTCCAATATAAGCTCCTGGTAGCGCTTTATAAGAACACGGCTGGGAGATGCCATCTGAATAAATGTTACTTTCTTCTTCTGCTGGGGATATTTTTCAAAAAACCTGTCAATGGCAAGTATCCGTTCAATAAGGCCTTTAGTATAATCTATCCTGTCCACCCCTACTCCGATAATCTTCGCGTCTAATTTAAACTCTCTTTTGATTGCCTCAATCCGTTCGTTCAAATCCGGGATTTCATTCTCTTTATCCGTATATCCAACAACGCTGATGGGAAAAGCCCTGACAAAGGTTTCTTTATTCATCCGGACAACACTGAATTTTTCCGTATCTATTCTCGACTCAAGAAGACGGTTTGCCGTATCTAAAAAATTATTGCAATGGTTCTGCACGTGGAATCCAATCAGGTCGCATCCGAGCATCCCTGACAAAATTTCCTTTTGATAAGGGCATATTGAAAACGATTCCGGAGTTGGCCAGGGAATATGCCAAAATAAAGCGATTGTTGCATCCGGCCTCTTTCCTTTAATCATACTCCCTAAAAGCGTGAAATGATAATCCTGAATAAACACAAAGGGATTTTTCGCGGGTAATTCTTCCAGAATACTATCGGCGAATTTCTGATTTACCTTTTTATAAATGTCCCAATCAGCTTTCCTGAAAATAGGCCGAGTATGCGTATTATGGCAAAGCGGCCATAAGCCTTCGTTAGAAAAGCCGGAATAATAACCATCCTCTTCTTCTTTACTAAGCCAGACCCTTTTTAGGATGTACCGGTTATCTTCCGGCGGCACCCCGAGTTTATCTTTTGAGTTTACAAACCTTCTGTCGGCGTTTCCGGAGCCATGAGCAACCCATGTTCCTCCGCAGGCGCAAAGGACAGGGTGAATTGCCGTAACAACGCCGCTCGCCGGCCTTATGCACCGGACTGCGCTCCCGGGCTCATCAACAACATGCATATACGGCTCTCTGTTCGAAACCACAAAAAAAGCGTTATCTCCCAGTTTAGCGCAGACAAGGTCCCTTAATTTATCTTCTGTCCACGCATCCTGTTTCTCTAACCGAGCGGATGCCTTGTCAGAAACCGCCCGGCGGGCAATACGAAGGCTCAAGGCGACCTGCTCCACCTCGCTGGCAAGTTTACCGAACGCGCCTTCCTCTTTGATAGGATGCGCCTCATCAGTTTCGCCACGCTGAAAATGGGTAAACCACTCTGTCAGGCGCTGAACAGGCAAAGCAAAAATCTGCTGATGAAGAAAAATTGCGATAATAAAAATTATCACTACCAATATTACAAGAGTCGCGCTGATTCTCTTCCATATCTCTGTCAGCCTGGTTAACACATAAGAAGTGTCGTATATAACCTCAACCAAACCCAAAACTTGATCTTCATCGTCCGTGATAGGATAAATATAACTATAAACGGTAGATTCTTTAAATTTTTCCAGCTCGCCTCTGGGAATTTTGCTCAACAATAAATCTTTCAAGTAAGGCTTATCTTTTTCTTTCCAATCACTAAAGCGTTTAGTAATAGCAATAATATTGCCGTCTTTATCGTATAAAACGCATCCTTGCAGCCTTTCGCGTGTTTCAAATTTCTCGGCAAGGTAATTGGCATTTCTCATGTCCTTTGCCAGAAAAACTACCCTCGCCGACAACTCCATGCTTTCCGCGATATGTTTGGATTTACGTTTCAAATCATCGATGAGTTTTTCTTCTTCAACACGGACATGAAAATAGCCAAAAATAGTAAAAGCCGCCGCAATAACAATAAGGATCGGAAAAATAAATAAAAATATTCTTTTCATTTTTTATCCTGAAAATTAAAGGCCGCCCTGCGTAAATTCGCAAGATGGCGGCCCGACCATCTCAAAGGACCTCCGGATATTTTTCTCCGGACCCAAGAGCTCCAACCAATAGTTTCCTTATATTATTATAAACTATTAAAATAAAAAGTAAACTGAAAATCCACTGAAAATGTTGAGCATAATCATAAGTCTGCTTTCAAACCGCCGTTTTTGCAGCTTAAAAATACCCTTACTGCTTCATAGCATAACATCATACTCAAAACTAAAAGCGCAATCGCGCAAATGCCGGAAATAAAAATGTCCGTACCGGCGCTGCCTTTTAATATTTCAGGGATAGCGCGGATAAAAGAAATAACCATATTTAGTAATGACCAAACACTCATAATCATCATAAACAACATCGGTAAAACAGTGTAAACGGGATTTTTCCCGGATTTAAACAGCCAAACTGAAATCACCAAAAGTATCAACCCGGCTAAAAGCTGATTACTGGTGCCAAAAATCGGCCAGGCAACCAAGTACCCCTTTTCTTTTGTTGACATAAGAAAAACAAAAGGGATAAGCAGATTGATAAATGCCGCGAAAAAAATGCCCAGTTTTGTTTTTAATCCGGACAATTCCTGAAACACATATCTTGCCAGCCTCATGCAAACATCAAGAGTATCATAAACAAAAGTAGAAAATGCTAATAAAGCAAATGAAAGCGCTATTGAATAATTGACTTTCAACAATCCCAAATAACCGGCAATTCCCCGGGCATAGATTAAATTAGGGTCGGCTTTAAGCGCCTCGGCCCCCTTAGGCAGCATAACCACTGTGGCTATTGCCAAAACCGCGACCAATCCTTCCAACAACATCGCGCCATAGGCAACAGGCAAACTGTCCCTGAAATGATAAATCTGTTTGGAAGTAGTACCGGAAGCGACAATCCCGTGAAAACCGGAGCAGGCGCCGCAGGCTACTGTGATAAATAATACAGGAAATATTGCCTTGGCGTTAAGAGCGCTATTAAATCCCTCTAAATTAACTGCCGGATATTCTATCCTAAAACCGCCAAACAATGCCCCTGCCAATCCGATGATAATAACTAAATACAAAAACCAGCCGCCAAGATATCCGCGCGGCTGTAATAAAAGCCACAATGGCGCTAAAGACGCCGCAAGGCAATAAAATAAAATAATCACATCCCACTGTTTAATAGAAATTCCCGCGAGTAAATTCAATAACTGCTTAGGCAGATGCGGCCCGGCCCAGATAATAAAAAGCATCAGCGGTAAAAATATCATGGTTGCCAGCCAAAGTTTAATTTTAAAGCGGTATAATAAAACCCCTAAGACAATGGCCGAGGCAAGATAAAGAATTGATGAGCCTGCCACTGCCGGGCCAAAAGCCTCTCCGGAAAGAGCGGTTTTAAAAGTATGCGCGGTGATATCGGTAAAAGCGATGATTACGTAAAGAAGCGCCAGCCAGACAAAAATAAGAAAAAATTTGTGCGCCTTCGGCATATAAACTTTCACTACTTCTCCGATAGAAGAAGCCTTATGCCGTAAAGATGCCATTAAACTGCCGAAATCATGTATTCCGCCGATAAAGACAGACCCCAGTACCACCCATAAAAGCGCGGGCAGCCAGCCAAACCAAAGACAAGCCAAAATCGGCCCGACAATCGGCCCGGCAGCGGCTATCGCGGAAAAATGCTGGCCCAAAAGTAAAGACGGCTTTGCCGGAATATAATCTATTCCGTCATTAATTTCGCAGGCAGGCGTTGGCGAAGCATCTCCAGAGGTAAAACGCTTTGCCAAAAAAAATCCGTAAAAACGAAAAGCCAGCAAAAAAAACACTATCGCTATAAGCACAATCTGATAAATCATTTTAGCTAATTAACCGTTCCTTCTGAACTCTTTTCAGCTTTTTTATTCTCCGCTCTTCCCGAACGGCATTTATATAAGACCTATATTCCTTAAACCACACCAGCTTCACCGGCCTTCTGCTTCTGGTATATTTCGCCCCGCGTTTTCCCTCGTTATGCTCTTTTACTCGCTTTTCCAGATCTTTGGTATATCCGGTATAAAACGTATTGTCTTTGCATCTGACAATATAAGTATAGAATCTATCACGCCGTTTAATTTTTTTCATTCATATCTCAACGCTTCAATAGGATTTAAACGCGAGGCCTGCTTTGCCGGCAACAAGCCGAAAATAAGCCCAATAACGGAAGAAAAAAACGTCGCCAGTATTACGGAAAAAGCCGAAACAACAACTGTCCATTGAGCAAAATATATAATCAGCAATGCAGCGCATATTCCCAGTATTACGCCTCCTGCTCCTCCAATGAATGACAGAAGTACCGCTTCAATAAGAAATTGCACCATAATATCCTGATTATTCGCGCCGATAGCCTTACGCAGGCCGATCTCGCGGGTGCGTTCAGTAACTGATACGAGCATGATATTCATTATTCCTATTCCTCCTACCAAAAGAGAAATCGCCGCGATAACTCCAAGAAGCAGAGACATTGTCTTGGTAGTAGTCTCAAGAGTGCTTTTAATATCTGCCATGTTCCGAATTTCAAAAAAATCGTCCGCCTCATTATTTATGCGGTGTTGTTTCGTAATAATATCCTTTATGGCTTGCTGCGCTTGTTCGCTCATCTGGGGCTCCTTAACTTCAGCATAAATAGTATCCAGATACTGCTTACCGAGCAAACGATACATAGCCGTAGTCACAGGCACAAGGACTGTATCGTTCGGATCTCGAAAGCCGGTGGAGCCTTTAGCCGGAAGAATCCCTATTACTTTAAAATTAATCAGATTAATCTTAATTGTCTGGCCTATCGGATCACTTTCCCCAAATAATTCCTTTACAACCGCAACGCCTAAAACAGCAACTTTTTCCCGCATCTTTACTTCATATTCATTAAAAAACCTTCCTACTACCGGCACAGCCGCGCGCATTTGGGCATACTCAACGCCTACTCCTTCTACCTGCGTATTCCAGTTTTTATTGGAATAAACCAGCTGTCCCCTACCGGTTACTGAAGGGCTGGCCATTTGTATCTCTTCCAAACGTCCGATAGATTTTATATCGGCAAAAGTAAACCGGGTGACTGAACCTGTTTCCAACGCAACGCCGTGAAGCCGTGAAGACCCCGGCCGGATAATAAGCAGGTTAGAACCCAGCGACGCAAGCTGGGACTGAATAGAAATTTTCGCTCCTTCTCCAAGAGCAAGCATGGCAATTACCGCGGCAACGCCAATGAGAATACCAAGAATCGACAAAGCAGAACGCAGCTTATGGGTAAACATCGCGAAAATAGCCTGCTTAAAATAATCCACGAATTTTGCTTTTCCGGAAATAGAGCAATGTTTTGAAAGCGCGCAATCAATATCGCCGGCTTGCGTAAAAAACTCAACCGGCGAAAGAGGAGCGCCGGCATGGCTGTCGGAAATAATCCTGCCGTCGCGCATATAAATAATCCTCTTTGCGATATCCGCAATTTCCTTCTCATGAGTAACCACCACAATTGTCTTGCCCTGTTCGTTCAATCTCTTCAATACGCCTAGTATCTCTTCTTCACTTTTAGTGTCAAGATTGCCTGTAGGTTCATCGGCGAGAATTATCAGCGGATCATTAACCAAAGCCCTGGCAATGGCAACTCTTTGTTGCTGGCCTCCGGAAAGCTCATTGGGCCTATGGTTCATCCTATCTAAAAGAGCTACTGATCCTAATGCCTGTTCGGCTTTTTCCTTTAAATGGCGATTGCCCGCGTATACCAAAGGCAATTCAGTGTTTTCAAGCGCGCTCATCCGCGGCAAGAGATGAAACTGCTGAAAAACAAAACCGACTAACTTGTTCCGGATAGAGGCTATCTGCTCTTCTTTGAAACCTGTTAAGCGCTTTCCGTCTAGTAAATATTCACCGCAATCAGGCCTGTCAAGCAGCCCGATAATATGCATAAGAGTTGATTTTCCCGAACCGGACGGCCCCATAATCGCAACAAACTCTCCCGGCATAATTGTTAATGATACGCCGTCAAGCGCTTTCACCCGCACTTTCCCCATCAGGTATGTCTTATGGACACCTTTAAGCTCAATCATATTATTTTTTCTGTGCGCCCGGCCTTCTTCCCCTTGGAGGTACAAGCGGATTAGAGCTAGTCTTTGCTTGCGGTAGTGAGTATTTCTTTGTTTTAACGATAACTATATCGTTAATATCCAGCCCGGAAACAATTTCAATATTTTGGCCATTAGAAATACCTGTCTTAACTTGCCGTTGTATCGGGTTGGCTTTATCCTTTGCCTTGACCATAATAAAACTACCCGCTTCCTCTTGCGTTAGCGCATCAAGCGGAAGAAGCAGCGCATCATCCTTACGATTTTCAATAAAATTTATAGCCGCGTTCATCCCGGAACGGAAAAACTCCGGAACCGATTCAGGAATAAGATCTACTTCATAGATAGTAACATTATTAACAGTCTTTGATTCATAATATACATGCCCGGTTTTGGCCGCTATTTTTGTGTCCGGATAGGCATCCAGCTCAATAACCGCGTCCTGCCCGACTTTTACCTTTCCGATATCAGTTTCATCTACCTGCGCCCGCACAATCAGCCGGTCGGAGAGCACCATAACCGCGTCGTTAGCAGTTACAGTCTGTCCAGGCTGTATTTTGGCTACAATCACTTTGGCATTAATCGATGCCATCAGGGGAATTGGTTTATAAACCTCGTTCCAATAAGCGCGTTGTTCTTCGCTCTGGCCGCGCGCCGCATCTAAAAGAGCTGCACGTTCTGTCGAGCTCATCCACACCAAAATCTGCCCGGCGTTTACCTCATCGCCTTCTTTAACCAAAACCTCTTCAATCCTTCCGCCTACCGGCGGCTTAACCTCTAAACGGTTAAGCGGTAATACTGAACCGGTAGTTGAAAACGATCTTTGGATTGGCCCTATCGCAGGCTGAATTTCCTGTGTAATTATCCCCTCTGATTGATCACTATTAAGCTTAACCTTCCAAACAATCAAACCGGTTACCAGTATAATAACGCTCAAAATCAATATAATTTTCTTATTTCGCATATTCCAACGTTTCTCCTTTCGCCTGGATCCAATATGCCTCCGCGAGTAATGCCTCTGACTGCGCTTCCAAATAAGCTTTTTTAGCCCTCACCAACTCATCTTCTATAATAATCCAGTTATCAAAATTGATAAAACCGGTTGAATACTGCGCCTGGGCTATTTTAGCGCGTTCTTCCGAGGCTTTCAGCAAGTTATGCCGGGCTTCGACAGTTTCTATCGAGTCCTGTAACCCTGCCCAGGTTTGTTCAAGAGTTACAATTGCCGCGTTTCTGATACCGGTTTCATCAGCCATTGCCTGTTTATACTCGGCCTGCGCTTGGGAAACTTTAGCGGCTTTTAAGCCTCCCTCAAATAACGGCAAACTTACACCCAGTTCTAAATTCCACTGCTCGTCTTCCGGCGGCCAATGCGAGCTCTTCTTCTTCGCGCCTGCCGAGCCTAAAATCTGCGGAGCAAAATTACCGTAAGCGGATTTTATGCCGAACGAACCCGCGTTCTTTTTAGCGATAGCCTGCAAAACCGAAGGGTTAACTTTTATTAATTCTTCAAAATCAGGTTTTTCTTTAGCAGTTTCATTAACAATAAATTCTCCTTTAACCGTTACCTGTTTAAATTCCTTGCGCCCCAACTCGCCGGTAAGAAGCCTCTGCATAAATTCAACATTCCTTTTTGCCTGAGAAAGTTCATATTTTGCCTCAACCGCGTTCGCTTCCGCTGTCAAAAGCGCTCCTTTATGTTCAAGGCCTGCCTGATGCCGCAGGGTTATCAATATCAAATTATCTTTTCTAATTTTCAATATCTCTTCGGCAACTCTGGCCAGCTCCTGGGCCCTTAATAAGCTAACAAACGCGCTGCGTAATTTAAACCTGACTTCCGCGGAAGTAAAACGATAGGCATACTGCGCGGCTTTTAAATTCTCGGCAGCGGTTTTCACTTCGTTAATGCTCTTAAATCCGTCAAAAATAAGCTGTATGCCGCTTACGCCGTATGAATATAAATCGCTGATCTCGCTTCCAGATCCGGCAGCGCTTGTTTTTGAAGTAGCAGCGTTCATGGTTGCGTTTAGCTGAGGATAAAACACGCTGGCAGAGATATCCTTATCAGCCTTCTCTATGTTAATACCTTCTAAAGCAGAAATAATACCGGGGTTATTTTTTTTAGTTTCAGTGAGGCAATCTTCCCAGGAAAGAGCATCCTCCTGCGAATAAGCGGTACTTGGCCGCAGTGATAAACAACCTAAGATTATTATTAAAAAAATTCTTAATGTATTTTTCGTCAGAATACTCTCCTTACTCCTAATTTCAATAAAGCCTTTTTTCATCAAGAATATATAGTTATATGTTTTCCATCAATTCATTTAAGAAAAACCCCAATATATTATAACAGAAAAATTGTTATTCGTTTAAAAAAATTGACTAAAAATCAGGCAAGCTTTATCAAAAATAAAACAACGAAAAGTAACAGCTGCGCCACGCTATGTTCCTGGAATTAGCAGGTTCCGGTTACTTCTAAAATCAAGGTTTTAAGGTATCTGCCTTCAGGGAATGAAAGCTTGTCGGTATGATCAAACGGCTGGCCAAGGCATTCAATAACCCGGACTTCCTGTTTTGCCTGCCCGCTTGACAAACGCAGGGTATCCCGGAAATCTTCAGCCGTCAAGCTGCCTGAGCAGGAGCTGGTTATCAAGATACCGTCTTTTTTTAATAGCGAAAGGCACTGCATATTCAGCCGCGTATACATTTTCAGCGCGGCAGATATATTAGCTTTTGATTTCGTAAACGGCGGAGGGTCGCAAATAATAAGGTTAAACTCACGGGATGCCAATTTCCCGCTTGCCAACAAATCAAAAACATCCTCTTCAATAAATTCAAAGCGGTTATCGTTTAAAAGATCTATCGAATTTAAAGCGAAATTTTTTCGGGCAAGCTCAAGCGCGGGAGCTGAACTATCCACGCTAATCACGCCTTTTGCTCCGGCGCAAACGGCATAAACACTTGAAGCGCCGGAATAACTGAATAAATTGAGCACGGACATTCCTTTTGCCAATTGCGCTATCTTAATTCTCGTGCCTCTTTGGTCAAGGAAAAATCCGGTTTTCTGGCCTTTTAAAATATCCGCGTAAAACAAATGCCCGCATTCTTTAAATTTTATAAAAGAATCAACCTTTCCAAAACGCACTCCCACAGGAAAATCTTTAAGCCCTTCCGCCCTTCGGGATTCGACATCAGAACGTTCAACTATCGCCGAGGGAGAAAACGCCCTCTGTAATCCCTCAATAATCATAGCGCGAAATTGATCCATGCCTAATGTATGAATCTGAAAAACAAAAACATCTTCATAACAATCAACGATCAGCCCGGGCAAGCAATCAGCATCACCGTGAACCAGCCGGTATCCGCTTGTCAAAGGAGGCAGGAATTTTTTCTTTATTTGCTCAAGGCGCGTAAATTGTCCGGCGAAAAATTCAGGGCAGGGGGAAATACCGCTCTGCCGGGCCAGCATCCTGACGCGTATAGACATTGCCGGATTCCACATCCCTATTCCTAAAAACTCTTCTTTATTTGAAACAACTTTTACAAGAGCCCCGGCTTTTGCTTTAATGCTGTTAGCGATAGCATTTGAAAAAATCCAGGGATGCCCCGCTTTTAGCGGTATATCTCTTTTTTCCTTCAATTTAACTATTGGGAAATCATCGCGCATAATAACCTTTACTAATTGCAAGTTAGTGTTGGCCAATATAGTTCTACCAGGTTACGATCAGCTATGCATACCGGGTTCAGCCCTGGCCCCCTTTCTTCTTACAAAGGAACCAGCCCTGTAACTGCGTTATTTTATCTGATACGCCCAGACATTGCTGTCCAGTTTTACTCTTTCCAGAGAAAAAATTTTTTTCAGCATCTCTAAATACGGATAATCACCTTCATAGGCAAACCAGCCGGTGTTGGAATAGTTATAGTGGATGTAGTCCCAAACCGCAGTCCTGTCTAAAATCCATCCGGAAGAATCCCAATACAAAAAATCCGGCCCTTCGCTTTTATTAGAAGGAAAATATATCACCGCGTATTTTCCCTCTTTATACACTTTAAAAAGCACGTCAAATTTTTTAGCCGTATGTTTATATTTGGAAGAATAAATAATCCGGGTTCCCCTTGACCGCCACGCCGGATCAAATATCGGCAGGTCATAACAGTACATCCCCTGCGCCAAAAGTTCCAACTCCAGCTTATAGGTTTCCTCCGGATTGTTTTTCGGAGTATATTTTTGTTTTAATTCTTCGTAAGTAACATTAGATTGCTGCGCGTACCCAACTAGAAACAAGTTAAAAAATATCCACACTCCTGCAACAAAAATTTTAAAAACCTTACTTCCCATTTTCTCTTTCCTTAAATACTAAAAGAATTTTTGATTAATTTTATTCCAAAAATACGAGAAGCGACATTACTAATATCCCTAAGACGATAGCTATAAACTGCCCTATCGCTTCTCCTATCTTCACCTGGCATCCCTGCTGTAACTCAGGGATAAGGTCAGAACCGGCAATATATAAAAAACCGCCGGCAGTAATCGGCATAAGTATCAGGGTATAATCTTTTAAATGCTGTCCTATAAGCAGAGAAATCACCGCTCCGGCAACAGCTAAAAGCGCCGATAAAAAATTAAGCCATAATGCCCTTTTTACAGAAATCCCGCCGTGGATAAGCACGCCGAAATCGCCTATCTCCTGTGGAATCTCATGCATAATAACCGCCAAAGTCGTGGCAATACCGATAGGAACACTAGCTAAAAAGCTTGCTCCGATAATCATTCCATCGATTAAATTATGCACCCCGTCTCCGATGATGTTTAGAGCCACTACCGGATGCATATGCTCCGTCGAAGAAGGAGCATGGCAATGCCTCCAGCGGATAAATTTCTCAATAATAAAAAAGATAAGTACCCCTGCGATAATATAAAGAGAAGTGGAAAGCCGTGTTCCGAGTTTCTCAAAGGATTCAGGCAGAAGATGTATAAACGCGTCGCCGAACAGCCCCCCCACGGCAAAGCTTACCAAAAATAAGGTTATCCGCTGTAATCTCTCTTTATTTAAGGTAAGCGAAACTACCCCGATTAAGGAGATTAAACTCACTAAAATCACGCTGCCAATGCTATATATCCATACTTTCATAAATTTAAAAACCCTCCCCCTTCATAATAAACCGAACAAGTGCTATAATCCCAAATTTTGCCTGCCTGGCTGGCAGACAAAATTTGCCCGTAGGGTCGACCGAGAAAATCTACTTTATTTTTTCAGGATGGTGCCTGACAACTTCCGCCTGTACCAAATAAATTACATCTTCCGCGATATTAGTAGTGTGATCGCAAATCCTTTCCAAAAAGCGGGCTATCAATAACAGCTGAACCGCTCTGGGCGCGGTTGCCCCGTCTTTAACCATAAAATCTTCGATCAGTTCCTTTTGTATAACATCCCGCAGCTGGTCAGCTTCGCAATCTGATAACAAAACTTTCTTAGCTAAAGCAATATCTCTTTCCATAAATGAATCTATAGACATCTTTATCATATTTTGCGCAATTTCCGCCAGCTTAGGTATGTCGATTAACGGTTTCAAAAGCGGCTTATCCACGATCTCAAGCGTGCGCTGGGCAATGTCTACCGCGATGTCGGCAATCCTTTCAAGCTCCGCGTTTATCTTCATACCGGTAGCAATAAAACGAAGGTCTTTGGCCATGGGCTGATAGCGCGCTATCAAATCTATGCATTTTTCATCCACAACTAATTCCAAATTATCAATATTCGCATCATTATCTATCACAGCCTTAGCCATATCTTTATCCCTATTCTTCAGCGCTTCAATGGATTTATAAATGGCTTCCTCTGCCAAAACACCCATTTTCAAGATATCTTTATTCAATTCTTTTAGTTCCTGGTCAACATGTCTATCCATCTATTACCTCCATATTAGCCAAACAAATACATAGGCGGCACTAACAGCAGCTAAGGTAAACGGCAGCCCAATCTTTACAAAATCAATAAATTTAACTTCATAACCTTCTTTTTTAAGCAACGAACAAGCAACTATATTCGCAGACGCTCCGATAGGAGTAATATTGCCGCCTATACTGGCGCCGATAAGTAAGCCGAAAAGAAACATCGATGGGCCTATCTGGAGTTTATCTGACATAGAAACCGCGACCGGCAGCATTGCCGCCAAAAAAGGCACATTATCTATAAAAGCCGACAGAAATACCGATAGAAAAACTATCACAGTATATCCTAAGAAGATATTCCCGCCGATCATTCCTGAAAGTAATCCCGCGATTTTATCAATCCAGCCGGTCGCGGTAATGCTTCCAACTAAGATAAAGATCCCTATTAAAAAGAAAGTAGTATCCCAATCAAGTTTCTTGATTCCTTTGATAATAGAAGCATTATTCGCGAATTTCTCCCAGAACATCGCGATTACTCCAAAAACCATACAAATAATCCCTGCCATATAAGAAAAACCGCTATCAAAAAACGAAGAAAGCGCAAGAAGCACGATTAAGCTCACTAAAAGTATCGTCGGAATCCATGACTTTATTTTTTCTATAGGTATAACCGTAGATTTCTCCGTGTGTTTCTTGAAAAATTGAAATAAAACCAAAAAGGATACCAATGCTCCCAGTTCTACGGCAAAGAAAATACTCGGCTTACCCTTATAGAAAAAGAAATCCATAAAGTTCATTTTAGCGAATCCTCCCAAAAGCATGCTCGGAGGGTCGCCAATAAGCGTAGCAGCCCCTTGAAGATTGCTGGAGATAGCGATCCCAATCATCATATTTACCGGGCTGATCTTTAGTTTTTTAGCTAATGCTAAAGCAATAGGCGCGACTATCAAAACCGTAGCGACATTCTCAACAAACGCGGAAATGAAACCAGTCATTAAGCAAATAAATAAAATAGCCCAGCAGGTATTCTTAGCTTTATCCACAATGATCTCTGCCAAATATGCCGGCACGCGGCTTTCCATAAAGATGTCCGCGAGAATAAGCGTCCCCACAAATATGCCCATAACATTCCAATTAACCGCCCAAAAAGCTTCCTTGATGCTTATCGCCCGGATCGCTATGATAACAAACGCTCCTAGTAATGTTACCAGTTTTCTTTTCCGCGGTAAAAATATAAAGAATAAATACGCTGATAAAAAAATTATCAGTACTGCCTTGCCTGGATTCATAGCTCTCCTTAACCGTATCTTCCGGTTATATAATCTTCCGTGCGCTTATCCTTTGGTTTTGTAAAAATATCTTCTGTTTTTCCAAACTCTATCAATTCGCCCAGCAGCATAAAACCCGTATCATCAGAAACGCGGGCCGCCTGCTGCATATTATGCGTAACTATTATTATAGTATATCTTGCTTTAAGTTCACGCATTAATTCTTCAATTCTTGCGGTTGACTGCGGATCCAAGGTAGAACAAGGCTCATCCATTAATAACACATCCGGCCTAACAGCGATAAGCCTGGCAATACAAAGCCTCTGTTTCTGTTCCAATGATAATCTCAACGCCGGTTCATTCAGCCTATCCTTTAATTCATCCCATAAAAGAACATCTTTTAAGCTTCTTTCAACAATTTCATCCAGCTTGTCTCTGGTAATATCAACAGCATGAATTCTTTCCCCAAAAACAATATTTTCATAAATTGACAATGGAAACGGATTAGGCCTTTGGAATACCATCCCTACTTTTTTACGCAAAACCACTAAATCCATGCGGAGATTAAGTATATTAGTCTCGTCAATCAGAACTTCCCCATCCATACGCACGCCTTCAATCAAATCATTCATGCGGTTAAAAACTCTTAATAAAGTGGATTTACCGCAGCCCGAAGGCCCGATTATAGCGGTAATCCTGCTTGCCTCTATCTTCGAGTTGATTTTTTTTAAAGCAGGAAATGCTCCGTACCAAAGATTTAAATTTTTAGTTATGATCTTACTCATTAGCCGAATTTTCCTCTTATATAACCGTCCGTGCGCTTATCTTTCGGCGCGGTAAAAACCTTGTCTGTTTTATCCAGCTCGATAAGCTCTCCGCTTAAAAAGAAAGCTGTCCTTTCTCCAACCCGAGCCGCTTGCTTTACATTATTAGTCACCAAAACTATCGTGTATTTTTCTTTAAGCTTAACCATCGCGTCTTCCACTTTCGCGGTAGAGATCGGATCCAGCCCTGAACAAGGCTCATCAAATAAAATTACTTCCGGTTCCACCGCCAGGGTCCTTGCTATGCATAAACGCTGCTGCTGGCCTCCCGACAATTTAAAAGCGGATTCATTCAATCTATCTTTTACCTCTTCCCATAAATATGCTTCTTTTAATGATTCCTCTACCTTCTTTGTCAAAACCTTCTTATTTTTCGTGCCGTGCATCCTTACCCCGTAAGCCACATTTTCAAAGATTGACAACGGCAGCGGCAAGGGTAAGGCAAACACCATGCCCACTCTTTTACGCAATAATTCCGTATCAATATTTTTAATGTCTTCCTGCTCAAGTTTTATTAAACCGGCCATTCTGAAATTCTGATTAAGCGCGTTTAAGCGGTTAAGCATTCTTAAGAACGTTGTCTTACCGCTGTTGGAAGGCCCGATTACGCTTAGGATTTCATTAGCCCTGATCTCCATGCTTACCTGCTTTAAAGCATGCACATGGCCGAACCATATATTAAGTTCTTTTATAGTAAATTTTACCATTTTTTCTTCTTCCTGAACTTATATCTGATAATTATCGCGACTAAATTCATAAACAAAACCAGCGCCAGCAAAATAAACGCTGTCCCATACCTGGCCTTCTCCTCAACATTAGGCACCTGAGTTGATATAACATAAAGATGATAAGGCAATGCCATAACCTGGTCAAACACCGAGTTCGGCAATTGCGGTAAATAAAAAGCCGCGGCCGTAAAAAGAATCGGAGCGGTCTCTCCGGCCGCCCTTCCCAATCCTAAAATAGTTCCGGTTAATATTCCCGGCATGGCGTTAGGAAGGACAATATGCCTTATTGTCTGCCATTTACTTGCGCCTAAAGATAAGCTTACCTCACGGAAAGAATACGGCACGCTTTCCAATGCTTCGCGTGAAGTTGTGATAATTACAGGAAGAATCATGATTCCAAGGGTAAGCGAACCGGAAATAATTGACGCGCCGAATCTAAAAAAAATCACAAAAAGAGCCAGTCCAAAAAGCCCGTAAACTACCGAAGGCACGCCTGCTAAGTTTACGATAGCTAATTTTATGAGCCTAGTAAGCAGGTTATCTTTCGAATATTCGCTTAAGTATATAGCGGCAAGAAGCCCTATCGGTAAAGCAAAAATAATCGCGCCGCTAACCAGATAAACCGTTCCTACAATTGCCGGAAATATTCCTCCCGCGCGCATTCCCTGCCTTGGTATATCCGAAAGGAATTGCCAGTTAATCGCGGGTAATCCTTTTTGGATAATAATAACAACGATTAACCCCACCGGAACCACTATTAAAAGTGTCGCTAAAAATAAAAAGAAAAACGCGATATTTTGTGCCCTATAGGAATTTCTCATTATTGCCTCTGATGTAAAAATAAATCCGCGGTTACGTTAATAGCAAAACTAATCACAAAGAGAACTATCCCAATGGCAAATAAAGCAAAATAATGCTCGCTGCCCACTACTGCCTCGCCCATTTCAGCGGCAATAGTAGCTGTCAAAGTCCTGACCGGCGCGAAAATACTATTCGGCATAACCGCTGCGTTTCCGGTAATCATCATCACTGCCATTGTTTCTCCTATTACCCTGCCTATCCCAAGCATAACCGCTGCCAATAAGCCGCTTGACGCCGCCGGAAGCATTACCCGCCATATCATCTGCCAGCGAGTGGCTCCTAAAGCAAGCGCTCCTTCCTTATATGTCTTTGGGACAGAATACAAAGCGTCCTCGGCGATTGAAACTATTGTCGGCATTGCCATAAACGCCAGCATTATCGAACCGGATAAAGCGGTTAATCCGGTCGGCAGATGAAAAACTGTTTTCACCAATGGAACAAGTGTTACCATACCGATAAACCCTAAAACCACGCTGGGAATTGCCGCCAGCAATTCAATTCCCGCCTTAAGAATTTCTTTTATTTTTGCCGGAGCTATTTCAGCTATATATATCGCGCATCCTACTCCTATCGGAATAGAAATGATTGCCGCGCCGGCAGTAACTAATAAAGAACCCAGGATCAACGGAAGAATTCCCATCTGAGACGGTTCTGAAATTGGATACCAGCTCTTGCCAAAAAGAAAATTAAACGGGCTTACAGTCTTAAATATCGAAAACCCTTCTTTAAGCAAGAAAAGAAAAATCAGCGCCACGAAAAATATGGAAGCTAATCCGCAGATTAAAATAAGCTTTTCAACAATAAATTCTTTAAGTTTACGCACGGAGCACCTTATTCTATTTAATAACCGGCACAAAATCAGTTGCCATAACGATATTCTGTCCTTCTTCTGAAAGAATAAAATCTAGAAATTTCTTTACCAGGCCTTGCGGCGCGCCGTTGGTATAAATGAACAACGGCCTGGAAATAGGATATTTACCGTTTATGACATTCTCTATTGTCGGCGCTTCATATTCCGATTTTTCATCTTTGGCTATTGCTAATGGCCTTTGTTTTTTTGATATGTATCCCATTCCATAATACCCGATAGCCGCAGTATTTCCAGCCACTTCATCAGCGATTGCCTGAGAAGAGGAAAGCATCAACGCTTGAGGCGCGAATTCTTCTTTATTATTCGGGTCATTTTTTCTTAACACATGCTCTTTAAAATACACATGTGTCCCGGAATTAACTTCCCGGGAAAGTATAACTATCTTTTCATCCCTGCCACTAAGAGTTTTCCAATTGACAATTTTTCCCGTAAAAATCCCCGCCAACTGATCCACGGTAAGCTTATCTATCGGATTATCCGGATTTACCACAACCGCAAGCCCATCCAGCGCGACTTTTATTTCATTAGGATTTATACCCTTCTGATTAGCAAGAGTAATTTCTTTTTCCTTTATATTTCTTGAAGACATGGCAATATCGCAAGTGCCGCTAAGCAGGCTGGATAAACCGGTACCTGAGCCCCCGCCTGTAACTGCCACGAAATCCGCGGGATTTTTCTCCATATATTTTTCAGCCCAGGCCTGGCCCAAATTAACCATAGTATCCGAACCTTTGACCTGTATCGAATTTTTATCTTTCGCGGCAAACGCAGAAGCCGCAAACATAACTATTATCAAAACGAATACCCACTTTCTAAACATATCTTCCTCCTTGTGTACAGACACAACACCGGCGCAATTCCGATTAGCGCAGGGTGTCATCTTTTCTTTATAGTATATTTTACCTATATTATTTCCATGTGAAGTTAATGTAAAATCTATGTAAAATCTTAAAACGCTATTTTTAACTTCGCACCCAGCACGTTGGTACCTACCCATCTATCCGTACTTTTGCTGCTCTGCAACATATAATAAATCTCAGCTTTTACGTTCTTAGCTACATTAAAGCCAAGTCCTGCAGAGAGCCTATTTTGATTAAGCTGCGTAGAAGGCCTCCCTAAAACAATAAATATCTCATCTGAAACAACGGGTTGTATTTGGAAACTAGTGAATTTCCAGGGGAATCTTAGAGTAAACTTATTGCGGTACCTCCAGAAATCCATCTTATAATCAAAGTCGTTGTACTCCATGCGGCTACGATCGTCAAACTTAAAACCACTTACTTCCCCGGATAAGGTTGCAGTTAAATAAGGATTATTATCCGGCCTAAACTTACCTTTATATAGTTCGTAGATCTGCCGATAACCTCCTCCTGCATTGAACCATTTTGTGAAATCATAAAAGAACCCAACATCATAGTGCTGATAGTAAAATTCACTGACTTTGTTACCCCAACGGAACTCTTCCTCAAAAACCAGCTTTGATTTATCGTTTAGTTTAATCTCTTCATAATCCGTGTTCCATATTTGAAAATCTCCATTATCATAAGCATGCGCTTTCGCTGTTAAAAATAAAGTTAATCCTATTATCGCAAAAACCGTCCTCTTCATTTTCTCTCCTTTCAGAATTACAATTTTTTTTGATTCGGCTCTGAACCACAAACTAAACTCAAAAAGCATATCACCTCCTTTCTTTCAATTCCAAAAGAAGTATATAATAGTGATATTAAATCTGCTTCAAATAGAAGTTAATTGTGGGTAAAATTTCCGAGGTACTATTTGGGGAGAATAAACCAAAACTTTGAACCAAAACCTTCAATGCTCTCCACGCCTACACTGCCGCTATGGAGCTCGACAATGTGCTTAACAATAGAAAGGCCGAGGCCGGTGCCGCCGAGTTCGCGCGAACGCGCTTTGTCTACGCGGTAAAAACGCTCAAAAATACGCAAAACATCTTTTTCAGGAATGCCGATTCCCGAGTCCTCCACGTAAACTTTAATTTTTCCACTTACTTCCTGGGCATATATCCGGATAAAGCCGTTTTTTTTATTAAATTTTACCGCGTTATCAATAAGATTGGTAAATACCTGGCTAATCCTGTCTTTATCGGCAGCTACGCCAATGCCGGCAGGAATGTCGTTCCTTATTTCAATATTCATCTTTTTTAATTGCGACTTAACTCCGGAAATCACCTCTTCAAGCAGCAGCCTTAAATCAAAACTTTTCTTATTCAGAGTTATTTCTTTAGATTCAAGATGCGATAAGGATAGTAAATCCTCGACCAAGCTGTTAAGGCGTTCGCTATGGGCCTGGATAATCTTAAGAAAATTCCGGTTATTTTCCTTATCATCCAAAGCGCCCTCAAGAAGAGTCTCCACAAAACCTTTTATTGAAGTAAGCGGTGTTTTTAACTCATGAGAAACATTAGCCACAAAATCCCTGCGTATCGTCTCCAATCTTCTTATCTCGGTTATATCATGCACAACCGCCAGGCACCCGCTGATAAGATTATTATCAAAAATCGGCGTAGCGTTAACCTCAAACACCCTGCGCACCGGATAAATAAACGCTATCTCGTTTGATAGAGGCTTTCCTTTTTCTAATACCGCGCTGACGATTTGCGCGATATCGCTATTGCGTATTGCCTCCAAGAAACTTTTTCCCGCGGCATCTTTATTTAAGATTCCGAATATTTTTTCAATGCTTGGATTAACAGAAACTATTTGCCCCGCTTTATCTATAACAATAACCCCTTCGATCATGCTGTTAAAAATAGCGCCTAATTTCTGATCCCGCGCCTTAACTTGCTTAATTTTATCTTCGATATCCTGCGCCATTTGGTTTAAAGTCACGGCAAGTTCCCCGATCTCATCATTAGAAGATTGTATAATCCTGCTGCTGAAGTCTCCTTTAGAAAATTTACGAGAAGCCCGGATAATCCTGTTAATCAACCGTATAGTCCGCGCCGCGATTGTTGTGCCCAGGACAAAAGCAAGAACTATGGCAAAAATCAGGCCGTGCAAAACTGCCTTTTTAATCTCTCCTAATGTTTTTTCCACGCTCTCAAGAGGAAGCGCCAGCCTTACCGCTCCGATAATTTCCTCGTTTTCTTTTATAGGTAAAGCCGTGTATAACATATCCTTCTTTAGCGTCGATGAATAGCGGGCATCAACCCCAATTGTACCAGCTAAAGCCATGATAACCTCCGGCCGGTAAAGATGGCTCTCCATCTGTAAAATTTCTCCCTGGGGTTTTTCTGAATCTGCCAAGACTTTTCCAAGTTTATTAATAATAGTAATACGGCATTTAATCTTCTGCCCCAAGGAAGTAACCAGCGGGCATAAATACCCGGTATCTTCTTTCTTAACCCGCTCAGCGGTAATTTGATTTTCCACAAGGAGCGCCTGATTAATCAGCGAACTTTTGATATTATTAAACGAGTTATCTTCCAGGTTCCTTTCTAATAAGAAGGCTACAAATCCGAAAGAAATTATAATTATGAAAATATATGAAAAAATCAGTTTTAACTTAAAATTTCTAATCTTCATCGTCGAATCTGTATCCGTAATTTTTTACTGTGACAATCCGTTTTGACTCATTTTTCAACTTCTTACGCAATGTCCTGATATGAACATCCACAGTACGCGTCTGAATCCCCATCGAATGTTCAAAACCCCAGATGTTATCAAGCAGGTAATCCCGAGACAAAACCCTGCCCTTTGCTTTTATCAGCGCCTTTAGAAGCTCAAATTCCTTTGCCGTAAGCTCAACCGGTTTACCTTTAACAGACGCTGTAATCTTAGATAAATCAATAATTAAATCCCCTGTTTTCAATACCTCCGGCAGTTTATCTTTTTCTTTCACGCGCCGCAATACCGCTTTTATCCTGGCAATCAATTCTCTTGGGCTAAACGGTTTTGTTACATAATCATCCGCTCCCAGCTCAAGCCCTATCACCTTATCCGATTCCTGGCTTTTCGCGGTAAGCATAATGACCGGAATAGACGCGGTCTTAGCGTCCTTTTTAAGATTCTTGCAAACCTCTAAACCATCCATACCCGGTAACATTAAATCTAAAATAACCAGGCCCGGCTGTTCCCTGGTTGCTAAATCCAGGGCATGTTCTCCGTCGCAGACAGCCAGCGGCCTAAACCCCTCTTTTTTTAAGTTATAATCAAGCATTTTGACTATATCTTTTTCATCCTCGACGATTAATATCTTTTCTTTCACAGCTTATCACTTTCTCTTTTTAATAGTATCTTATCTTGAAAATTTACTCCGGATAAATTTTAATATTAAAGCCTCCACCTGGATTAGTTAACCTTTTTTACCATGGCTGCGACAAGAAATACTAATACCAGCACTATCACCCCAAGCGTTAGCCAAAGCAAATACGGCCTTTCTTCAGTCCAGGGCTTATGAACCTTTTTGAAAACATATGCCGGATTATCAATCTGCGCTCCCAAAGGCAATACCGTTAAATTACGCGGATCGATTTTTCTAACGAACCGGGTATAATCATATACCGGCTTTTCCGCCTGAAGATTCCCATAATAAATCTTCAATTCACCTGCTTTCTCTTTAGGGAACACAATACTTCTATCTAAAGCAAATCCTGTAACTGAACTGACCTTAACCGGCAAGCTGTCTTTATTAAGAATAACCAATTTAAAATAACGGAATTGCGGCTCGGCAAAAACTATTGTCTTCTTTGAAGCTTCGAAATTTTCAATACTATAATCAAAAATATCGTCTCTTGCCACCTGTTTCCATTCTTTTAAATCATTACTGCCCTGGACAAAAACCGTCCTATAATAATTCTTACTGCTTAGCGCGATTTCAAGCCGGGATAAAGGAATATTTTCAACTTCAAAATCAAGCACAACCTCGGAACTTTTCTGTTCCCGGTTAACCTTCTGCTCTTTAATCAAGCATGTATATTTAGTTTCTTCTGCCGCGATAGTATCAAAACTATCAATCTTAACTTTACTGATTTCCAGAGGTTCCTCATCTTTGGCCCCGAAAACAGTGATTTTCAGGTAACGCATTTTATTTTTTTTATATATAACTGCAGTATCTCTTGACGAGCCGTCTGAAGCGAATTCCGCGCTATATTGATAATCTATCCCGCGATGCCATTTAATCCTGCCGAACTCATCAGAAGCATTTGAGCCAAAATTAAAGTCATATATATATTTATCTTTCGCAAGCAGTCCCCATTTTAATTTATCTTCACTGCCTTCAACCATCACCCTCCTGCCAAAATTACTATCAGCTATTTCCAATGTTAATTTATTATTTTCCCGGACGGCTTCGCCTAAATCAACGACAACAATATTCTCTTTTTTATAGCCGGTATAATTTTCAAGAACTTCTACAACCATATTCAAGCTCTTTTTTTCTTCCCTAAAAATAAATATTTCATACGGAACTTCAAATTCATCATCAATAACTACGCGTAAATCATTCAACCCGGGATGCGATCCTTTATAAATCTCCTTATCCGCTGCCACCCGGTAATTTTTGCCTTCGCCAAGAGCGTTTTGATCTATGCTTTTATAATATTTCCAGTCCGTAACGGAAAATCCGGCTTTTGATTGAGAGGGAAAAAGAAAATTCACTATTAAAACCGCGGCAAAAACAATCGTTCTTCTTAAATATAAATTACTTCGGCACATAACCGCCTCCTATCTAATTTTTTCCGATCAGGCCGGAAATTTTATCTTTATATTTCTGATATATAAATGATACGCCGATCAGCACGCACCCCAGCCCCATAAATGATAAAATCCTCCAGATTTTTGCCAAACCGGAGATATCAAACAAAAACACCTTAAATATCGTCGCAGCCAATAGTATTAGCGCCATTATCCTTAGCGCCCTGAATTTTTTAACAATACCGATAATGATTAACCCTAAAGAATATACCGCCCACATCGCGGAAATAGAAAACTGCTCCATATTCCTCAACATATCCCTGCCCATTCTTTTCAGCGGATATGCCCCGGCATCCGGTATGTTTTCCATATGCGCTAAATGCGCAAAATAATATGCAATCTCAATAGTCAGATTTACAAAAAGAACAAAAACCGCGCAAAGAGAGAGTAAAGTCGCCATCCATTTTTCATTGTTATCAAGCAAAGATTTATTGCTCTTATAAAGATAGCTGCTGGCGAAAATTCCAGTAGTTAAAACAAAATAAGTCAGGAATCTCCTGTTAAAAATACCTAGAAATGAATGCGCCCCCTGACTATCAATACAATATGGAAAATATATCGACATAAGCCTTAGTAACGCGATAACCGCTAAGCCCAGGCCGGTATATCTGATTGCCTTGCTTTGAATTTTAAATCCCAGCCAAACCAGGATTGTTGACTCTATAATAAAACCAGCCACTAGCCAGTGATGCCTCAATTCAAGCGGTAAAGAAACCGTGGCGAAAAGCAGCGTTAGGCTTAAATATGAAAAAATAAGCTTCCTGTCCTTTGGATTTGTCCTTACGAAAGAACTGTAGGCAAAAACAAGATAGGCCGCAGCAAGCGCGATAGCGAAAAAACCGATATGGCCTAAAAATATTTTCCTTTGGGTTAATAAGGCGTAATTTGCCAAAAAGTAAAATATCCCGTTAAAAATTATAACCGCAGCGTCGCCGGAAGTAGCTTTCTGATTACGCGCAAAATTGTACAAAACCGCTACCAGGGAAAAAAGCAAAAAATAACCCGTGATAAAACATTCCACGATAAAAAAATACTCTCCTTTATATTGGCCCATTGAATGCCAGCTGGTATAAGTAAAATATGTAAGCAACAGCGCGATTAAATTACAATGTTCCCATTTTTTAAAATAACTCACACAAAGGATTCCCATATCAAGCAGCAGTATGTACGCAAACAACGGGACAATGCCTGCTCCCTCAATAGTTATAAGAAACGGGGTCAAAAATCCGCCGATAATACTAAAAATAATCACCCTGGGCGAATCAAAACGTACCGCGAAAACAGCGGCAAACAAGGTAACCATCGCCATAAAGCCAAATCCCGGCATAGCCCCGATTAATTTGTAAAAGTTAACTGCCGCATAGATAGACAAATACAGTATAGACGCGCCTCCGGTAATAAATCCTTCGGAAAATACCTTGTATTTTTTCCTATGAGTCAATTCCCCGCAAATAATCATCGCAAAACCCGCCAAAAGGCCTAATACAACACGCCCCAGTTCTCCGATCCAGTTATTATCAAAAGCGTATTTTAAGAAAAATGCCATCCCTAAAGTTACCGCCATAATTCCAATACGGTTAAACCATACCCTCCCGATTTTACTCTCCAGGGAATAATCTTTTTCATCGCTTTGCTTTTCCGGAAGTTCTTTTTTTACTGGCGCGGCAATTTCCGCCTGCCCCGCGCTTTTCAACACATTCACATTGCTAACCGGTTTCAGATATCCAGCCGCCGTTATTAAATCTTTTTCCAGCACCTTAATCCGTTTATTAATCGATTCCGCTAAAACCGTTAAAGCTTTAAATTCTTCCTGCAGTTTAAGGGGGAAATTTTCCAGCTCGGCAATTACCAACCGTTCATTACAATTTATACATACCTGCCATGTATCATCAAATTGCTTTTTGCATTTAATACAATATTTCATCTGCGCAATCTCCTTCCTTATCATAAACATTAAAGATTTTCCTCAGCTTTGTTAATAACAGGCTAAGCTGATGATTTTCTTTTACCGTCAAAACTGCCATCTTCTTTTCCACGATATCCAAATACGCCGGCTCTACTTTTTTCAAGAGATCCTTGCCTGCCTGCGTTAGTTCTATAATATACACCCTGCGGTCATCAGCCACGCTTTTTCTTCGCACGAATTTTCTTTTCTCCAGCTGGTCAATCAAAGAAGTAACATTTGCCCGGCTGGTAATCAGCCTTTCCCCTATCTGCGCCTGCGTTAAATCCTTTGCCGCTAATTTTAATACGATCATCACATTATACTGCGCGGCTGTTACTCCATATTTTTTAAAAAAGGAGTAGGAGATTTTTTCTATAAAATCCGCGGTGCGCACGACATTCAAAAGAGCTTCATGGCGGACAGTGTTAATTTTTTTCTCCATTTTAATCTCTTTTTCTAATGACATAAGCCTTCCTTTTAGTTAATAGCCATATTGTTAGCCTATTAACAGTATATCACATAACAAATATTCCGTCAAGTTACATCCGGATTTATTTTTTAATTTCTATTTTTATTTTTTTCTTTAATTTTCCGGTCATCCTGCAGGATGCGTCCACTGAAATGACATCCGCGCCTTTCGCGTCGGGGATAATATAAAATACTGTCTGGCTGCTTTCATTATCCTGTTGGGATATCTTCTGCTTAATAATCTCTTTCCCATTAAGCTTTATTTCAACTTTTTTAATATAGTGGCGCAGCGGATCACTGGTTTCATGCAAGGCCTCGGCTGTAATTAATTTTTTCTCCGGGTCAAAAGTTATTTTAATATCAGAAGGCGGATGTGCGTAAGCAATTGACGAGCCGCTTAAAAACAGCAGAAAAGCTATTAACACTTTAGCCACGTTATACCTCCTCTTATTGTCATTACTATCCTCTTTTTAAGCTTGATAAAGTAGTATATCATATCTGTATTAACTAACCAAACTGTTCCGGCAAACATGGCCGGTTCGGGAGAAAAATTAAATTCAGTTTTAATCCGCTTAATGATAGAATATATCCTGTTATGGACTTTAAGTTCTTACAAATAAAACAATTTAAGAAATTCAAGGCGCAAAAGCCGTATCTTGAGCTTCGGGATAAGGTTAAGGAAATCGCTATCTATAAAGGCGGCGGCGGATTAGGCGACCTGGCTGTCGGCGTGCTTTTCTTTAAAATGATCCGCGACGCTTTTCCCGATGCAAAAATATATTATATGGGAATAATCTATCCGCGTTTTGAAAAAATCTTTAAAGCTATCCCCTATTTAGACGGATATATCCATTTTGAACGGCCGGACAAAGGCAAAGGCATCAGGAAATTCCTGAATTTCAGAAAACTCTGGAAAGGGAAAATCGATCTTCTAATTGATACACAGCGCCGCTGGGAAACAAGCTTCTGGCTGCGCTGCCTTAACCCTAAATATATGCTAAGCGCAAGCTTCTTTCTTTCCGACTGGCCGATGCCTGGCCTTGAGTATAAAAAAATGCATATTCTTGAACAATTGATAACCCTGCCGGCACGCCTGGGAATCCAGGATTTTGACTTAAACAGCATACAGCTTTCTTTGCCTAAAACATCTCAAGAAAAGACGGAAAAATTTCTGTCTAGTTTCCCCAATAGTAAATTTATTGCCATGTTCCCCGGCTGCGGCATGGATTTTAAAAACTGGATGCCTGAACATTTCGCGAAATTAGGCGATTTATTCGCTAAAAAAGGATACCGCATATTGCTTTTGGGAAGCCCGAAAGATATTGATCTATTAAGAATAGTTTCCAAAAAAATGCAATCATCCTCAATTATCCCTTTGGAAATAGATAAAGATTCGGCCACAGAAATCCTCGACGAAGCAGCTATCCTGAAGCACTGCAAAGCCATTATCGGCAATGACAGCGGAAGTTTGCATTTAGCCAGCTGCCTGGGAAGTTTAAGCGCGGCTATTTTCGGGCCGACCACGCCGCGCAAATTTTCTCCTATAGGGAAAAACAGCATGGTTTTTTACAAAAATCTGGCTTGTTCACCATGCCGGTTCAAATGCAGCCGGGCAATTAAACGTGAATGCCTTAGCGCGATCACTCCGGAAGAAGTATTTTTAAAGATTAGCGAACACTTAAAAGAAAACCTTAAAACATAACAAAAATTTCAATTTATTTTCGTACTTTTTTCTCGAACAACTCATCGATCCTGTCAATCAGGTCATTGCGCTGCTGGTTTGCCAGGTCGATTTTTCTTTTGATATTTCCTATATATTCAAGAGGGACATCTGTTCTGCGGGCCTGGTCCTCTAACTGCCATAGTTCCAGGTTTTTCTGCGCCAGTTTATCGACAGTTTGCGAAATCGCCTGGGCTTTTCCTATATTTCCGATGGAGATGGGCTTATTATATAGCTTTAACTTCTCCTCACGCAAAGGAAAATCGCTTTCAGCAGCGGAATTTACAAACAAATCAATTTCTTTTCCAAGCTGTTTTTTCTGCTTTTTAAGGACTTCCATTTTTTCTTTTAACTGCGCTAATGGAAAATCAGACTTCCGGGATTTAATCAGCTTGTTAAGATAAAATTCCCTGATTGACTTTATTGTTAATTTATCGATAAGACTTCCTAATGTTTCCGCCATAATTCGCCATATATTAACACTAATTTTTTAAATATGCAAAGCAATTTTTAGCTTGCAGCCCGGACAACACCTCTACGCCCGTCCGGACACTTCCCCGGTTTGCGTATTCACGCGCACTGTCTCTCCGGCAACAATGTACTGCGGCACCTTCACAACCAGGCCGCTGGCAAGAGTCGCGTTCTTCGTGCCTCCTCCGGCGCTGCCTGCCTGCTGTATAGGCGCGTCCGTCTGCGTAACTTTCATATTAACAAATGGCGGCAGTTCCAGCGACGCAGGAGCGCCGTTATACATCATAATTTTAACCGCAAGCTCTTCAATCAGATACCCGGCCAAATCGCCAGCCATTGGCTGCGAAAGCTCCAAAGTTTCAAATGTATTCTGATCCATAAAATAATAAGCGTCCGCGTCTTTGTAGAGAAAATGCGCGTCAACAATATCCACGTCCGCCTCAATAAATTTATCCGCTGCCTTGAAAGTCCTATCCTGCGCCAAGCCGCTCAACAAATGCCTAATTTTAACACGCACCATGGTTGACGCGCCGCGCGCCGAAGGAAGAGCGATAAACACCTCCAGAACCTGGTATGGTTCTCCATCGATCATAATCATTGCCTTGCGTTTCAGTTCATTCGCGCTAATCATTCTCTTTCTTTCCTAATATAGTTTTCCGCTATCCGATGTCTTGGCCATGTTGTTTTTATTTAACTTACGTTATCTTTTACCTTGCCTCTTTAGGCTGTGTTAATAACGAAACTACGACCAATGTTAAAAAACTAAGAGGCACGGAAATAATCGCGGGATTATTTATCGGCACTAATGCTTTTACGTTAATAATATGGTACACATTGGTATATGTTTCCTGTGAAAGCAGGATTAATCCAAGCGCTGAAACTAAACCAACCACTATCGAAGCAAAAACCCCTCTTGAAGTAGTTTTCTTCCAGAAAAGTATCATCATGATTGCCGGTAAATTCGCTGAAGCGGCAATTGCAAACGCCCACCCTACCAGATACGAAACATTCATACCCTTAAAAATAATACCTAGTATAATCGCAATCGCGCCTACCGCAACAGAAGCTATCTTTCCCGCTTTAACCTTATCATGATCGTTCATGTTTTTTTCCATGAATCTATCCATAATATCATGGGCTACCGCGCCTGAAGCGGCAACAATCAACCCGCTTACCGTGCCCAGGACTGTCGCAAACGCAAGCGCGGAAATAACCGCGAATATAGCAATTCCGAATGACCTGGCCAAAAGCGGAGCCGACATATTGTCATTGGTAAGATCAATTACGCCATTAACCATTGCCCCTAAGCCCATATATAGCGTCAGAATATAAAATAAGCCAATCGCGGCAATCGCCACAATAGTCGATTTTCTCGCGCATGCCGGGCTTCTGACCGTGTAGTAGCGGATTAAAATATGCGGTAATGCCGCGGTCCCGAAAAATAACGCGAGCATTAGAGATATAAAATCTATCTTATCCATAAGACTAGCGCCTTTTGCTGAATCAACTTTAAATTTCAAGCCCGGCTTTAGAATTTCGCTGCCCAGCGTAGGGTTCTGATGATAAATGGTATACTTAATGCCTTCATCAGCCAAAAGAGTTTTGTTCCATCTAACCACCACGCCGTTTTTTATTTTTTCTATAAAAGAAAAGAAATCAAGCGTTCCGGTTTTAGCATCAGATTTTCCATCAATCATACTCATATGCCCAACTTGATAAAACTGCGCCTGTTCTTTTGGCGCCCCATTATATAATGTGGTATTATTAGGCAATTTAGCGGTATACAAGGTTTCCTCTAAAAGGTTTGTTTTCGTATTATACTTCCAAATAGTCTCTTGGGAGTCTTTTACTAATAACACAAAAAGCAGTTGTTTTTCACCTTCTCCAAAAGTAAGCATTTTTTTCACCGCATACGAATTATCCGCTAAAGCAACTGACTTATCCGTACTAACCGTAACAGGTATTGTTTTAAACCCCCGAAAAGGCACGTCTCCGCCCTGATCAGGTTTAGTTGAAATCCCCCTTGAAAAAACAAGAAACACCAAGGTAAGGGAAAATACGATCAGCATAGTCCCTTTAATAAACTGAACGTACGTAGTTGAAGCCATTCCTGCGGTAGCTACAATAATAATAACTATCACGCCCACTAAGATAACCCCTATTTCATGAGGCAATCCTAACAGCGGCGTTACCAGGCTGCCAGCTCCAACCATCTGAGGGATAAGGTAGAAAATTGACACCATTAACGTGCTGATAGCAGCGGCAATCTGAATCCCTTTTGAGTTGAACTTTGAGTCTAAAGCGTCGGCAAAAGTATATTTTCCCAGCCGTTTCATCGGCTCGGCAACTACGAATAACGCCACGATCCATCCGGCAAGGTAACCTATGGAATAAAGAAATCCGTCAAATCCGGCAATGGAGATCATTCCGCAAATACCCAGAAACGAAGCGGCAGAAAGATAATCACCGGCAAACGCTATGCCGTTGACTGACCAATGGATGTTTCCTCCCGCGGCAAAAAAACCTTTTGCCGATTTTGTCCTGCGGGCAAAATAATAAGAAATCCCTAATACTGAAATCACAAAAATAACAAAAAGCGCGATTGCCCATGGGGATGCCTGATAATTCATGCTGTTTTCTCCTCTCTATCTTCAGGCTGATTAAGCAATTCTTCAGCGTGAGTACTTACCTGATTATAGATAAACGCAAGCACCATAGCAAAAAGTATCAGCCCGAAACCATAAACAATCGCCACGTTAAGGCTGCCAACGTCAATCCCCATAAACTGGGGGCTGGCCACATTAATAAAAATAAACCCAGCGTACACAAGCGCATATAACAGGCATAACCACTTACCTAAAAGCTCCTTTAAAGAAGAAGCTCCATCTTTTTTCCAATCTGTGCTCGTATGCAACATATCCCTCCTCTTTTTTAATCATTAAAAAAATCATCCATTTATTCTCATCTTTAGTCAAGTTATTATACAATAATATTAAAAAATAATTAAGGCTAAAGAAATAATTTATCCTTTAACCAATGCCCCGCGGAAAATACAAACCACAGCGGCAAGAATAAAAAGAGACGCCCAAAGATATTCCTGTTTTAAGCTTTCCTTCATATAAAAAATAGTGAATGGAATAAACACTGTCAATGTTATCGCTTCCTGCAGGATCTTCAACTGGCCGAGATTCATCACCTGATGGCCCAAACGGTTTGCCGGCACCTGGATAAGATATTCAAAAAGCGCGATGCCCCAGCTAATCAGCGCCGCGATTATCCAGGGCTTGGTATTAAAATTCTTCAGATGCCCGTACCAGGCAAAAGTCATAAACACATTACTGCAGGCAAGCATAACCGCTGTTATTAAAATTTTATGCATATAAATCTTCCTCCTTTTAAGTTCATCTTAAACTAACCCTGTATTTAAGCAGTTTTCTGCTGGGAATATATGAAGACTTTGCGGATCTTAATTCCTGCTTTCCTAAATCCTCTTCAAAATTGAAAAAAGCATATTTTTTCGGCAGAAGTTTCGCCAAATCATTATAAAGATATTGATAGATACCCTTAAACTTTTTTTTAGCTTTCGCGAACTTGATATCAAATATATCTGCTGTTAATTCTTCGCCGAGAATAAATCCGGCAGGTTCATTGCCGACATAATAGATCATCCCGCACAAAATAAGCTCCTCGCTTTTTTGCAATGCTTCAAGGCAGGGATAATAATCCGTAGAGTTTTTGTCCTCGCCGCTATTTTCCTGCCACTCATCAAGAATTTTCCTTGCCGCGTCTTTGTATTCTTCGATAAGAGGATATGATTTATGCTCATAACCGCTGATAAACTGTTTTAAAAGATTGCGCTTATTATGCAGTTTTCTGCCTGAATAAGCGGATATCCGGGAAATATCATAAACATAATCTGAATCTCCGTCATTAAAAACGCATTGAAACTGCTCGTTCAGGAAAACCTCAGCAAGCCACGGTTCAGGGATAGGAAACAAAAAATCAGCATATCTTAGCATGCTCTTTAGATATTGCGGCTCAATATCTTTAGGATGGCATGTAAGCATAAGATGGGTAAACCCGTCATGCGTTTTTCCGCGTATAAAAATATTGTCATTATCAAAAATAAGTTCGTTGTTATAAAGCCGCCGAAAAAGATACATGCCGGAAAAACTAAAATCTGATAAGCCGGCGCCTATATGCTTAAGCCTCTTATCTAAAAGCGCTCTGTGTTCTAATGAAATATCTTCAATATGCATTTTTTCAATCTTCTAATCTTAGATTCCATCCGGAACAACTATTTCTCATCTCATTTCAATTTCAAAACTCATATCCGCTTCTTGACTAACATCCGGAGGCTGGCTCTTCCACAACTTTAAGAGTAAGTATGCGGGCAAAGCTTTAACCTTAAATATAAGTTCCGGCTGGTAAGGGCTCATGTTATTGCCTCCGCCGGGATATCCGCAGCTTCCTCCTAAATGTATAAATTGCCTTATAATAACTGCCTGATTATCATTCCCTGAATAATCAATATTTTTAGATTCCTCTAGCACTACATATAAATAATTGTACCCTAAATCCCTGGCATTATAAGCTATCAATTCCATTTCAAAGTCATCTTGATAATTAAATTTTTCTCTTAAACTAAAAAAACTTTTCGTATCATATCTGACGCTTGCCCGCCGATTTTGCTTATCCCAGATAAGATTACTTGGTTTAGGATAGACCGGCTCAGGCTCTAATTTTTTATTATTTATTCTATGCGCCGATGCTTCGGTTATCCCCACCAAAAGAAATGGATTGGCTATGAAACGAGATTCTTCAGAAGGGCCCTCTATGCTTTGCTCACCATCTCCATAATAAGACAGCCCCAAAATTCCCCACCAGGGCCTTTCGCTCTCTATTTGCCCAAAAACATCCTGTGAAGGCTGATACTGCCCATCAAAAAGTTCAGGATACTCTAAAACATATTTTCTGCGCAATTCATATATTTCTTCTTTACTTTTAAAATCAAGCTCAATCATAGGATTAATTCTTACATAAACCTCACCTGCAGATACTTCCGAACCTTCTATTGATATTACCTGAGTTTGAGTGTATTCGGATTTCTTCTTATCTATCTGCTTAATATTTGATTTTTTAATTCCTATCTTCCCGCCAAACATCTCAAGCCAAACTGTTTTTTCATCTTCAGAAATTATTTCTCCTTCCATATGTTTTCCGTTTTTCAGATAAATCACATCTGCTGCGCATAAAACAATACAGAAAAAGCATAGAAATAAAAATATCAGAATTATTTTAGTTATTTTCATCTTTTAAATTTAAAAAACCAAAAATTCCTTTTAAATTTTCCAAATTGCATTATCAATACATCCCCTACACTAGTTTTTTTAAAACTGCCAGAGCTTTATCATAATCAGGCTGGCTGCTTATCTCTCTTACATACTCGACATAACGCAGCGTGTTCTGCGTGTCTAAAATAAATACCGCCCTCGCCAGTAAACGCAGCTCTTTTATCAGCACCCCGTATTTTGTACCGAAATCCGCATTGCGGTGGTCGGAAAATGTTTTTACGCTCTTGATCTCGTTTGCCTGGCAAAACCGTTTTTGGGCAAACGGCAGATCCATGCTTATAAATATTATTACTATATCCTGCGATAAGGCAGCTGCTTCCTTATTAAATCTCTTTATTTCAAGGTCGCAAACCGGAGTATCCAAGGACGGCACAGAGCAGATAATCTTTATCTTATCCTTAAAATCCAAAAGCCCGGTTTTTTTTAGGTCATTATCAAGAACCTCAAATTCCGGAGCTTGTTCACTTGATGACAAAACCTGCCCGATAAGAGTAAATGTTTTTTCTTTTAAAGTCACTGTATTTAAACGTTCCATAATATTTCTCCTTTTAAAATAAAGCTATCTTGCACTGTTTTTATATAGATGCTCTTATTTTTTTCTTTTCGCAGGTAAAGCAAGAAAAAAAATACTCCCTTTTCCCAGCTCGCTTTCCGCCCAGATTTTGCCATTATGCGATTCAACTACCATCCTGCAAAATGTAAGCCCCAACCCCCTGCCAAGCCTTGACTTTTTCGTCTGCACTTGTATAAATTTATCAAATATTTTATCCAGGGAGCAGCTGGCTGGATTTTCTGCTTCTTATTATTTTACAAACCTCATATCCGTCAATTTCCGGCATAAGAATATCCAGCAATACCAGGTCAGGAGAAAACTCCTGCAATGCTTCCAATGCCATCTTACCGCCAAAACATGGCATTACATTGTAGCCATTAGCTTTTAAAAAATCCGCTGTCACCGTAGCGCTTAGCTGATCATCCTCAACCACCAAAATTACCTTTTTTGTTTCTGATTCCATTTTTCCTCTCACTTTTTTGTTGTCATCCGGCCAGCTAATCAAACAAGATTTTTTTAAAACAACTAAAAATTACCCCCTACTTTCTTTATTTGTATTATAACATACCCCTGTTAGGATTCTTGCTTTAATTTGCTTGTTATCATATAATAAGGCGATTATGGCGATTATCAGCATAAAAAACATTTCAAAAACATTCCACAGCAAATCAAAAGGCAAATTTATTAGAGCATTAGATGGCGTTTCTTTTGATGTCTTAAGCCAAGAAATACTCGGTATCCTCGGGCCCAACGGCGCAGGGAAAACAACACTGCTTAATATTCTTTCAACCCTGCTTATACAGGATACCGGTCAAATTTACGTCAACGGCCTGCTTTGCGAAAGATCCTGCACCCAATATATGCGAATGATAATGAATATGGCTTCTGGATACCCGAACTTTGCATGGAGTTTAACAGTAGAAGAAAACCTGAGCTTTTACGCAAAGCTTTACGGATTATCCGGGGCAAAATTGAAAAGCAAAAAAGATGAAGTGATTGAGCTCTTACAATTAAAACCATACCAAAACCAGTGTTTTGACGAGCTTTCCAGTGGCACAAAACAAAGGATGGCCCTGGCAAAAGCTTTACTCAATAACCCGAAAATTCTTTTTCTCGACGAGCCTACAATCGGGCTTGACCCTGATGTAGCAGTAAACACCCGCCGGATGATCCTGGATATCTGGAAAGAAAAACATATCACGATCCTGCTAACTACCCATAATATGAAAGAAGCGGAACTAATGTGCCAGCGCATTGTGTTTTTAAAACAAGGAAGGGTAATCAGAATTGCAAGCCCTGGACAATTAAAACAAATGCATCAAAAAGATACTTTAGACGAAGTCTTTATCAGCCTTGCCCGCGATCATGAATATGACTTCAGCCAGCAACCGATAAAAACAGAAGCTCTTTGCCTGCAATCCGCGGAAACTACCAAAGCAGAGATAAAAAATAAGCTTGCAGAACATCACCGTTTATTTGCCTGGATAAACCGCGCCAGCGCCTTCACATACCGGAATTTTATTTTTGCCAAACGGAACTTTTTTTCTTTTGCGGAATTGCTGTTCTGGCCGATGGTAACGCTTATTTCAATCGGATTAATGGGAAATTTTCTTTCGCTTGAACATAAAGCTCTTGCATTCATCATGACCGGCGCCATAACCGGAGGCATCCTGCAGTTAACACAGCTTGATGTCTCTTATAATATTCTTTATGAAATTTGGTCAAAAAGCTTAAAACATACTATGCTTACTCCTGCCGGCCCCATCGAATCATTATGCGGCTCCTGGATCATCGGAATAGTCAGAGGCTTAATTATTTTTTCAGTGCTGGCCATTGCCGCCTATTTGATGTTTGGGGTAAGTTTCCCGGGAATCATCCCGACTTCGCTTTTTTTAATGGGAATTTTTTTAACCGCGCTTATAGCCGGAACAATCGTAAATATGCTGGTCCTTGCCTTTGGCAACAAGGCAGAAAACACTGCCTGGATGCTTGCCTATCTTTTAATGCTTATTTGCGGCATATATTATCCCGTAGAAACACTGCCTGTTTTCTGGCACCGCGTTTCACAGTTCATACCGCTTACATATTTTCTTGAATACCTGCGTTCTTATTTCGGCTTTGCTCCTTCAGGGCCGTTTATTCTTTTAAAAGGATTTGCGCTTACGGGATTATATCTCTTCGTCGAGATAATTTTTTTAAAATACTTTTTGAATCAGGCACGGCTAAAAGGGGTTATCGTTAAATTATCGGAATAGCTAAAGAGAGTTATATTTCTCTGGCAAAGACGATGCCGCCTGCTTATCCACGCAAAAAATCAGTTTTCCGTTTTTCGGCATGATCTTGGCAGCAGGCAAATCAGCGTTTTCTTCTATCACTTTTTTAAAAATATCCGCTTTATGGCTGCCGCTTACTAAAACAAAAATACTCCTAGCGCTGTTAATAACAGGTAAAGTCATGGTTATCCAAGGCTCTTTGGCGTCTTGAACTTCAACTTTGGCCACAAGGCGTTTTTCTTTCAAAATACTCGGCATATCTTTAGGAAATAAGGCCGCGGTGTGCCCGTCAGCTCCCAAGCCAAGCAGTATCAGGTCAAAAACCGGATATTCAAGTTCTCTTAAATTAAAAAAATTCCGTATCTTTCCCGCATAAATGTCTGCAGCTCTCTCCAAAGTAATTCCTTGATCAAATATCGGATAGATATTTTCTTTGGGCATCATATTTTTTTCGAAAAGCTCAACGGAAAGCATTGCCATATTGTTATGCGGATGATCAGGCCCGACATAGCGTTCATCGATAAAAAACACATGCGTCTTTTCCCAGGGTATTTCATCTCCATTTAACTTAGCAAGCCTCTGATATAAATCCACAGGAGTTTTCCCTCCGGAAAGCACGATACTAAAACAACCCCTGTTTGTTATCGCCTCCTTCGCGATTTGTTTCCACCTATTGATAATGCTTTCCGACATCATCACAATATTTTCAAAAATCAAAATCTCTTTTTTCAACTATTTACCCTCCCGATCTTATTGTATCAGTTCAGAGTTTGGAACCTTTCATTCACATAAGATGAACTATCGCATATTATTTAACAGTTCAGCTCTTAGCAGAAGAGACTCGATCGGCTCACGTAGTGAGCATAAGGCGCGCAGAAACTCGCTTATGAGGATAAAATTTCCCCAGAAGTGCTTACCTGAACTACCGCCCTGTGGGGGATGCTGGGGGCAGTCGGGAAAATTTTATCCGATTGCGACGAGCACCGTCTGCGAATGCAGAGCGACGATTGAGTCTGTACCGCATCATTATTAACTCAAACTTCTGAACGCTGAACTATTACCATATTATTTAATCAATCCATGTTCGGCAAAACTGAAATATCCTTCTTCGCTGACAATTATATGATCTAAAAAAGCTACCTGCAGAAGCTTGCCAGCGTCAAATAGCCTTTGAGAAAACAGTTTATCCTGCTCGCTTGGCAGGCAATTGCCTGAAGGATGATTATGCACGCAGATTATCGAAACGGCAAAATATTCCAAGGCTTTTTGAAAAATTTCCCTGGAATAAAAACTGGCCTGATTAACCGTGCCTGTGCCTTGCTCGGTAATATCAATCACCCTGTTTTGGCTATCAAGAAAAATTATCTTAAAAACCTCTTTTTTTAGGTCCCTCATACGAGGCAAAAGCAGGGAAACCACTTCTTTGGCTGAAGATATCTTTGTTTTTTTATCCAAGGTTTCTTCTCCCATGCGCCGGGCAATCTCAAGAGCCGCTTTAATCTGCGCTATTTTCGCCAGTCCAAGGCCTTTGAATTCCCGCCAGCTTCGCATATCCGTGTGGCTCATCTGCCGAAAGGCCTTGAATTTTGACAGGATCTTTCTGGATATATCTACCGCGCTTTGCCCGTTTATCCCGGTACGGATAAGAATTGCCAGAAGTTCCGCGTTGCTTAATGTATGCTCTCCGTTCCTCAGCAGTTTTTCTCTTGGCCGCTCATCTTCCGGCCAGCTCTTTATCCCGCTTTTAACTTTCCGCATATTCTTCATTCAAACTCCGGCAACTATTGTACTCAAAATCTGATAGTTTTCCTCTCCGATCCTAAAACCGGACGGATCCCGACCATGCTGAAAAAAATCCGCTCACCGCTTAAACTTTCCACTTTCCTCACCTCTTTTAACTTAAGCGGTAAAAACAAACTGACCAATATCCTTAAAATCGATGAAATCAGGAAAAGCGTCAATATCTTGTATCCGAAAAGGCACGGTAAATGCGGCAGTAAAAATCCTCCCATCAAGGCACCCAAACAAAGCGCCGTACCGTTAATCGTATTAAAATACGCTATACAGCGCGTTCTTTTTTCCGGAATCACCGCGTCATAAATAAAATTAGCTGTACAAAGATTAAAACCGGCCCAGACAAAGCCGGAAAAAACCTGCGCGCAAATAAGGAACAACGGGCTGCGGTTAATAATCCATAAAAGCGGGATACACCCAATTAAAGGAGCGGTAATTTTTATTACTTTTAAATTCCCGGCTTTATCGGCATGCCTTCCCCATCGGGTAATAATGCAATAAATTGTAAACGTGGAAGACAGCGTTATAAGCGTAAAAAGGAAATAATTAAATCCCAGTTCCCTAAGCATCAATACTGAAAAAAACGGAGACGCGATATTTACCGTAAAACTCAATAACGCTACAAAAACCACAAATTGGGCAAAATTACTTTCTTTAAGCCTGCGCACAAACTGAAAAAAAGTGAATTGGTTATTATTATTTTTATGTAAAACCGGCTCATGCATTTTTTGCAAGAAATACCATGAAACAAACCTCCAAATAAAAGCCAGGAAAAAAAGCAGGGCAAAACCTTTATAAACATCTATTTTTTTCATAAAATACAACAGACCGCCGGCAACAAACATCGAGCCTACAGTAGTAAAACCCAGTATCTTATTACGCCAGCCGAAAAACACGCCGCGTTTGTCTTTATCAACCAGATCTGACATAAAACTTCCCCATGCCGGGCTGGCTAAAGCACCGAAGCCTGTATAAAACATCACACTGATTATAAATGCCGCCGGAGGCATATCTTTAATCAACGAGATCGCTGCCATCGGAATAAGCATAACACCTTGGAGGATCATAAAAATATTGATCATTTTCTTTCTTGAATTTAAACGCTCGACAATATCAGCGCTTTTAAGCTGCGCTAATGAGCCAAGCAGGTTAGGCAGCGCGTTCAATAGCCCGACATGCTGCGCAGTGCCGCCTAAAAGAAGCAGAAAAGGCGTAAAATATTCCTGCGTAAACCCGGCCATCGCGCTGGCAAACATACCCTCGATAACGGATAATTTAATATTTTTCTCTTTTATCTTCAGAGGCTCATTCATCTTATTTATGCTGTCTTATTAAAAATAAAAATTCGATATTATTCTGTTTTCCTCATTTTTTCCCAGGTTGTTGCCGAATTAACGTTAGGATTAAAATTCGGATCATCGGAGAGAATATATTCGCCAAGTTTATTTGACCAGGCATCCCGATAACCGTTGGGAAGCTCAACAGCCTTGTCCTGCCCGGGATCATAATATCCTTCAACACCGCGGATAGATTTACTGAAATTATCGGCTATACGGTCATTTACCTTCTGGCGGTAATTATAAGAGTCCATAATCATATCACTGATCTCATTATGTGTCTGGCTGATAATTTTACTCAATTGGCCGATATTATTAATCTGCTGTATTTGTCTTTGCACAAGATACTCAACAACCTGGTTATATTTATTAAACCATTGCGGGTTTAAAGTAAACGAATGAACAATTGTCTGAAATGTCTTGTAATGGGAATCCAATCGACCCTTTTCCGCTTTAAAAGAAAACACGTAATCAACCGTCCAGTTGATATTAGTAACAACCCCCATCATGCTTTGCATGCTGAAAGAAACTGCTTCCACGACCGCGAAAATTTCTTCTTCTATTTCTCTGCCGTCCTTAACATATTCCACCCGTATTTTAGCGCCTTCAGCGGAATAATTAATACCTGGCTGCTGTATTGCCTGCTTATTCAATATCTGCGCAAGCTCAGGAAGCGGTTCTTTTTTAATAACGCGTATATTCGAGACATCGCTTCTAAACCTCGGAATAGTAATCCGTTCCAGAGCTTCTAAAGCCGAAACAGGCGGCGCTACTTCACTGCCGAAATAATACGCGCCAACGGGAAACATGGAAAGAACCATCTGATTATTTGTCCAAAAAAACGGCTGATTAGGAAAAACTTCCAATTCTTCAATCCCGCCCGGGTTTTTAAGTTTAAAACTAATCACTGCCGGCATCCCGGGATTATTAAGAATCCAACGCACCCCTCCGCTGAACTGCCAGTCCTTTGGAATAAGCATATGAAACGTTTCGATACCTGTACCCCCGGTATCTATGTGTTTAAAATCAGTAAACTGCAGTACACTTTTACTATTACCCGTGTTTTCTGCTGATACGGAAGAATTACTATTAAAAAGATTATCCCAAAAAGAATATCCCGAAGCCGTAAATACAGCTAAAGTAAGGACAGTAACAGATAAAAACAACAGTATCTTATTTTTCATAATTTTTACTTATATATCGTATTTACGATTTTCCGGCAAATTTACTATTTAGCCAGCCCCTGATAAATAATAGCCTAAAATTCATAATCACATTATTATATTACTAATTAAAAAGAAAATAAATGCCAAATCTTAATAAAGCTAACCAGAATAACAAAAATAAAAAAAGGCTGCGCCGATACTATCGGCAGCAGCCCCATGTAAAAAACTATATATAAACATCTTAGTTATTAACAGCTTTCCATTCTGTCCAAATTAATCTATTTTCATTCCTTATTTAACTGCAGAACTTTCTTTAGCCGTCATTTCTTCTAACATTTTGATATATTTTTCCGGGTCTTCCTTGAAAGTTGGGACGCATCCTTCGCAGCAGAAACTATAGATTTTCCCTTTATATTCATACCGCACATTAGGCCCCATGCTTCCTACTTTATCACCGCTGACCGGACAAATTGTGTTGCCTGCTTCAACAACCTCAGCTGAAACAACATCCGTCTTTTGCGTGATTGATTGAGGTTGTTCTTCTGCGGCAGCCACTCCGATAGCAGCAAAACAACCGGCAAAAATAAATAAACTAAACAACCCGGTCAATAAAAACATCTTTTCCTTCATCTACAACCTCCTTTTTAACTAGTAATAATCCAAATAACTTGCTGTATCTTCATGCCTAGGCATCCTTAATAGTAATTATTATAAACGCTTTAATCCTCCCGCCGCCATATTAGTAACTTATCATTAAATCAGCTTATTGTCAAGAAGCCAAGACCGCCTCAAAAAACCGCCTCAGCCTTATTTTTTAATAATCCTTCGAAGCGGTTTATTCCTGCTCATTATTTCTTTGCTTTTGCTGTATTTTTCCTGTGCATCTTCTTTTGAGCCGTTTCGCAGCATTCTAAAACAGGCGCATAACTAAACCCAAATCCCGTAAATATCGGTTCATAACATACACCGCACTGTACTTTGTTCTTCATAGCACACCTCTTTTCTAAGCATTAACTACCTTTTCCTTCTCTCTCCTTCTATATTTTTGATGCTTTTCAAGTAGCCTAGTTTCATTATTTTTATTCAAAAAGCTTTAAGTAATCTTCATACCCCTGCTGTTTAAGCTCATCCTTTGGAATAAAACGCAATGCCGCGGAATTAATGCAATAGCGCAACCCCGTATATTTTGGCCCGTCATTAAAAACATGGCCCAGATGTGAATCAGCATGTTTACTTCTAATTTCCATCCTGAAATCAAAACCGCTGCGGCTTTGTTTTTCCACCACATTATCCGGCTCAAGCGGCTGAGTAAAGCTTGGCCAGCCTGTACCTGATTTAAATTGGTCTCGAGAGCTGAATAACGGCTCTCCGCTGATGATATCCACATATATCCCCTCTTTTTTATTATCCCAATATTCATTTTCAAAAGGAGGTTCTGTCCCGTTTTCCTGAGTAACTTTAAACTGCATCCCGCTTAATTTTTTTTTAAGCTTTTGCTGATTTAGTTTTTTATATTTTGACTCATGTGCCGTATCCCCAGCATTATTTGCAATATTCAGGCACCTATTCTTAAGCTGTCTATCCCGTCCGCATCCTAAGCGGTAAAGCTTATACTCAAGCGGTTTCTTTTTATAATAATCCTGGTGATAATCCTCCGCGGCATAAAACATACCGGCGTTTATTATATTTGTCGCGATAGGAGCTCCTAATTTTCCTGATTCCTCCAGCTCTTTTTTTGACTCATCAGCAAGGCGTTTCTGCTCATCTGTATGATAAAAAACCGCGCTGGTATATCCATGCCCGCGGTCACAAAACTGTCCGCCGGAATCTGTCGGGTCTATATGCTGCCAGAAAAAATCAAGCAGTTCTTTATATGATATCTTCGTTGTATCAAAAGTGATTGCTACTGCTTCTTTATATCCTTTTTCAGCGTAATCATCATATGTAGGATTTTTAATATTTCCCCCCATATAACCGGAAATTACTTCCTTAACTCCTTTAACCTTCTCGAAATCAGCTTCCATGCACCAAAAACAACCTCCGGCAAATACCGCTTTGTCAATTTTTTTATCTTGCTGTTCAATAGCATTTTTCATCTGAGCATCCTTTGCGTTGGCAAAATCAGATAACATCAATAGCATTACCAAGATCAGCAGCATAAATTTTCTAAAAATTTTATTCATACCGTGCCTTTCTTTATTCAACTGCCCTTTATATTTTGATGATAAAAACTGCAGGAAGTTTCATGTCATTTATTGATATGTAGTATTTGTAATAGTTCAGCTCTTAGCAGAAGGAACGTAATCGGTTCACGTAGTGAGCATAAGGCCGCACAGGAGCATGCTTATGAGGATGAAATTTTTCCAGAAGTGCTTACCTGAGCCCACCCTGTGGGGGATGGGGGGACAGTCGGAAAAATTTTATCCGATTGCGACGAGCAGCCGTAGCGAACGGAGTGAACCGGTTACGTTCGCACCGCATATCGAACAAATTTCCTAACGCTGAACTGTTACTAGTATTTTAAGAATCGCGCGGATAATCCCGAGGATTAAGAGAACTTAGCCCTGGAAATTTTAAGAGAATTTTTCTGGAGAAAACCCGGGGATTTTCAGCAAAGAGATTAAAAGCTGTCCCATTACGTTTGATCTTATAATCTCCGCCAGGAAATCACCTGCACAGTCGAACCAGGCTGGATCACATCACGGATAGCGTTCATATAATCCTCATTGTATCCAAGGTGAACACTTCCGTTTATACGCACTCCGTCAGTCCCTGCCCAAACCCCGCCTAGAACATTCAAGTCAGCACCGCCGCCGCCGTTTACGCGAAACTGCCCTGTACTGTAAATACAACCGTCGATCTGTCCTCTCCCATTGATTACAGTCTCAGATGTTGATGAAGGGTTTGTCGTAACATCTCCGACCACAAGAAAAAAACCCCCGATCGTGCCGATATTGCCGTTAAGCACAAGGTCTGTTTCCACATACACAACATTAGGCACCCATTTTGTCGGGTCAGGGTCAGTCTGGTCAAACCAGAAGCTAGTTGGAAAGGGCGGATTCCCTGCTGCTATTTCCATAAACGTATACACATTATCGCTTCCGTCAGCCTTGATCTGGCTGGCAGCAGTTGTTCTCATTGTCTCAAAATCAAGCTTGATCAAAGGCGAAATACTGGCATCATTTGTGCTTGTTCCGGAAAATTTAGCCGGATCAAGAACCGCAGGTAAAAGCGAGCCTCCATAAATAATATCACCATCAATATCATACGCACTGCCGTTTACTCTCACATTACCGGCTGTATAAATCGCGTTATCCCAGAAAGAGTCCGGCAAGTCCTTTTTTGAAACATAAGCCTCAAGATGCTGGGTAACTACGGCATCTGCCTGGCTGGGCGAATATCCCCAGCTTTCCACCCGCCAGCGCTTTCCTGCTTCTACCGTAGATATTGTATAAGTATACTGCCCCTGTTGGGTACCTCCTACAGCATTCAAGCTAACATTTGTTTGACCGCTGGTGCTTGAAGGAAGGTTGGCAATTCCCTTATCCAATGCCGCTTCAGCGCAATAAAACGCCATCATATAATGCTTATACCCAATGTTTACTTTTGCCTCATAAATATTTTTATAAACACAAACTCCAAGTATACCAAGAAGCACCCCAACCACCAGATATACAGCAACCAGTAAAACACCCTTTTTATTCTTCAGCATAATTATTCTCCCTCTTTTAATGCGGCATCAAGGCTGCCTGAATTTTACCCTGTTGCGCAGCGTAGTACTAAGAAACCTGCCTTGCTCTTTTAGTTTCACCGCTTCCTTGCTCAAAAAAAGCACAATATCAACACTACCGACATTTTTAGTAAAATTCGCCCCGTAATTTAATGCGCCGTCTTCATTATCAACCGGATCATTATCTATTCCGTCATTCTCATTGGCGTCAAGGGCATTATTATTATTCGCGTCTTCATTGCTGATATAATTTGCCAGCACCCTGCCTTGAGCGCGGTCAATAGAAATAACTGTCGCCGCGTCAGCGGTAAGCAAGTTCAGGCTGGCTGCGGTTACGGATTGAACAGTCAACGGAAAAATATTTACTCCATTATAAAAAGTAAGATTTGGGCCGTAATCCACATACCTGCGCAGCTGTTTTATCCCGTCCGCTGTCTCATACGCGCAGTAAACTACCAGAGAACGCCATGCCGCCACATTACTAGCATCAAGATGAAAATAATTATTAGCCGAGCTTCCATCTTCTCCGGCTACCGCTTCATTCCCGCGGGCTGAAGCAAACCATAACCCTTGAGCATATTCTCCGTTCAAAGGATCAACGAACACAAATGATTCCGTATCCCCGCTGGAAGCCTCAATAAGCTCATTGAACATCTCATACATTGCCCTGCGCGCGTTAATATAAAGGTCTGATTTTACATCGGAAATCGCCCATGTGCTGCGCGCCGAAGATAACAATGCCAGAAGCGTCAATATAATAAAAACAGAAACAACACACACAATTAGGGCCTCAAGCAAAGAAACGCCTTTTTTTGATTTAAATATTTTTTTCATATTTTTTCTCTTTCAATGCCAACTCCATCAGCGTGCCGTCAAAAGAGTAGTTACCTCTTCGGTTAATGCCGCGCCGCCTTTGCCTTCCCACGATACGGTAATCGTAACCTGTATCGGATCAGCGGTAAGATCCACATAATTAACTCTCACTGTTTCTTGCTCAAGATTATTAAATCCGGCAACAGCGGCTCCATCCGGATATTGAGCGGTCAGGTTAGCCGCGGTAAACGGGTCAATATTACGCATATTTTCTAAAACCGAACGGGCGTCATTAATCGCGATATTCGAATTAGCCACCTGTTCCAAAAGCGTAAAATTAGCTCCGCTTAAGCTTGAGAATCCTGCGATAATACCGGCAAGAATCAATAAAACTACCATCACCTCAACAAAAGTAAATCCTTTGTTCCGATTTAAAGTGGCTAGCCCGCTCATAATAAACCTTTTTATTAGTCTTTATTTTTGGGATTATACGCTATTCTTATCCAGGGACAAAAAAAAGACCAGTAATAGGCCTAGTTTTTTCCCATCGGAAGTTACCATTGATAAGTATACTGCTTTCTGATTTTCTTTTAAAACATAGCTTAATTGCATCTGATCGGCATCGATCATAACCTTTTGAGATAATGTTACGCTCAGTTTTCCAAATTCCCACAAGCGGCCGCAAACCTGTCCACATATAATGTTCACCAGTTCTGAAAGAGCATCAATAATAACACTGCCTTCAATAGCCATACCGCTTCCTTCAAAAAAATTAACTGCGATAGCTTGCGCTGTTTCTTTCGAGGTCATAAGCAAATAACGGTTAAGCTGATTACTCATATCCCCACGGAAATGCATTTCAACCGCTACCGGTAAAACCGCTATGCTTTTTTTCACTTCCTCATAATGGTCATATTTAGCGATTATCCCGCCCATCCGGCTTAACAACTTAATCGTATAAACCACAAACTGCTCTATAAATATCTTCTCCTTTTCAAATCTTTCTGGATACGCCTTGGGGCTGAGCATTTCATTTTCTTTTTGCTCGGCATTAAATTCCACCAATGCCTCTTTTAATTGCTCTTGCGTAATATACCCGCAACGAATCAATGCCTCTCCAATAAAGATATGCCGTTCTTCCTGCTCCTTTAAAAGCATCTGGACCTGTTCAAGCGTAAGAAACCCAAGCTGCTGTGCTGCCTCCCCAAAATAAACATCATTTCTTTTTTGATGATCAAGGATAATTTTTACTTGCAACGGAGTCAAAAGTTTTTTCTCTAAAACTAGCTGGCCGATCTTTAAATTAACCTTATTCTGCAAGTCTGATGCATCGGCAAACTGTTTAGTATTTATTACGCCTTTATCCAATAAGAACTGCCCAAAAAAAGCTGCTTTCATTTGCTCTCCCAAAAAATATTTTTTTCACTTTCTATATTTATTACTTACGGGCAACGCTAATTATTCTATAATTTCACTTCACTTTTTGCAATATTATTAATTTAAAACAAATTTTAGGCAAATATATAAAAAATTACATCTTTGTTTAAACTATTTTATTGTAGTCTTAAAAATATATATTTAAACCAGTACTACGTCTTGGCAAGTTCGAAAACCCTTCTTATATTCCAAACCATCCCAAAGGCATAACAACAATGCCGAGAATGAGCAGTCTGCACTTACAAACTATTTTCTAATTACGATTTTAGAAAAATCTTATTCCTAATAGTATATCATTAATTTAAAGCAGATCATCAAGCAATACTAAAAGCATTTTTTGCGCTTTTCCCCGCGGAAGGGCTTTAAAAAATTTTTCTCTCTCAACTTTTACCATTAACCTTGCTTTATTCAGGCACTCATCTAAAACCCCGCACTCTTTTATCAATTTAACCGCATTAAGTATCTTTTTAGCGCGGCGGCGGTAATTTCTGCGCGCTATAACATTCATAACCAGCTTTTGATCGCTTCCTGTCAGCTTATTTAATGCGCTGGCAATAACATAAGTAAGCTTTCCCGCGCGCAAATCCTCTCCTGTCTTTTTCGGTGATCTCGCCTGATCAATAAAATTATGCACATCATCGATAATTTGAAAAGCCACGCCAAACTTGTTGGCAAAAGCAATGCCTTTTTTAATTATCCTGCTGCCTTTAAGCCCGCTAATAATCTCCACTATTTCCACAAGCCCTTCGAGTATCGCCGAAGTTTTATCCGCGTAAACCTGCGTAATCTTATCTTCCAACGAATCTTTGCTCCACAACCGTAATTTATTCATCGTAATATGCTTTGAAAAATATATATCCATTCCCTGCCCAAAATGAGCGCGGATAAACTTGTCAACCATAACCCGGTAAATCATGAATTTTTTTCTTTCATTAAGATGTTTATGGTTAGCAACAAGCAAAAAAGGAAGGAAATATACCGTATTTGCCGCGTTAATAGCCACGTCCAGGCCATAGCCTTTATGGATACAGGCATTACCTCTCCTCTCCAGAGAATTATCCTCGATATCATCAATTATCAACGCTCCGCTGTGGCATAGTTCAGGAATAACGGATAAAAGCTGTTCATACGGAGCTGCTTTCTTCCCCAGCGCTTCGAGCAGCAATATAGCGAACAAAGAACGCCAGTGCCTGCCTCTTCGTTTCATAAGCGCCCATACCGGAGCGGAAATTATACTCTTCGCGTTTATATCTTTGCCAACGTATCCGGACTTCTTCCGCCGCAAAAACCGGCAAAGGTCATTTTCATTAAGTATTTTCGGAAAAAAATTCTCTATATGCGCGTCGATATCCTTAATTAGCCTATTTAGATGCCTGCGCGCTTCTAGCGTCTCTATGTCGGAAAAAACTTTTACGTTTTTAACTTTCTGCCTATTTTCCATTTTTTGAAATACCGCGTATGCCTTGAGTTACCTGTTTGATAAAATATACCCTGAAACTGTATCGTAAAACAAAATACCTTTATTTGATAAGCGGTAGTTTCCGCGCGCTTTGACAAGCAGCTTTTCCTGGTTAAGCTTATTTAACTCTTCAAGTAAGTTCCTGCTAAACAAGGATGAACAGCGTTTTTCAATATTTTCTAAATTAACGCCCTTTAAAAGCCGCAGATTTAATATCAATGTCTCCGCAAGCCGCCTGTTTTTATCCAGCTTTTCAGGATGATATCTTTTTATGTCATTTTTTCTAACCTCATCCTGATATTTGTTTATATTTTTTATCCGGCAAAACCTGGCCCCCTTAAGATAGGAATACGCGCCCGCGCCTATACCAAGATATTCTTCGTTCTTCCAGTAGAGCTGGTTATGCTGCGATTCTTTTCCTTTTTTCGCGAAGCTGGAGATCTCATAATGCAGATACCCCGCAGATTCAAGCAAATGACAGCCAATTTTATACATTTTTGCCTGTAAATATTCGTCCGGAACTTTTAAATCTTTTCTGATTTTATAGAACGGCGTGCCTTTTTCTATTTTTAAATCGTAAAAGGAAATATGTTCTATTCCCAAAGCTATAAAATTATCAAGCTCTGCTTTCCAGTCATCTAAATCCTGTTCCGGCAGCCCGTAAATCAAATCAATACTTATATTATCAAACTCTGCCTTGCGTAAAAGTTCTATGCTGTTTAAGGCATCTTTAGCCTTATGCGCCCTGCCGAGAATCTTTAAAAATTTATCAGAAAAAGACTGAACCCCCAAGCTGACCCTGTTTACTCCGGCTTTTTTGAAACCCTTAAGCTTGTTCCCGGTAAGTGTTGCCGGATTTGCTTCTAAAGTAATTTCCGCTTTTTCCTCAACTGAAAAATCAGCCCTAACCTTTTGTATGATCCGGCCGGCCTGTGCCTTTGTAAGCAGAGAAGGAGTCCCACCGCCAAAATAAACTGTTTTAACAGAATAATCCCGCAATTTTTTGGCGAAAAACTCGATATCTTTTTTTAAAGCATCGCAATAATCTTTTATCTCTTTTCTATTTTTCAGCCTGACCGAGTAAAAATCGCAATAAGAACATTTTTTGATACAAAAAGGGATATGAATATAAATTCCAATTTTTTTCATTTATTCTTGATTTTGCCGGCTAATCCAGGGGTTACTGCCCTTTTAACTCAACTATCCAGTCTCTTTCCAGTTTATCCAGGTCCACAAACAAAACCTCTTTTACAGCTTTATATACGCTCTCTCCTTTTCCCAGGCGCACTAAAATATTTTTCATGTCAAAGATAGAAGAACGATTAATCAAATAATTGACGAAAGATTCCGATTGAGCATAAACAAGTTCAATCCGGGCCGGAGAAAGATACGTTAGCTTTGTTAGATCCATCTTGGAAAGGTGGTCGATATCAAAAATAACATTTTTTTCAACCGCTTTCAAAAGTTTTTGTTTGCGTATCTTTTTATCTTCAACTCTTTTAAATTCCTCTGCTTCATGTTCCGCTAACCCTTCATTAAGCCAAAGCGGCACATTGTCCTGGGCTAATATCCTGACGATAACATGCGTATACTCATGGTAAAGCACTGCTTTCATATTAAGTTCATTTTTACCCAGATGCTCGCCAAAACGGATTTTCCCGTCATATGAACCGGCTGCCCAGTCAGGAAAATAATCAAGCTCGCTTAATTTAGTTTCAGGATAAATAATAACCGGGACAATCTGCCGCGGATACACATTAAAATCCTGGCCGACATCACGGTACGCGTTTCTAAGAATTTCCGCGGCATTCGCGGCTAATTCTTCCTTTTCAATCCCCTCAAATTTCAGCTTAAAATTATCCACCTCGCGTATGTTAAAATTCCCTTCCAATTCCTTTTCTTTTTCTAGTTTTTCCAGTTTATATCTTATTTCGTATAAACTGGAATTTAATTCCAAAGCTTTGCTCCAATATTCATGAGTTTTAAAATAATTATCTCTTAAATACGCTATCTCTCCCAGCAAAACATACAAATACGGGTTATTTTCATCAAACTGTTTAGAGTTTTGCAGCATACGTTCAGCATTAGAATACTCTGCCTTGGCGAACATCTCATTCGCCAAAGTCAAATAAAGCATTGCCGTATTTTTCTTTAATTGCGGCTCATCAGGATTATATCTTATTGCCGAAGATAAATTTTCCAAAGCGCTGTTAAATTTTCCCTCTGATTTAAGCTCCAGGCTATATTCATTATGAAAATATGCAAGTGTTTTTAAAATGGCCTCTTCCTTCGGATACAAATCATATGCCCTTTTTTCTTCGGTAATCGCCTCTTGCCATAGTCCATCATCAGCCAATAGCCGCGCGTAATTGTGATAAAGCACGCTCAATCTCTTTTTTATATTCTCATCGTAAGGATTATGCGCGAATTTCTGTTCATATTCCGAGATCATCTCGTTGAATTCATCACCAGTCTGGGCAATCAGCAAAGCAGGCTTAATCAAAAAACATGCCGCGATAAAAAAAACAATAAAAATCTTACAAGCACCGCGCCCGGCCATTTATACTCCTCCTTAATTAATTCACCAGCAACGACCTGATTATTCCCAATTTGCTTATCGTCTCCCAACTGCGTACTATACACATAATATAATGCATTAAAGCAGGCATTGCTCCGGTTGCCTGTATGCCCAGTATATTTCCGCAGGCATTTGCCCCGGCCATTGGAATAATATATCCAAGGTCCACAGGCTTATATATCTTCTCTTTCTTTGCGTTATTTATTCTTCCGATATTCAAAGCCGCGCTTGCCCCTTGAGTAACCGCAAACTGCACTGACATTCTCAAAGCCTTTTGCCCGCGTAAAACCAGCGCTGAATCACCAATAGCAAAACAGCCTTCTTTAAAACATAAGAACCTGTCTACTTTAATTCTTTCCTGCGCATTTTTCTCTAGGTTAGTCCCGCTTAAAAAATCAGCGCATTTAACTCCAGCCGCCCAAATAAGCATAGCTTTTTCAATAACCTTTCCGTCGGAAAGCACGACTTCTGTTTCAGAGGCTGTCCGAATAGAAGTATTTAGAGAAACCGGAATATCCATCTGCCCTAGCTTGTCCAAAACATACTTTCTCAATCCCCCAGGCATGCCGGATAAAATACCCTGGAATTTTTCCGCGATAATAATCTTTTTCCTGATTCTGTGTTTTAATAAAAAAGCCTTTATGTTGGCCGCTATTTCAACCCCGGTATAGCCTGCGCCGCAGATAACAATATTTTCAAAAGATTTCGCTTTTAATGCCTCAAGGATTGCCAGAGCGTCAGCAGTATCATCCAATGTAAATGCTGTTTTTTTTATTTGTTCCTGCCCGTAAAAATTAGTCCTGCTGCCTGCGGCAATAACCAGAAAATCATAATCAAAGTTTTTATCATGGCAAATTACTTTCTTTTTTTCAAGGTCAATCCCGCTAACTTCGCGGTTAATAAAATTAAAACCATGCACTCTTGCTGCCTGGTCCAATGGATATTCTAAATATTTGTGATTAATTTCACGGCCGATAACATCCGGAAGCAACGGTAAGAATATCGAATTTTTGTTTTTATCTATAACATGCGTTTTTATATTTTTAAACCTTTTGCATAAAACCTGCGCCGCTTTCAGCCCGGCAAATCCTCCTCCGATAATTATAACTTTTTTCATATTAATTTATCCATGATTAGGATGATCCCGCTATAAATATATACACCTATTGTCAGCTTTGACGAATCCCTGCACTTTTGTTTATCGGCATAAAAATATTTTAATATCCTTCCTGCCTTTAAAACCGGGACGATACCGAGAAAACAGGAGAGTGTCCATACTCTAAGGTTTCCGGCAATAACATTAAAAACCACAGAACAAAAAATACATGCAATTATGAAATAATACCCTATAAACGCTTTCTCCTGCCCCCAAAAGCTAACCCAGTTAAGCTTATTCTTTGCCAAATCATGCGGGAAATCGGGAATTTCATTAGCAAATAACACAGCAATTGCCGCAAATCCCAGCGGTAACGATAAGTAAAACCCCTCCCAGGAAGGAAAAACACCGGTTTGTATAAAATATCCACCCATAACCAGCGCCGGGCCAAAAAGCAGAAAAATAACCAATTCGCCTATCCTCTTATAAGAAAATTCTAAAGGCCCAAGCGAATAACCAGCGCCGATAACACAAACAAATAAAAAGCTTCCGAGCACGATAAAGCTTTTCATGAGCACGCTCAAGAATAAAACCCCGGCTAAGGCTAGGGAAAAAAAACATACTGCCGTGACCAAATAAAACCTTTCAGAAAATATTTTCTGCTGAATAAGTTTTGAACCGCCGAAAAAGCCGTATGCGTTAGTATCCTGCCAATCCACTCCGCTTAAAGAATCCGCATAATCATTGAAAAGATTTGCCCCTAAATGCGTAAAAATAACAATACCGCTGCCTAGAATAAAATACCCCGGATTAAATTGCGGCCAGGATATCAAAGACCCAAATAAAAATGCTATCTGGCTGACACTTATAAAAGGAAGCCTTAAAGCTGTAATTAAATTTTTAATTAAACCGCTAAAACCATATCGCCTGGCATAGGTTATCATAAAAAGTTGTTGTGTTTTATCCGCTCTTTTTCGGGGCCTTTTTCTGCATTTTTTTAAAAACGCCGCTTAAACGAAACTCTCCTGCTCCAATAAATATTAAACTAAAAAAAACAATCCCCAGTTCAATAGAATGCGCCGCTGTTTGCAAGCCATCGCCTGCCTTTAAATGCATTGTTGCGGCAACAGCCATCGTTATCATCATCAGCGATGAGGAAACAGCTTTACCCAGGCTTTCCCACATCTGTGCTCCTGCACAGACTTTAGGCCAGCCGTGAAAAATAAACATCACTCCAATTCCAATCCGCAATATTAATAAGCCGCCATCAATTAATTTATTATTATTATTATTTTTCCCCATAGCCCCTCCTTTTTAAACGTAGCTTCTCAATAGTGATAATATTTACGCCGGCATTAGCGTACTAGCACAATTCACTTCCCCTTGAATAAAATACATATATATTATAAAGTTTTTTTCGGTAAAACATTAGCTTTATTTTTATTGATTTTAAAATAAAAAAGAGAGGCCTCATCTCCTCCCTTCTTATATCTGCCTTAAACATATCAAATCACTTATTTCAAACGCATTTTTTCAAACAAGGCTTTATGCTTTTTTTCTTCTTCTATCACCGCAGTAAGCCCCATTATGGTTTTTTTTGAAGATATTTTTCCTAAGCAGGCGCTGTAAAATTTTATCGATTTTTCTTCCGCGATTACCGCAAGTTTTAGCGCTTTATCGGTATTTACGATCAATTCGCCGATATTAGGCATCCCTTGAAACGGCTGAAAAATACCATAATCCATGCTATCCAAAAGATCATTATCCTCATTATCATCAGAGCCATGTTCCCTTGCTATCGATAAGAATTCTTCAAACAACTTAAGATGCTTTTTTTCCTCGTCTATAAGAACCTTTAAAATCTCCCTTGCATATTCATTTTTAACTTTTTCCATTACTTTTTGATAGAACCAAATACCGTCTTTCTCTATCTTAGAGGCTATTTGGTAAACCTCCTGTTCGGCAAAATCAGTAATCACTAACTCGCCTTTACGGTCCTCTATTTTCATGTATTAACTCCTTTCTCGGCGCTGCCTAAGGTTTTATACTTATTTGTTTATTATCCCAAAAATTGCAATAGAAAACAAGAATTATGGTAACTTAGTTCGAAAAAAACAGTTATAAAATAATATCTCGCATAAAAAGATGCTTGCCGATAGGCCGGCAAAATCTGGGATTATACCCCCATTGATATTGTTAATAGGTTATTTAACTATTAACTTATTCGGCTGGTATTCATAGGGCTTGACAAAAATAGGAAAGTGTTTAAAAATAAGAAGCATGCTCCACCAAAATAAAGTACACACACCTGATGAAAAACAGCACTCTGAGCTGCTAATGCTCTATGAGATAGGCATTGCCATGCGCTCTACTTTGCGCCTGGACGAAATCTTATACATCATCCTTACCAGCGTTACAGCCAATGAAGGGCTTGGTTTTAACCGCGCCATGTTATTTCTTGTAAACGAAAAGAAAAACCAGCTTGAAGGGAGAATGGGAATCGGCCCAGATTCCGGAGAAAATGCTCATGAAATCTGGAAATATATTGAAAACACACAAAAAACCATGGATCAACTCATATCCTCATACGCGGATTTTGACCGCAGAACTGATTCCAAGAAATTGCTTTCAAGCAACGACCCGGTAATCTCATTATTCAATATGGAATATTTTGTAACCGTGCCTTTGCTGGCAAAAAACCGTGTTGTCGGTATCATGCTTGTTGATAACTTTTTTTCAAAAAATAAGATTACCGAATCTGATATCTGGAAACTTACCATGTTCGCAAACCAGGCCGGATTAGCAATAGAAAATTCGCAGGAATTTGAAAAAACCCTGATCCTTTCATACACTGACCACCTGACAAATCTCTGGAATTACGGATATTTTCAGCATCAGCTGCGCGAAGAAATAAAGCGTGCAAGCCGCTTTAACCGGCAGTTAAGCCTGCTTATGATTGACATAGATTTTTTCAAAAAATTCAATGATACATACGGCCATCCTGCAGGAGATAAACTCCTGAAGCAATTAGCGGAAATTTTTCAAAATTCAAGCAGGGAGGTAGATCTTGTCGCCCGATACGGAGGAGAAGAATTCGTAATTATCCTTCCTGAAACCTTTAAGGAAAAAGCCTACTCTTCCGCAGAAAGAATCCGCAGCTTCGCGGCAGCCTTTCCGTTTCAAACACCCGAATCGGACACGCCAAAACACGCGACAATAAGCATCGGCGTCTCAAGCTTCCCGCAAGATTCTTCAACTGCCGAAGGCCTTATTTCTGCCGCTGATAAAGCCCTTTACGCGGCAAAGAATATCGGCCGCAACAGAGTCTGCATGTTCAGCAAAGAATTAATTTAACCAGGTAATTATCTCGGAAATAATTCGCGAAAAAAAACATCTGTTTTGAGGTTATCCCGAATTTTGCACATGAATATCTGTTTTGTTTCTATCCTTATTCATATAACGAGTTGCTCTAATGCAACGCAGCATTAAAAGGTGCAAGCGAAATTCGGATACCTCGATAGCCTGCCTGTCAGCAGATAGGTAGACTATCGCCCCTATCGGGCAAATTTTGGGATTATTTGAGACTAGATTTTATCCCAAAATTTTGGTTTATCCCAATCAATGCGCCAGTACCTTCTCCGGCATTGTTACTTCAGTCTCTGCAAAACCTTTTTGAGGCGTTTGCTCGTAACCCAGACCTTGGGAATTATCCTGGGAATTTTCTTTATAATCGCTGAATTTCACTGATACGATTTTGGAAATACCCGCCTCTTCCATTGTTACTCCATACATCACGTCAGCCATACCGATTGTCTTTTTATTATGAGTAATAATGATAAACTGCGAATCCTTGAGAAACTCCTGCAGTACCCGGGTAAAACGGTCAATATTCGATTCATCAAGCGGCGCATCCATTTCATCTAACACGCAGAACGGCGTAGGCTTTATTTTATAAATCGCGAATAATAGCGCGATAGCCGTAAGTGTTTTTTCCCCTCCTGAAAGCAATGTAATACTCTGCAGGCGTTTTCCCGGAGGCCGTACTATAATATCGATACCGCTTTCCAAGATATCCTTATCTTCGATAAGATGCAGCTGCGCATCTCCTCCTCCGAAAAGCAGTTTAAAATATTCTTTAAAAGTCGCTTTTGACTTTTCAAACGTTTCAAGGAATAACTCTTTTGTCGTGCGGTTTATTTTTTGGATTGCCTGCATCAGGGATTGCTTTGCCGATATTAAATCATCTTTTTGACTGTTAAGAAATTCCGCTCTCTCCTTAAGTTCTTCCTCTTCTTCGACCGCGGCAAGATTAACCGCGCCAAGCCGCTCAACTTTTATTTTCAATTCCTCGATCTGCAGTTTTTGGCTATTCCAGTCAACCCCTTCAGAAGGCTCCAAGGTAAGCGTAAGCAAATCAATCTTATACGCTTGTTTAAGCGAATTAACCAGTGATTCTATTTTAAAATTAAGTTCTACCTTCTTAATATCAACATCGCGCATGTTATTTTTTATAGCATTAATCCTGTTTTCTTTTATTTTTACCTGATTCTGGACATCCTCAAATTCAGCAAGTAATTTACCGCGCTGCAAGGAAATTCCCTGTAATGCCTCCTCCATCTGCTGTTTTTCAGTTTCGAGAACCGTTGTTTTCTGTTTTAGCTCTTCTTTTTGAATAGAAAGCTCTTCACTGCGCTTTAATAAATCTTCTTTCTGCCTTAAATATTCTTTCGCGTTAGCCCGCTGACTTTCAATGCTTTGATCGAGCATGGAAAAATTAGTGTTCAGGGCAGCTTCCTGTTCATTTAAAAGAGAAAATTCCGTCTTCATTTCGGCGATAACAACAAGCAGCTCTTCACGTTCTTGAGTCTTTATAGCTATCAGCTCCTGGCCTTGGGCCATTTTCTTTTCATTGACTCTTGTCAGCTCATCTATTTCTTCAAGCCGTTTCTTCTTTTCGATTTCTTTTGCCATCAGTTCCTGCTCGTCAAGCGTTGTTTCATCTATTTCCAGGTTCAGTATAGCTATTTCATCATCAAGTTTCTTCTTTGCCGCTTCAATATTTGAACGCTCTGAATCCTTATTTGCAAATACGATTTTCTCTTTATGCAAAATATCATTAAGTTGAGTCAATTCACGTTCCATCCCGACAAGCTGCTGCCGTTTTTCCTGCTCCTTAGCTTCATAGTACTTAATCGCTTCTTTTAAACACACGCATTCTTCCTGAAGCATCTTCATCTGGGTTTTCTGCAATATCAACCCGGCGCCATGCTCTTTGACAGGGCTGCTGATAACTTCAGTCAATGTATCGATTTGACCATCTTGAGATATTAATCTGCCTGAGAAATCCGCATCCCCCTGAGAATCGGAAATCATGCTTTGAGGCTTGGCCTGAACCGGATATTCAAGCACTTCAATTACTGAATTCACGTTCCCTGTATCGTCTATCTGCGAACGCGGATTAGCCGGATCAAGCACCCATCTTCCATCTACGATAAACTTATACCTGTAAACCCCCGGGTTAAGAGCTATAAATTTTTGCCAATTTCCCGCCTGCGCCCGTTCCATCCTGCTTTTAAGGCTGCTTACCCAATTATTAAAATCTCCAATAACTTCCACTGATTCGGCATTTGCTATCGTATAAGAAAACATTCTACCTTCTTTTACCTGGCTAAGGGATTGCGTTAAACTTTCACAGCCGGTATTTTCTTGCGCAGGAATTGTTTTCTCCGTGTTTTGATTTTTTTCCCCGATAATAAAAGTATCCCGTAAAAGATAATTTATAAGCTTTTCATAACCAAATTGCGGCTTAATAACATCCGTGATTCTTCTCTCTGCAATTTGAGGCATGATAGTTTCTTGGCCCAAAGGAATAGAATCTAGCGCGATAAATCTTATCCGCCCTATCTGCTCCTCTTTTAAAAAATTTGTCAGCTTATACGCGGTTTGTTTATTATCAACGACAACTGCCTGCAAATATTCCCCCAGCGCATTTTCTACGCACATTTCAAATCCTGGGGTAACATCAATCAGATTTACAAGAACATCATAAACTCCCTCGAAAAGATGCGGATGAGTTTCTTTTTTAAGCATAAAATTTTTCACGTTACTTGAAAAACCTTCGTATGTTTTAATCAATTTTTCAAGCACTTCAAGCTGTGACTGGCCGGCTATCAAAGACTGCTTGCTTTTTTGATACTCTGATTCCAGGTTGCGGATCTCCTGATTTAAAGCATCATAATCAGAACGTAATTGACTAACCTGCAGTTCCTCCGTATCTATCCTGCCCTTAAGCTCATCCAGAAGCGACATTTTTTCTTCTATCTTGGCATTAATTGCCGAAAGCTCATTTTCCGTCTTTTCTTTTTCCTGATGCAACCGAAGCAGGCGTGAATGCGCGTTATGAATATTAGCGGAAAGTTTTGCCAGTTCATTTTTAATCTGCGCGTGCTCGGAAAGAAGCTTTACCGCCGTCAGCCGGGTTGATTCAATCGATTCATGTATTTGCTTAATCAGCTTTTCAATCTCGCAAATACTCGCTTGTTTAAGATTTAAATTGTGGACCTTATTATTTTTTTCTTCAAGGAATGAATTCAAGCGGATTTTTAACTGCGCAAATTGCTCTTCCAGTTCTTTGATTTTAGCATTAGAATTATCAATATCCGCGGTCAAATTTTCCGCGCGCTGGCCAAATTCCTCTATGCGTTCATTATTCAAATGAATCCGGTCTGTATTTTTTTCGATTTGAGTACTGGCATTTAAAACCTTGGCATTAAGCTGGCTATAATCCCCTTCAACCTTAGAAAGAGCGCTTTTTATTTCGTCAAACGCTTGAGCCAATCCGGCAAGTTCTGACTCCAGGGAATTCAATTCATTGCGAAAAGCATTTTCACACTCTTCAAATTTTTCTTTTTCTGTTTTTACGACATTATATTCGCGGTAGGTATATTGCGTATCGAGGATTTTAAGCTGCTCATAATGTTCCTGATAACGCCTGGCTTTATTTACCTGGCGCTGGATCGATCCTAATTGGCGGTTAACTTCGGTAATTATATCATTAACGCGCAGTAAATTTTCTTCTGTAGCTTCCAGCCTTCTAAGCGCTTCCGCTTTTTTCTTTTTAAAACGGGTGATCCCGCTTGCTTCTTCAAAAACAACCCTGCGTTCTTCGGGCTTTGAACTTAAAATCGCGTCAATGCGGCCTTGTTCTAAGAGAGAATATGACTCCGTTCCTATTCCCGTACCCATAAGAAGTTCCTGAATATCTTTAAGCCTCACCAAGGTTTTATTCAAAAGATATTCGCTTTCACCGGAACGGTAAAGCCTGCGGGTAATTGTTACTTCATCATAATCAATCGCTAAACGTTTTTCTTCATTGGAAAGGATAAGCGAAACTTCCGCCATATTCACCGGAGGCCGTGCTTCAGTACCGTTAAAAATCACGTCCTCCATTTTTGAACCGCGCATTGATTTCGCGCTTTGTTCGCCAAGCACCCATTTTATCGCGTCTGAAATATTGCTTTTGCCTGTACCGTTAGGCCCGACAATGGCAGTAACGCCTGGTTCAAAAATAAGCGTTGTCTTATCTACAAAAGATTTAAATCCGTAGAGTTCTAACTTTTTAAAATACATTTTATATCCCTATATAAACTAAGGCAGGGCGCATTCCCTTGCACCTGTGAATTATAGCAAACTTACTTTCCGATTGCAAGAAATAATATTTTTAAACCTTTTCGGTTTTTAATACTTAGTAGCTTCAAAAATCCTTTTTTCAATTAACTTCTTATGCTTCTGCTCTTCAGTCAAAAGTTCAGAAAATAAATCCGCGAGGCTGGGATATTTTGCTATACATTCTTTATATAACTCTATCGCGCCCTCTTCTCCTTTTAATGCCAATCTTAAAGCTTCTACCGGCGTCATCACTCACCCCTTTCTATTTATAAGCGCTACCAATACCTTATCTTTACGCTGTATTTAATTGTCTGGCTTTCGTTTTTATTTAAATCAACAAGAAATTTAATTGTCTGCGCGTCTTCTTTATTATACTGATGTGTTGTGTTTAATATCTGCCATTCTCCGGGCACAGGCTCAATAACCTCAACTGTAACCGGTTTATCTTTATGATTACGCAGGGTAATTTCCCAAGCCTGCTCTGTGTCAAAACGCTGCATGGCATTGCGGGATAAAATGTTATAATCCGCCTGTTTTCTTTCACCGGCAACATCAAAAGCATCTCCCATCTTGATTTTTATCTTTTCATCCTTAGGAGTATGCTCTATGCGGTCCTCTCCGATAAATTGCAGGCTTGCCTGCGCGTCTTTTTTATAAGCGCGGATAACGCCTGCCGGCAAAGGCATTCCTAAATTATTTTCCTTTTTATTATCAATCTCCAGATAAACTCCGATCTTTTGGTTTGATTCAACCTGACCGCTGTAACGGTTACGGAAATAATAGGCATTTCCATAATAAACCATCCGTTCTTTAATCGGAATATCCACCGCATTCAATAATTCTATCTGCTTTGTCTGGTCATTTTTTATCGTCGACAAGCGTTCCAACGTATAAAGATGGTATTCAAAAAAAGATTCTTCTTTGAATTGTTCGTTCTTTTCTTTGCATACATCCATCGTTTTCATTCCCTCGGCACGCGGCCTATGATCATAAACCCTATTCACATCTCCGGCAACCAGTTTTATTTTTGCGTCCTTATACGCGGCTCCGCTTTGGTTATCTATCGTTACCCAGCCGCTTAAATCACAGATATCGTTATCTTTGCCGACAACAACGATATAATCCGATTTCCAATTAATGCCGCTGGTAAGATACGATGCCTCAATTTGCTGCTTTTTGGGTTCATTATTTTTCAGCATCCAGATTAATGTCGGTTTGGCAATCAGGTTTTCCGGGATTTCCGGCAAGATAACCCGTCCCGGAGCATTCAGATAAATTTCATTGTTTATTTTGTAAATCGGGCCGTTATTATTACTAAGCAGTTCCGCGTTGAATATTTCTTCTTTCCCTGTATAATAATTTTTATCAAGCAGTTTCACGGCCTTACCGACAAATTTATCCAGCAGCTTCTGCGGATTAAGCAGGTCATATTCATAATTCTGTTCTAAAACCGTAAGTTTATCCGGGCTTGTTAATGACTTAATATGCACGGTTACCGGGTTTATATTGCTGGCGACATCCATAAATTTCAGCTCATGCACGCCTTTAGGAATCTCCATTTCACGGGTATCTTTAATCAAACCGAGATTACTGTTATAAACGGTTACGCTGATATTTTTTTGATCATCAACGCTGCTTTTAAATTCAGCGGCAAACACATTAGCGCATAAAAAAACACTTGCCAGTAAAACCCAGACTGCTTTTCTCATACCTTCCTCCTTTGATTGCCTAACATACTGGTTTTCTAAATGCCTTCCATTTTAATTAGACAAACAATTTTCCAAAAAGTTCCCGACAGTATATTTTTTTATTCAGCTAAAAATTTTTACCAAACCGGTGATCTGATCAAATAATTCCCTTGAACCGGCAAAATCCCTGCTTTCGCAGGTAAAGGTAAGAATCAATAATATCTTTTTACTATTATCCGTCAGAGCTGCTTGATAACAGCAAAAATTCAAGCCATTGGCATTATGATAATTTATTTTATAACGCATACCCGATACATTTTCCAGCTTCAACAGCTCCTTAAATTCAAGCCGCGCTCCCTGCAGCACGTTTAAAACACCGTTAATAATCGCGTTAAACAAATATTCAAGATCTTTTATTTTGGATATATCCTGGCAGGATATATTGAAGTTACGCAAAGAATGCAACCCTTGCGCTAAAAATACTTCTTTTGCTTCCTTATACAACATAGGATCACTTGGAAGGGTAAGCACCCAGTTTTCAGGGTAAGAGAAACTAAAACCTTCTTTTTCCGCTATCTTACAGGTATAACCATCCGGTACTTTCCCCTGTGAAACGGCCCTTTTATATCGAATCCCGGAAAGCTTATCCTTTATGCCGGATTTTACTGAAGCGAATAATATATAAAGCGCGACAAATATAAGGCCGTTAAAGATAAGCTTTTTAAGCATTTCTCTTTCCTGCTCATTCAACGTAAGCAGATCAAGAGCCATTAATACAGAAAAAGTCCCGCAAGATACCAGAATCAGGAAAATCGGGAAAGGGATTAGTTTCTTTTCTTCTTCATTAGCCATGGTTTTATTATAAATTCTTAAGATTTGGAATGCAATAACTATCCAGTGTATAGAATAGCGGGTTAGTATTAGCGGACAGAAAAAACAGCCTCCCTTTTTTAGAAATTATCTCACCAGTTATCATATTTTACTTTTAGCAGCTTGTTATTTAATAAATTTAAAGTTAAATAGTTTTCATCACTTGATTCAACTTTCAATTTTTGAGGATAAAAAAAACATTCAAACAGCAAACGTTCTAAAGGTTTAGCAATATCTACTCTTCCTTTTTCAAATTGGGATCCTTTTACTGCAAATAATACCGAAAAAGAGTCTTTGGCAATACTGTCCCACTTTGGATTTTTAAGGACTGACGCGTTATCCGGGTCTTCTTCTGTTATACGCGAACCATGGTCCCCGAGCACGATTATAATCAGGTCATTGAACTCTTTACGCTCACTAAGCTGATTAAACCACTCATTAAGCCAATTATACATACCACGCAACTGTTTACAATAACTTTCATATGATTCTTCATAGGCCAAATCCCTTTTATATATATACATATTGAACCACCTATTCGGGCCAAACCAATCCCTCGGATCTTTTTTAAGATTATTCAGCTCATCATACACAAAAGGATGATGGGGCGTCAATAAATGCGCAAAATAAACCGTACCGCTTTTTAAATGGTTCGTGTCTTTTTTAAGCTGTTCAATTGCCGGTATAGTTCTGATGGGCCCCAGACGGTCATACGGAGCGCCTATTATCGGGATATCATTTATCCTGTCTCCCACAATTAATGAAACAAGAAAACCAACAGTAGCTACAGACTTTTCTCCGGTTTTTATAGCCGATAAGAAATGCCCCATTAATAACAACGACTTATCTAAAATCTTAAAATCCTGTTTATGAATCTCCTCTATCCCGCTATAGTACTGAAAACAGTATTCTATTTTTTCATTACTGCGATCAAAAAAATCAATGTAATCGGATTGATAAATCCTGAACACATACCCCCTATTTTTTAAAAAATCAAACGCCCTATTCATTAATAAGCGTTTTGTCCTTAAGCCGCTTTTCTCCAAATACCTTATTGCAGGGTTAGCGGTAAAATTCAAAGCGTTAGGGATACTCAAACTTGATTCAAAAAAATGGCTGTAAGCACGCGGGAAATACAAAAAATTAAACCGCTCATAAAATTCAGCCATTTCCTGTTTAAGAATACCTGCTCCGGATATATTTTCCGGAATCCCTTCAATAGACATATGTTCATCAAATATTATAAACAATACCGGTTTTAAACCTTTATTGTGAACAAGATTATTTTTTTCATAGCGTACTTTATTGTCACGAGTAATTTTTAAGTATGCTTCAATAGTTGTAGCGGAAAGAGTCAAAAAAGCAGCTATCCCAAAATAAATCCAGTCTGATAACTTCAACCTGCGGGAAAAAGCGGATATAACCAGTACAATAATAATTCCGGTAATAGTTCTTACTGTCCATTGCTCAAAAAAACAAATAAACTTCTCCAAGAAAGGCGTGATCTCATAGAAGTATGCAAAAATAACCGTTCCGATAATAAAAAGAGCCGTATTCCGGGAAAACGAACTAATACTTACAACAACCAAGCTAAAAATTGCTAGAATAAAAAAAAGCAGCGCCGTCTCAACTGTCAGCAAAGGATACCGGTTTTCACCGAGAAATTTAATAAATAAAGCAGCCGGCAGCGAAAAACATATGGCAAAAATATAAAGTTTTAATTTTTTGTCTATTAGCATAATTTCTCTCGGGGAATTAAAAGGAAATCTTCTGTTTTTACGGAATTATTAAAAGCAAATCCGCTGGGGTCGCGAAAAGAACCTGGAACATTTATATAAATTTCCGATTTATTCCTTTTTTTTCTTTTTCAAGAATAAGCTTTTAATAAAACACGCGATCCTAGCCCAGAACAGTTTAATAATGTACAAAGCCCCCACAAAAAACGCTATAATTACCTGAAAAACATAACTTCCGGTACCCGGATCTAAATAAGCGTAAGCTTTTTTAGTCAACATATCTGAAAATAACATAATAAATATTAAAATAACTGTAAAAAATTTATGGCTCATATTTTCCCTTCTTTTTCGATATTTGATATTTTTTATCATTATCCCAAAAATTGCGATAGAAAACAAGAATTATCCCAAATTTTGCACATAAGTACCTGTTTTATTTCTATCCTAATTCATTATAACGAGTTACTCTAATGCAACGCAACATTAAAAGGTGCAAGCCTGCCTGGCAGCAGACAGGCGAAATTCGGGATACCTCGATAGCCTGCCTAGCGGCAAGGCCGCTGGCAAGTCTAAATCCTACACGGATTCCTGCCTGTTGGCAGACAGGTAGACTATCGCCCCTACGGGCAGATTTTTCGTGTTGCAAAATCTGGGTTTATAAACACTCAAAATTAAAAATACAATAACTTTCATTGGTTATTAACTTAAGCTAAAGAAAAACTTCCCGGATGGATAAGAACAACAACTCTTATTTCTTTTTGAATTTTTTTGTTAGTTCGGGAATGATTTCAAATACATCCGCGACAATTCCGTAGGTAGCAACCTTAAATATCGGTGCGTCAGGGTCTTTGTTTATCGCGACAATAATATCCGAAGACTGCATGCCGACCAGATGCTGGATTTGCCCTGAAATTCCGCAGGCAAAATATATTTTCGGGCATACTGTTTTACCGGTCTGCCCAACTTGATGAGAATACGGCATATATCCGCTGTCAACTGCCGCTCTTGAAGCGCCGACAGCAGCTCCGATAGTTTTCGCGAATTCTTCTAATAATTTGAAATTTTCCGCAGAGCCTATACCGCGCCCTCCGGAAACAATAATATCAGCTTCCGTTAAATTTACCGTTTCTTCCAACTCGGAAATAACCTCAAGAAGTTTAGCTTTGGCTTTCAAGGAAAAATCAGCCGGATTAACTTCTATAACTTCCCCCTTATGCTTGGAATCTTTTTCCGCTTCCTTCATAACCTTATGGCGCACAGTAGCCATCTGCGGCCTGCGGTTCGGGCAAATTATTGTTGCCATAATATTGCCGCCAAAAGCAGGACGTGTCTGCATCAGCAGGCCTTTTTCCTCATCAATATCAAGCCCGGTGCAATCAGCGGTAAGGCCTGTTTTTAACTGCACCGCCACACGGGGGATAAGCGATCGCCCGATAGTTGTTGCTCCAGTTAATACTATTTCCGGCTTATATTTCAAAACCAGCTTGGTTAAAACCTCCGCGTATGTTTCATCCTGATAATTTTTTAGTTTATGATCATCCACAAGGTAAACAATATCCGCTCCGCGCTCAATCAATTCTTTTGCCTTTGCTTTAATATTCTCACCAAGCAGTACAGCGGCAAGTTTTTGATTCCTCTTTTGCGCGAGCTTTTTCCCTTCGCCTAATAACTCATACACTACCGACTGAATTATCCCTTTTTTCTGTTCGGCAAAAACCCATATATTTTCATATTCATCAATACGCGTATCAATTTCTTCATGTTTACGTAAAAGAATCGCGTCAAATTTACAGCTTTCCACACAAGCACCGCAGAGAGTACAATTATCATTGATCACCGCAACGTTATTGACCATATCAATAGCCACAAAAGGGCATGCGCGTACGCACATTTTACAGCCGACACATTTTTCCACAATGACTTCAATCGCCATAACTACTTTATCTTATCCTTAATAAATTTACCAATTTTTCCGCAACTTCACCGCACTCGCCTATTAACATCTGCCCGCCCTCACGCGCCGGAGGAGTGAATATTTTCACTACCTGAGTAGGAGAGCCGTCAAGGCCGATTTTGTTAATATCAGCATTTATATCTTCCGCTGTCCATTTAATTATTTCCGCTTTTTTGGAACGCATCATACCTTTTAATGAAGGCATCCGCGGTTCGTTAATCTCTTTCACAACGCTTAACAGGCAAGGCAAAGGCACTTCAATAACTTCATAGCCCTCTTCCGTCATTCTTCTCACGCGAAAAACCTTTTTACCTTTTTCCTCTTTTAACTCCTCTATTTTCTTCACAAAAGTAACCTGCGGAATATTAAGCCAAACGGAAATTCCCGGGCCTACTTGAGCCGTATCTCCGTCAATTGCCTGCTTGCCGCAAAGGATAACGGCAAAACTTCCTATTTTCTTAATCCCTTCTGCTAAAGCGTAGCTTGTTGCTAAAGTATCACTGCCGGCAAAAGCTCTATCAGACAAAAGAATCGCCTCATCAGCTCCCAAAGATATTGCTTCACGTAAAGCTGCTTCTGCCTGCGGCGGCCCCATAGTTATTACCGTAACCTTGCCGTCAAACTTTTCTTTAAGGCGCAGGGCTTCTTCAATCGCATACATATCAAAAGGGATAATAATCGACTGTACCCCGTCTCTGATTAAAGTATTTGTTTGGGGATTAATCCGCACATCCGTAGTATCCGGAACCTGCTTTATGCAAACTACAATATTCATATTTTTCTTATGCCGCCTTTTTAGAAGCTGCCAAAGATTCTTTTATCAGATTCGCGGCAATGATCCCGCGCTGAATCTGGTTTGTCCCCTCATATATCTGTGTAATTTTAGCATCCCTCATAAATTTTTCAACCGGATATTCACGCATATATCCATAACCGCCGTATATCTGCACCGCGTCCGTAGCAACTCTCATCGCCACATCAGAAGCGAATAATTTTGCCATTGCTGATTCCTTAGCCACCTTGGGATTTCCGCTATCAATCATTCTGGCTACGCCGTAAACCAGTGCCCTTGCCGCTTCAACTTGTGTTGCCATATCCGCAAGCATGAACTGAATCCCCTGAAAACTGGATATCGGCTTGCCGAATTGCACCCGCTGCCTTGAATAATCTACTGCCAAATCTAACGCCCCCTGTGCTATTCCTACTGCCTGTGCCGCAACTCCCGGACGGGACAAGTCAAAAGTCTTCATTGTTACTATAAAGCCCATTCCCTCTTTTCCGAGAAGATTTGCCTTTGGAATTTTACAATCCTGAAAAATCAATTCGCGGGTTGAAGAACAGCGGATACCTAGTTTTTTCTCCTTTTTCCCAAACGTAAAACCCGGAGTCCCTTTTTCAACCACAAAAGCGGAAGAACCTCGCTGCCCTTTAGTCTTATCAGTCATGGCAATAATCACATAAATTTCCGCATCACCGCCGTTAGTGATAAAATGCTTCATCCCATTGAGTATATAAAAATCCCCGTCTTTTTTTGCCGTAGTTTCAATCGCTCCGGCATCAGAACCTGCATTAGGTTCAGTCACTCCGAAAGCAGCTATCTTTTTCCCGCTGGCCAAAACAGGCAGATATTTTTTCTTTTGCTCGTCATTACCGAAGAGAATTATCGGGTCAGTTCCCAATGCCGAAGCTGCATAGCTTACAGCAACACCGCCGCAAACTCTGGAAAGCTCTTCCGTAACTAGGCATAATTCCATAACACCGGCTCCCATTCCGCCGTACTTTTCCTCTATATATACTCCAAAAAGATCAGCCTCTGCTAAGAGCTTCATAATTGCTGAAGGAAATTCCTCTTTTTCGTCAAGTTCTGCCACAATAGGTTTTAGTTTTTCCTGAGCAATTTTATGTGCAAGGTCTCTTACCATTATCTGCTCTTCTGTAAGCAAATAATCCATATTGCCATACTCCTTTCATTAGTCAAATTTTTGTAACAGATGAATAGATACTCTTATCGGTTTCGTAAAAATGAAAAACGAAGTTATTATACCTAAAATAAACATCAGTGTCAATGTGTTAAAAACATAAAATTAAGGGCAACTTTTATTAGTTGCCCTTAGGATAACTATTATTTATCAAAAATTGTTAAATCTTTTTCAACACAAGAGTTACATTATGCCCGCCAAAGCCTAGAGAATTTGATATTGCGGCTTCAACCTGTTGTTTTCTGGCTTTATTCGGTACATAATCAAGATCGCAATCAGGATCCGGATATTCATAGTTGATTGTCGGAGGAATAATTCCTTCCTTTATTGCCAATGCTGCTGCTGCGCATTCAACCCCGCCGGCAGCTCCCAGTAAATGCCCCGTAACAGATTTAGTGGAACTAATCGCGACTTTTTTAGCGTAATTTCCAAACACTCTTTTTATTGCCAGGGTTTCAACCTTGTCATTGAGCGGCGTCGAAGTACCGTGCGCATTGATATAATCCACATCTTCAGGATTTAATTTCGCGTCTTTAAGCGCTGAATTCATACAACGAGCTCCGCCGTCTCCGTCAGGATCGGGCGCTGTCATATGATAAGCATCTCCGCTCATTCCATATCCGGATATCTGCGCGTAAATATTCGCTCCTCTTGCCTTAGCATGCTCATATTCTTCCAGCACTACTATACCAGAACCTTCTGCCATAAGAAAACCGTCTCGTTCCTTGTCAAATGGCCGCGATGCGCGCACAGGATCATCATTGCGCGTAGTAAGGGCTTTTAAAGAACAAAATCCGCCGAATCCAAGCGGAGTAATACAGCTTTCTGTCCCGCCGGCAAACATTACTTCAGCATCTCCGCGCTGTATAATTTTAAACGCATCGCCAATGCAATGGCCTCCGGTAGCACACGCGGTTGTAACACAGGAATTCGGGCCTTTTATGCCAAGGCTTATTGATACCTGGCCTGGAGCCATATTTACAATAAGCATTGGGATTAAAAAAGGAGATATCTTTTTCGGCCCGCGTTCAAGATAGCTTTTCTGTTGCTCTTCGATTACATGCAAACCGCCGATTCCGGTACCAATAATTACTCCAATACGGGTCCTATCTTCTTTGTCCATGTCCAAGCCGGAATCCTCACAAGCTGATTTGCTCGCGAAAACAGCAAATTGGACAAACCTGTCCATTCTTTTAAGCTCTTTGGGATTAATATAACAGGAAGGATCGAAGTTTTTTACTTCCGCATCAATTTTGGAAGTAAATTCACTGGCATCAAAATAACTTACATAACCAGCCCCGCTTTTCCCTTCACATATAGAATGCCAAAATTCCTGCTTTGAATTTCCGACAGGGCTGACAATGCCAATGCCCGTAATAACAACTTGTCTATCGTTCATTATAATTCGTGCTAGCTCTCAATTTTAAGTTTGTGAGATTTATTCCTTTGAGCTTGTTTTTTCGTCAATATATTTTATTGCTTCGCCCACAGTAGTCATTTTCTCAGCATCTTCATCAGGAATCTCAATACCAAACTCTTCCTCAAGAGCCATTACTAACTCTACCGTATCCAGAGAATCTGCTCCAAGATCATCTACAAAAGATGCCGTTGAAGTTACTTCCTCTGCTTTTACCCCTAATTGATCTACGATAATTGCCTTGACTTTGTCTACAACTGACATTTTTCTACTTCCTCCTTTCAACCGCTACATCAACATTCCGCCGTTTATACTGATGACCTGCCCCGTTATGTAGCTTGCGTCATCACTGACTAAAAAAAGCACTAATTGTGCCACATCCTCAGCTTTGCCAAACCTTGCCAAAGGAATCTGATTAAGCATCGCTGTTTTAACATCTTCCGGCAAAATTTCCGTCATTTTTGATTCAATGAACCCCGGCGCTATTGCGTTTACCGTTATATTCCGCTTTGCTATTTCTTTTGCCACACTTTTTGTCAGGCCTATGATTCCTGCTTTTGAAGCAGCATAATTAACCTGACCGGCATTACCCATAAGGCCTATGATTGAAGCAATATTAACAATCCTGCCTGATCTTTGTTTTATCATGGCCTTTGAAACTGCTTTTGTGCAATTAAAGGTCCCTTTCAAATTAACGTTGATTACCGAATCCCAGTCGGCTTCACTCATTTTTAGCAGCAATCCGTCTTTTGTAATGCCCGCATTATTGACTAGTATATCTATTTTTTTTAATTTGTCAATAATTTTGTTCACGGTTTGCTCGCATTGCAACAGATCCGTAACATTCAAAACAACAGGCATGCATTTTACGCCTAATTTTTCAATTTCCTGCGCTGTGCTGTTAAGCTCAACCTCATTAACATCACAAATAACGCAATCAGCGCCCTCTTTCGCTAATAGCATTGCTATCTCTTTGCCAATACCTCTTGCTCCTCCAGTAACTAATGCCACCTTTTCTTTTAATCTCATTTCAAGCCCCCATCTGTGCTTTTAACTGTTCAAAATCAGCACTAACCTCAAGATTATTTACTTTTAACTCCTTGTCTATTTTTCCTAACAATCCACGCAGTACTTTTCCCGGGCCAATTTCAAAATAGGTTTTAATATCATTTTTTTGTAAATTAACAATTGTTTTATGCCAAAGCGTAGTATTTGCTACCTGCTTAATTAATAAATCCCTGATTTTATCTGTATCGTTTGTAATTTCAGCAGTTACATTAGGAATAAACAATGTTTTCGGCTTGCTTATTTTCACTTTTCCAATTTCAATTTTCAATTTTTCGGCTGCTGAAGACATCAATGAAGAATGAAAAGGCCCGCTCACATCTAATTTAATAACTCGTTTTGCGCCTGCAGAATGTGCTAATTGCTCAGCTTTTTCAATAGCTGAAAACGTTCCGGATATAACAATTTGCCCCGGGGAATTCAAATTAGCTATTTCAGTTCTGCTTTCCCGGCAAACCTGTTGAGTTTTGTCAAAATCAAGCCCTAAGATACAAGCCATTGTACCGGGATTTTTAGAAGACGCTTCATCCATAAACTGTCCCCGTTTATGCACTAACATTAAAGCATCCTCAAAAGATAAACTTCCGCAAGCGACAAGCGCTGAATACTCTCCCAGGCTTAGCCCGGCACAGGCAAAAAGTTTAAACACAGAATCACTTAATTCCTGTTTTACAACTTCTAATGCAGAAATACTTAATGTCAGAATAGCCGGCTGGCAAACCGCGCTTTGCATTAGCTTATCCGCCGGGCCGTTAAAACAGACCCCGCTAAGCGCAAACCCCAGAACTTCATCAGCTTTTTTAAAGATATTTCGTGCTTTTTCAAAATTATCATACAAATTCCTGCCCATGCCTGCATACTGTGCACCCTGGCCTGGAAAAATATATGCTGTTTTTATTACTTCCATTTATAGCTTTTCCTTTTTTAGAATATCCGATCCGCAGGCTATTTACCGAAGTTTATAACCTCAATGATATGCTTATTAACATCTTGCACCACTGACTCTTGGGCTACTCTGATAGCATTCTTTATCGCATTTGGCGAAGAACCTCCGTGAGCTATTATACAAATACCATCAATCCCCAAAAGAGGAGCTCCTCCGTATTCCGAATAATCAATTTCTTTTTTTAAAGCCCGAAAAGCAGGAGCACTTAGGAATGCGCCAATTTTAGTTATAATATTAGTTGAAAGCTTACGCCGAAGCATTTCCTTAAATGCTTCGGCAAGGCCTTCAGAAACTTTCAAAACCACATTTCCAAGGAAACCATCGCAAACAATAACATCACAATCACCCACATAAATATCCCTGCCCTCAACATTGCCGATAAAATTTATGCCTTTTTGCTGTTCCAATAATTTAAAAGTCTCTTTTACGAATTCAGGCCCTTTAGTTTCTTCCTCACCAATATTCGTGATGCCTTTTAATGTCGGCAAAAAAACGCTTATTCCCGGCCGTTCAATCCCCGGTAAAATTTTCAGGAAAAGGCTGGCAGCACAAACAACCGCTCCGGTATTTCCGGCAGAAACAACAGCATCCGCTTTCTTATCCTTAACCATCTTCACGGCAACATTAATCGAAGAATCCTTTTTACGCCTGACGCTTACTGCCGGAGCTTCATCCATGGCTATAATTTCATCCGCATGTATAACGGAAATATTAGAGGGTATATTTTTCTGCGATGCCATTTCCCGTTCAATAGCATCTTTCTGCCCTATGAGAATGATTTCACCATTAATTTCCGCAGCAGCTAATAAAGCACCCTTGACCGTAACTTCCGGAGCTTTATCCCCGCCCATTGCATCTACCGCTATCCTCATATTATTCCTTTGCAAATATATTTATTATTTAATCTTATTATTTTTTGGGTTTTTTCTCTTTTTTGATAATATATTTTTTCCCCTTATAAGTACCGCAATGCGGACAAATCCGATGAGGAACTTTAGGCTGCTTACACTCCGGGCATAAAGCCAAATTCGGAGTCTTTAGCTTCTTATGCGTACGCCTTTTATCTGTCCTTGTTTTTGAATGTTTCCTTTTTGGATGCGCCATTTTACCCTCCTATTGCTATGTTTATATTCTCCTGAAACAGGTTATACTTTTATCGGTTACCAGCAGTTACTAACGGTTACAAATTGTTACCAATGGTTACTCGCTTTACATATGCGCTTACAAACTCTGCTGTCCGGTTACCGCTTATCCCGAATTTTGTGATAATACTTAATTCTATAGTTACACTTCAAGACCCCGGAAAACCGCCTAAAATAACAGCTTCATTCGGGGCTGAATACTTATTCTCTTCAACTAGCCATTTGTTCACATCCGCAATCCCTTTCATTTAAATTCCTACCGCATTTATAACACAGCCCTTTACAGTCCTGCCGGCAGAGAAAACGTATCGGATAATCAAGGATTATTTCATCCCTTGCTATTTGAGTAAGATCGATAACCTTTTCTTCTCCAGCTGATTTTATGATATCAATCTTCTTTTTTAATAACTGCTCTTTTCTTGCCAAACAGCGCGCGCAACTATAAGTTATTTTCGCAGCAACTTCCATTCTTATCTGTACATTATCATATTCGCGTATAACATGCGCTTTGATCGTTACCGGCGTCTTAAAATCAATATCATCTCTGCCAAGCTCAAGAGTTTCGCTTGACTGCATCTCTTCGAGATCAAACCCTCCTCTTGGGATTTCATGTATATTAATTTTCATCTTTACTTCTTTACTAATTCAAAAGTATCTAATGCTATTAGGCGTTCTTCTTCCGTATGGATAGAAAGTAATTTCGTCCTTCTTCCCAAAAAAGCGTTCATTTCTTTAGCAAGTCTTTTTTTAATAATCCCGACATTTTCTCCAATTCCCGCTGTAAGAATAACCGCGTCAGCTCCGTTCATTGCCGCTAAATAAGCGCCAATATACTTTTTTACCCGGTAAATAAATACGTCTAATGCCAGCTTTGCCCTTTTATCGCCTTTATTCGCTTTTTCAAGAAGATCACGCATATCATTGCTTATTCCGGAAAGCCCAAGCAGTCCGCTTTTGCGGTTCATTAAATTTGTAACCTCTTCAGCGCTAATCTTTTCTTTTTCCGAAATAAAGCTTACCAATGCCGGATCAACATCTCCACAGCGAGTACCCATAATCAAACCTTCAAGCGGAGTAAACCCCATACTCGTATCTACAGACTTGCCGTATTTAACCGCGGTAATACTGCATCCATTCCCCAGATGACAGGTAATAAGCTTTAGTTTTTGTACTGGTTTTTTCAGCATTTCCGCCGCGGCTTGAGCAACATAACGATGGCTGGTACCATGAAACCCATACCTGCGTATGCAATATTTTTTATATAACCTGTAAGGCAATCCGTACATAAATGCCTCTTCCGGCATAGTCTGATGAAAAGCCGTGTCAAAAACAGCTACTTGTTTTATATGCGGGAAAATATGCATTGTTGCCTTAATTCCGTTATAAGCCGGAGGATTATGCAAAGGAGCCAGCTTTGAATAAAATTTTATTCTGTTTAAAACATATTTATTAATGATAACCGAGGATTTGAATTCTTCTCCTCCGTGCACAACACGGTGCCCGATAGCATGCACATTTTTTTTACTCTCTAACACTCCCCACTCGGAGTCAGTTAATAATTCCGCTATATTTTCTATCGCCTTAAAATAATCCGGCAAATTTATGCTCTTAGTAAAAGTTTTATTGCTTTTATGGTGAATAATTCTGGAACTTTCATCGCCGATTTTTTCCGCTATTCCGCTTGCTAACGCTATTTTTTTTTCTATACAAAAGAGCTGATATTTTATCGATGAACTTCCACAATTAATAACTAATATGTTCATTTTTCTTTTTCCTGACAGACCCACTGAACTTTATTTTGCTTACCCATTACGATATAGCTCTTATTGCCGTTGTGCATACGGCATTAACCACCTCATCTATTGTGCACCCGCGGGATAAATCACTGCAGGGCTTTTTCAATCCAGTCATCATAGGGCCGATAACCTGCGCTTTTGCCAAACGCTGGACCATCTTATAAGCAATATTTCCGGCATTAAGATCCGGAAAAATCAGTACATTCGCTAAACCTGCGACTTTACTTTCCGGCGCTTTTATTGCCGCTACTTCTGGAACAATCGCCGCATCCAGTTGCAATTCTCCATCAGCAATCAATCCCGGGTATCTCTCTTCAATGATTTCTTTTACTTTAGAAACCCTTTCATGTTCAGCGCTTACTTTGGTAGAAAAACTCAACAAAGCAACCCTCGGCTGTTCTTCAACCAAGAGTTCAAAAAGCTCTGAAGCAGATACAGCAATATTAGCCAACTGTGAAGGCGATGGATCCGGCACTATGCCGCAATCAGCAAAGATAAACGAACCATTTGCGCCGTAACTGCAGTCAGGAACTTCCACAAGAAAACTGCTCGATATTGTTTTTACCTTTTCTCCAAAGCCGATACAATAAATCGCCGCTTTTGCCACATCTGCCGTAGTCGTCATTGCGCCAGCCACAAAACCATCGGCAAGGCTGCGCCTGACCATCATTGCTCCAAAATAAACATTTTTTTCCATCTGCTTACGCGCTTCTTCTATAGTAGTACCCTTGCTTTTTCTTAATTCGAAGAATTCCTGGCTAAAACTTTCCAATTCAGGAGAATTTAGGTGATTTATAACTGTTATATCTTTGAGATATAATTCCAGCTCATCCTCTTTTTCGCGCAATTCATTTTCATCGGCTAAAAGTATAATTTTTGCCAACCCTTCACTAGCAATAATTCCCGCTGCTTTTAATACACGTTCGTCCTGCCCCTCTGAAAGAACTATCGTCCTCTTTGCCTTTTGCGCTCTTTGCCTTATTTTTTTTACAATCTCCATTTTTCCTCTTTGCAAGTATAATAACTTATATTAGTTATACGATTTATTTCAATTTCCGTTTAAGTTTTTCTGCAACATAAGACGGAACAAATTCCGAAAGATCAGCTCCGAGTAACGCAATTTCCTTTATAAGTTTACTAGATAAAAAAGAATATGCTTCATTCGGCATAAGAAAAATTATTTCTATATTTGGATTAAGTTTTCTATTTGTTAATGCCATCTGAAACTCATATTCAAAATCAGAAATCATCCGCAATCCCCTGATAACAATATTAATTTTCTTTCTTTGCACATAATTTACCATCAATTCGTTAAAACTATCCACTTTAATGTTCTTCAACCCTTGGGTTACGCGTTTAATCATCTCCACCCGCTCTTCGACGGTAAAAAGAGGTTCTTTTAGTAAATTTTCACCGACAGCAATAATCACTTCATCAAAAACTCTGGACGCGCGCTTGATAATATCAATATGTCCGTAGGTTATCGGGTCAAATGTCCCCGGAGTATGGAGGATCCGCAAAGACGATTCCGAACAATTGTTTTCTTTTTTCCAGCAGCGGTAATGATTGAAAAACATCTCTTTCGATCAAAGCGCACCTGTCCTGTACCCCGCACAAATCCATATTTTCCTTAATAACCTTCTGGCATAAAAAATTTTTTTCAACAAAAGTAACGCTCTTTGCCCCGCAACTTAATGCTTCAAATCCAAAAGCACCGCTGCCGCTGAATAAGTCAAGAACCTCCTTGTCTAAAATAAACTCCCCCAACACATCAAAAACCGCTTTTCTAACTAGTTCGCGTGTCGGACGGACATTTTTATCTTTAGGCTGTTTTAAGGTTCTACCCTTTAATTCTCCGCTTATAATATGCATAAATCAATTTAATGCTCTTTATTTAATTCCGCCTGTATTTCAAAATCCAGCACTTCCTTTTGCATAAGCTTTCTAAGACTCGAATAACTTAAATGCGTATTCTGGAAATACGGCGATAGTTCTAGCCCCTTAATAAAATCCAGCACTTCCTGAAGATTGTTTGCCTGGCCGCGCATAATTAGTATCCCTTCTTCGTTAATCGTAAGCATATTAAGCATTATCGAGGAGGAAGAAGCAGAATTGATCAGCTCAGTAATCGCGTCAAGGATCAAAATTTGCGAATGCAGCTGTTTTTGCATCATGTTCAGTTGAGCCAATTTATTCTGCACCGATTGCGCCTCAGGTTTAAGCAGAGCAAGTTTTTGTTCAATGCGGTTCAAATAATCATTTTTATTATTTAAAATGAGGGAAAATGCCGCCCCTAAAAGAATTAAGTTAAAAAAAAGCAGCAAAAACATCGACATGATTTTTTTGCTGAAATTTTTTCTTAAATGCAAACTGATTGCTTCATTACTCAATAGGTTAACTGATTGTTCCGAGCAAAGCGCAAGTCCTAATGCTATATCAACGCATTTATTGATTAATATAGGGACATTAAAATGCCCCTTCAGAACGCCTTCAATACCCTGCAAATCAGCAAAGCCGCTGATTATAATTTGATCAAGGCTCCGTTCTTTTGATTCAGTAAAAAACAATTCTATATTCTGCCTGATTTCTCCGATAAGCATCTGGTAAAAATTTTTGACGCTATGCAGTAAAAAACCTCTGCTTAAAACAAGCCTTCCTTTATTAACCGCGATTATTTCTACCGTGCCGTCCTCAAAATGAACCAGCATGATGTTTTTTTCCAAGAATGATTTGTCTTTTTCAGCAACAACTTTTTTAATACAGCTGAATAACGCTAGACTACTTAGGGACAATATATTAATACTGCATCCAGTACCTTGGAAATAACTCGAAAATTTCAAAACTTCATCCTTATGCACAACAACAATTAAAGTGTCGGAATAACCGCTTTTCTGTTTATTTAAGACAAGATACCGGGTTACCACCTCTTCGGATTTCAGCGGTAAAAGTTCTGCCGCTTCATAACTAACCATTTTAGAAATCTCTTCTAAATTATTGGAAGGAAAAGTAAAAAAACGTAGGCTGACCTGATAACGAAAAAAACAACTAATGAAATCTTTCCTGTCAAGGCGTTCCCGGCGCGTAATTTCCTTAAGAACCTCGCCAAGAGGTTTATCCGCGTTCAAAGCAATGCTTTTATCCTTAAGCAGCTTAGTCGCTTCCCTTCTGATGCCAAATTGCGCAAAGCGTATTTTTTTTCTTGTTATATAGATAACATTTTTCAGCAATTTCAATTCTCCTTTGCCAGCAAAACGTTAAATTTATTCTCAACTCGCTTGAATATCAGTTCTAATCCTTTAGAAACATGTTTCCGCTTGGAAGCGCTGTTTACCTTAACACTAAATATCGAAGATTGCACTTTGCAAATTTTAATCAGCGAACCTACCTGTTCCGGTGTCAAACCCAATAAAGATAATCCTTCTGAAAGCGTTTCATTACTGTTAAAAGGCGTTACTTGGCGATGACTCAAAATCGTATCGACAACCCCCTCATTCATATTCGGCAGTATCATTAAAACTTCTTTAGGCGCGGTATTTATATTTATTTTGCCGTCGGAAAACACAGTAATCATATCCTGCATACCGATTTTTCCCTCAGAAGGATTTCCGTAAAAAATCTCTCTGTCTATTTGAGCTAAATCCAATAACTCTTTCTTCACATTAAACGGCCGCAGATTAGCAATAAGCTTAATCTCTTCTTCCCCAAGCCCCGGAAAAATCAACTTGATTCTTTCTATTAATTCAACCGGCGCAGTATTTATATTCAAACATCTATCCTCATCATTCACTTCGCACAAAGTTATCCCTTCTTCGTTTTGCAAAGAAACACCGGTACTCCATTCTTCGCTAAACGCGTCAAAACTAGGATCGTCCTTAGCAAGTAATATTATAATCCTGTTGACACTCTCCCTGGATAAATACAGCATTCTTGCTTTTTCATTGGTAAGGCTCTGCAAACGGATATTTAATCTGTTTTGCATACCCAATGTAAGCGCCGTAACAGATAAAAAGAACAATACCCATAAAACAATGACTAAAATAATTCCTTTATTATCTTTATTACAGCGTTTCATATTTAGGCAATATTATCTCATTTGTCACCAGGATATTTACATATTTTTCAAGCCGGAGAGAAGAACTTTCCAAATTATTTTTTTCGAAATCAACTTCTATCTTAACCTGCTCCGGCAGCTTTAATTCTTCAGGCCAATCCTCAAGCCAAAGTTGTTCTTTAGCATTAAAATAACTGACCTTAAAGTTCTTTACAAAACTGTTTATCACTTCAATTTCCGGAGGATTTTCATCATTAAGATATATATATTTTTTACTAGACTGCCGTAGAGAATAGCCTTGCCCGCTATCCCTGGGTTCCAGAAAAAATATCAAATTCTCTATATCACCTTCAGCATTAACCGTGAAGAAATCAATCTGTTCGTTGCTGCCTTTAAATTTAATTTTTTCATTATCAGCGCTAACAAACGCGCACCTTAGCCGTAACGCCATTGTTTCCAAAGCAAGCATCGCCTGTTGAAGTCCTTCATCACGGGTTTCTTCATGTCTCCACGTTTTAACACCAAGATAGAAGCTAGTATACACAGAAGCTGCCACAACAGCAAATATCGCAATACCTATCAACAATTCAAGTAATGTAAACCCTGCTTTCATAAGCAGTATTATAACATAATTAACCAGGGAAAGTAAGCCGAAAAGAGAAAATTATATTTTAACAGCGGAATTAATATTTTAGTAATACCAAGAAGAATCGTCTTTAATTTTTTTTGTTCAATTCACAAAAGCAGAAGGGCAATTTCTTGCCCGTTTATTTAGTGCTATCCTTAATCCATTCAAGATATTCCCGGCTAGCGGCAATAATCGGCAAAGCAATAATCTCTGGAACTTCATAACTGTGATTTTTCTTAACAAAAACCTCTAATTGAGAAAATAACTCATATCGCGTCTTTACTATCAGCAAAACCTCCGCAGAACTCTCTTTTTTTCCCTGCCATGAAAAAAAAGAATTAACTCCGGTTATATTCACACACGCAGCTAGTTTTGCATCAAGCAGTTTCTCCGCCAATACATCTGCTTCTTTGCCGGAAGCAGCAGTAATCAATACCACGATATAACCGGAAAATTCCCCTAACACATCTTTTTCTTTAAAGGATTTTAGTATCTCGGGCTTCACTTGCGTAAAGTAATTTTATAATCAGGAGGATTATCGACCAAAACATGCCCTTCACGAGCCAGCCATCCCAGGCTCATCAAAACAACTTCTCTGGGCCTATCGATCCCTATAACAAGTTTTGAAAGATTAGCTTCCCCATGTTCATCCAGATAATGCCAAATATCTCCAGCAACAATACCAATCTCCATAATCATGATTCCCCCTCCTTTTTATTATAACTGCCGCAGCGCGGACAAACAGTTATTACCTGGTCAAATATACTTAAATAAACAAAAGTGCAAATAGAACATTGCCAATATTTAGACTCTTTCTTATATATCGAACCGGTTTTTCTCTGAATAATAAAAACCCCCACTCCCATAAAAAAACCAATGAACAGTAATATATAAGCTGCTACCGCATGCTCAAATGAAAGCTCAATCATTTTAATTTAAAAAATAGCCTTATAACTCCCCATTGCTCTTTATACACCGCTGTTTCTGGCAAAGCAATGAATTTCCACCTGCGAATATATCTGATGCCTATCTCATCAAGCTCTGGATATCCGGAAGAAGTAATTTTTTCAACAGTCCCTACTGCCCCATCCGGCAATACTAAGAATTTTAACTGAACTTCAAAATTCCCGCCAATTTCTTTTGCCCATTGCGGATATTCCGGCATTTCCGGTTTAAACAAAACTTTTCTCTTAAACTGTTCCTCCATGGATTCCGCTACTGAAAGCTCTTTAAATCGAGACGATTCAGTTTTAATCTGCGGAACTGGTTTTTCCGACAACTCATCCACCGGCAAAGGATACTTTCCTTGTAACTCGCAACCGATATAAGCTCGCTTCGTTTCTTCCACTTCCCCGGATAGTTGCCCCCCTTCAATAATTTCGCCCGGCTCTTTTAAAATCTCTTTTTCCTTTTGAGGTTCAACATTCTCTAAAATCGGGCCTAAAAAAGTTACCGGCATAAAATTAGCGCGAGCATAATATAACGGCCATACCACTTTTACTATTTGCGCGCCAAGAAGATGCCACGCAAAAGAACATGACAAAGCAAAAATAAAGATTATTTTTTTTTCAAACTTTTTAATATTTACTGCACCTCTTGCAAAGTAGCTATATTAATCTGGAAAACTCCGACTTTACGGCAAATATCCCAAACCTTGACCACGCTGCCCAACTGCGTATCTTTATCCGCTTTAATTAAAATCGGCCTTTCGTCATTTTTCTTAACGGTGCTTTCCAGAAAATTTGTAAGCTCCGAAGGAGTTATCGGCCGCTCATCTAGATAAATAACATTTTCGCTGCTGATTGTAATAACTATATTTTTTTCCTTTATAACTTCAGATGTAACTGCTTTCGGTAAATTTATTTTAATCCCAGGCAAAACTATAAAACTGGAAGTTAACATGAAAAACAAAAGCAGAAGGAAAACCATATCCACAAGCGGCGTTATATTTATTTCCTTCTGTCCTCTCTCAAGTTCCAGGTGTTTTCTAAAACGCATTGAGCCTCTACTTTCGCTGAGTAAGAATATTTACCAAATCTGTCGCAGATATTTCCATTTCAACCACAAGGCTTTCGACCTTCGCAACAAGATAATTATAAGCAACAAAACTGGGAATAGCCACGATAAGCCCAGCTACGGTTGTAATCAACGCCTCCCATATACCTTTGGCCAAAACCGATGGGTCTACCGGATACATTGCCTGCGCTTTCTGCTGAATAATCTGAAAAGTACTCACCATGCCGGTAACTGTCCCCAGCAAACCAAGCAAGGGGCTGACATGAGCTATCGTTGCCAATAAGCTTAGATTTTTTTCCAGTTTAGGGACTTCGTGCAAACCTGCGTCTTCGATCGCATCCCTGATCTCCTGGCGGGAACTTCCATGCCTTGAAATACCAGCTTTTAATATATTTGAAATAGCTCCCTGTGTCTGCTCGCAAATTTCCAACGCTTCGGAAACCCTGTTCCTTTTTAATGCCGCGGTTATATCATCCATGAATTTCGTTGTATCTATTTTTGATTGATAAATATTAATTACCCTTTCCAATATTATCGCCAGCGAAAAAATAGAACATAAAAGAATCGGAATCATTACAGGGCCACCCTTATTAATCATCTCTACTTTTAAAAACAGCCCTGTCGAGATTACGCAGGAAACCGTAATGCCGATTATTTTAATAACAAAATTTTGCATAGTTCCTCCCTCATTATCGCTTTCAATATCGTGTGTTATTACGCAAAACATCAATTTTTATTATAAATTATACCTATACAACCGAAAAAAACGGAAGATCCTTGAAGGTGCATCCTGCTTTTAACATCCCTAACTATCTGCAATCAAATACATAAGCTAAAATTTTATCAGCACTCCGCCTAGAGTACTCCGGCTCTGATTAGGGTATTTTTTTACTATCTCGTAGTGGTCATTTAATACATTATCAATTAAAACAAAAAAAGTCAAGTAGTCTTTGGCTTCATAAGTTATCTTGGACCCAAGCAAGAAATATCCGGTTGAACTATCCTTGGAATTGCGCTCATAAAACCTCCTGCCGGAATAATCACCGGTCACATCCAACTTACAATTATCAGTAATCTTATACGCAAGCCCAAGAGATATCTTTTGTTTGGGCTCATACGGCACAAATTCATAATTAGCATCTTTGCTGCGAATCTTACGGATATTTAAACTGAAAAAATGGCTAAAAGTTTTGCTCCATGTATATTCTGTGGACAACTTAACCCCAAGATAATTTACTTTTTCGAAAAAAAACGGCGAATAAAGCCCATCGTTGTCTTCATCCTGAAAAAACCAGGCATCCTTATCCTGCCGCGCATACAGCATAAGGTTAGTCCTCCATTCAGGGCTAACATACTTATCCATCTGATAAGAAATACGGAACTGCCTCCTAGGACGCAGCGCCGCCGGATTTACTTCAATGTAATTCTCGTCAAGATATATATCGCTGAAAATAACCGGCTTAAACTGGCGCTCCAGGGTAAACTTATGAAGTATATTGTCTTCTTCATTACGAAAACAAATTCGGCAAACGGCGCCGGACGCTGTCCGAACTCTTCCTCGGCAAATATATCCGTGCCTAAAATAAGCTGCCATTGGTCTGTCAAATCTAACGCTGCCAGCCTAAAATTAGCCAGCATCCTTAAACGTTCATAATTTTTGTCTAAACGGTCCTGATATATATCAATATTCAAGCTGTTCTCATTATATTCAACCCCGCCCCTTGCGCCCAGCAATTTATCTTTGTAACCCGGCCCCGCGGTATCGTTCAGCACAGAAAACCAATAATATGGAGTAAACGTTAAACATACATCATCCTGGCGATGCTTAAGCGTCGAAGAAATTTTAGTTGAAGTATTCCTCCTTTTAGAAGCAGGCGTTTGCGCGTCAACAGGCCCGGGCAAGCCCATGGCCTTATCAAAATAATTCATGTCAAAAATGAATTCATTTTCTTTATTAACCGGCAACTCAAAACTAAAACGCGGCCTGTATGAGGTAAACTGGCTGTTATCGCGTTCCCCGTCACTGTCGCTGATGCTCAACTCCGTAGAATAATACATCTGCTCGGTTCTCAGTGATTGTTTTAGATCAAAAATCTCGGAATTAAACTGGCCATAGGCGCTGCTAACCAGGATGTTGCTATCTTCTTTTTTCGATTCTGTCTCTACGTTATCCAGTTTAAAATCATCAGGTTTTATATCTTCTTTGACAAACCTTTGGTCAAGATCTTTTTTTCCTATAATCTCAACTTGAGGCAATTCCAGTAAAAGCTTTTCTAAATCATCCGCAAAAGCTTCCGGGACAGAAAAAAGCATTACAAAAATAAATAAATTCAACGTCCAACAGCCGTATTTTCCTCGATCCATTTTATTCTCTCCTGCGCATATTCTTTTTCAGGCAAATCATCACCTATAATTTTACCGTAAATATTTTTTGCTTTCTCATACTCATTATTTTCTTCATAAATCTTTGCCGCACTCTGATAGGCTTTACCCGCAATATCGCGCATCTGCGGATAAAGATATGAGATCTTCAAATACTCATCAACAGCCGAATCATTGTTTCCTGATTTTTTAAGCAGATTTGCGGCCTTATAATGAAGTTCCGCCCTGAATTCAGGAGCAACTTTTGGATTATTTAAAGCCTTATTTAGGTACGCTATTGCCTTGTGTAAATCATCCTCGTTTTCGGCAATCTCTGCCAGCTTTTCAAAAGCAATACTGCTGTAACCTGAATCCGGATATTTATAAGCCACCAGCTTAAATTGCGCGCGCGCCGCTTCTTTGTTTTTCTGCTCTAATAAAATATCCGCAGTCTTTAATATTGACTCCGGCACAAACTCGCTAAGAGGATATTCTTTTTCCAGCTGCCCAAACTGCTTGATTGCCGCCGCGTGATTTCCGGACTTATAATAACATATGCCAAGCGCAAACAAGGCGTCGTCCTTCAGCTCGTTTTGCTGCTGATTTTTAATAACCTCCATATAAAAATTCTTGGATTTTTCAAAATTTCCTTTTTGCAGGTAATACTGCGCAAGCCAAAACTGTATATCCGAAGAAATCGGCGATTGCGGGAACCTGTTCAGGCATTCCACAAAATCATTAATCGCTTCTTTCTCATTTAATTTATTGTAAAATGACCAAGCCCGCTGATAAAGCGCACTCCAGCATAATTCATTATCTTTTGTTGTTTTTATAAGATAAGAATATAGGTTTATTGCTTCATCAAAACATTTCATATTATACAGCGAAGCAGCGCGGTAAAATAAAGCCTTATCTTTAAATTCACTCTGCGCATATTTTGTTATAAAAGCATCAAACTGTTCGCTTGCTACAGCATAATTTCCTTTTTTGAAATATGAAAAACCAAGCTGATATTTAGCATCGCCGGCTAACTGAGGTTTTTCGGCATTATCAACTATATTCTGAAAAGCCAGAATAGCCGCGTCAAAACGGCCCTGCTTTAAAAAACTAAGGCCAAGTTTATATTGGGCATGATATGTTTGCTCCGAATCGGAGAAATCAATAAGGATTTTATCATAGATCTTCTGGGCAAGCTCAACATCCCCGTTTTCAAGGTAGATATCCGCCAGCTGAATAAGCGCGTCAACCTTTAAATCATTTTCTTTAGCCAGCTCCGAAGAAAGTTTAAAATTCTCTATCGCCGATTTCTTATCCCCTTTCGCCAAATCTATCCGCGACAGGTCATAATAAGCCTGGGCAGTAAGTTCACTTTTAGAAAAATTCTCCAAAAAACTTACATACGCCTGGCGGGATTTTTCCAGGTTATTCAAATCAAAAAATGTTTTTGCTTTAAAAAACCATGCTTTATCAATCATTTGCCCGCGGGGAAATTTTTCTATAACCTTTTCAAAAAAAGTCAACGCCTCTTCATTTTTGCCCAGGCTTCTGTTTGCCTGCCCCATCTGCAGCAAAACCGATTCAGTTAATTTATGATAAGCGGAATACTCCAGAAATTGGTTAAAAGCTTCAAGGCTTTTTTCATATTCACCCGTGGCAAAATATGCCCAGCCCAGGCCATAACGCGCGTAAGGAGCATACGTTGAGCTGGACCAGGTTGTTAAAGATAATTCGTAATATTTTACCGCTTGCTCGTAATCTTGCGTCCGGTAATAACTTTCAGCCAGCAAACAATATGCTTTTGCGCAGGCTTCATATTTGGTATGTTTTTTTATATACTGCAGCAGATTCTTTTTCGCCTGTTCAAATTTACCTGCCTCAAACAGGACTTCTCCGATTTTAAATTCCGCTTCCGTAATATATTCATGTTCCGGATACTGCTGGATGAATTTTTCAAACTCTGTTTTTGCTTCCTCGAACTTTTTGAGCTCAAACAAACACCAGGCTGTATTATACGCGCAATAACCGGCAAAAACAGAACCGGGAAATTCTTTATTTATCTGCTGATAAAACAGCTTTGCCCTTTCATAATCATTCCCCTTAAAATAAGTTTCCCCCATCCAGAAAGTCAGCGCAACCACGTATTCTGAATTCTCAAGCTGCGCCTGCTTTAGTAATGTTTCAAAAAGCGTAGATGCCTTATAAAGATTTCCCTGTTTAAAATAACATTGCGCGATTAGAAACTGCACTTCAAATTTTCTTTTACTATAAGGGTAATCTTTTAGAAATTTCTCCATCTGACGCAAAGCGCTATCGTAAAATCCGTCCTCAAATACCTTTTTTACCAGAAATAAATCTTTATATTCATCTGTCTGGGCAAAAACATCACCGCAAATATTTGAGGAAAAAATTATTATCAGAAATAATGTTATTTTAATAATCAGCTTCATTATAATTACCGCGTTACCTCTTATTGCTTAGTTGCTGTTTTTTGCATCTTCCTTCTTGTGTCTTGCGTCCTGAATCTTGTGTCAATTCAGTGTTTCTTCAAATGTTTCCTTAAATACTCGCCGGTAAACGAATGTTTATTCATCATTAACTCCTCCGGCGTGCCCAGCCCGACAACCCTGCCGCCGTTCTCCCCGCCCTCCGGGCCAAGATCAATAATATAATCCGCGGTTTTTATAACATCCAAATTATGTTCGATAACAACCACAGTATTGCCATAACTTACCAGCGCATGCAATACTTTTAACAATTTATCGACATCGGCAAAATGCAGGCCTGTTGTCGGTTCATCAAGGATATAAAGTGTTTTCCCAGTAGCCCTTTTTGACAATTCGGTTGATAATTTTATCCTCTGGGCTTCGCCTCCGGAAAGCGTTGTCGCCGGTTGCCCCAATTGAATATAGCCAAGCCCAACATCACACAGCACTTGAAGCTTTGAAGTTACTTTCGGAATATTTTCAAACAAATTCAAAGCTTCTTCCACTGTCATGCTCAATATTTCAGAAATAGATTTACCTTTATATTTTACTTCCAGGGTTTGTTCATTATAGCGCTTTCCCTTGCAAACCTGGCACTCCACATAAACATCAGGAAGAAAATGCATTTCAATTTTCTTTACACCGTCTCCCTGGCACGCTTCACAACGGCCTCCTTTTACATTAAAACTAAACCGGCCCGGCTTATACCCTCTGATTTTTGCTTCAGGTAATTGCGCGAAAAAATCCCTGACCGGAGAAAATATGTTTGTATAAGTAGCCGGGTTAGACCGCGGGGTCCTACCAATCGGCGACTGGTCAATAACAATAACCTTATCAATATGTTCTATGCCTTTGATCTGTTTATGCTTGCCCGGTTTTTCACGCGAATGATACAGTTTTTTTGCCAAAGCCTTATAAAGAATATCCTCAACAAGCGTTGACTTCCCTGAACCGGAAACCCCGCTTATACATACAAATAATCCCAAAGGAATACTTATATTTATATTCTTAAGATTATGCTCCGAAGCTCCGATAATTTCAAGGCGTTTTTTATCTTTAACACCGCGTATTTGCGCGTGCGGGCTTATTTTTAAGTCACCTTTTAGATACGCGGCAGTTAAAGATTGCCCGCATTTTAGCACCTGCGCAAGATTTCCCTCGCAGACAACCTGCCCGCCCTCTCTTCCCGCGCCAGGGCCTAAATCAACAATATAATCCGCGGCACGGATAGTGGCTTCATCATGTTCAACTACCAGCAATGTATTTCCTAAATCCCTCAGGACTCTTAAGGTATCTAAAAGTTTGTCATTATCACGTTGATGCAGCCCTATACTGGGTTCATCCAAAATATAGATTACACCGGTCAATCTTGAACCTATTTGCGTAGCCAAGCGTATCCTCTGCGCCTCTCCGCCGGAAAGAGTACTGCTCTGGCGCTCAAGCGTCAGATATCCCAACCCGACATTTTCCATAAATTCAAGGCGCTGCCTAATTTCCTTGAGTACCTGATGAGCAATCAATTTTTCCCGTTCGGATAAATCCAAACCATTAAAAAAAAGCCTGGCCTTTGCTACCGATAATAAAGTTACTTCATAAACCGATAACCCGCCTATTTTAACAGCCAGGCTTTCCGGCTTCAAGCGTGCCCCTTTACATTCAGGGCAGGCAAGGTTACTCATATACTTATTTATCTCTTCTTTTAAAAAATCGCTGTCCGTTGTCCTGAACAATCGTTCCAGATGAGGGATAATACCTTCATAAGGCTTTCCCCATACTAATACCTCTCCTCCGAATAAAATTAGATGCCGGATATCCTTAGGCAAATTCTTGAAAGGAACATCCATATTAAAATCAGCCACAGCGGCAAGTTCATTAAGCAAACTGCGGTAATACATTAAATAACCTCTGCCGCCTCTGCGCCATGGTTCTAACGCGCCTTCGCGCAATGTTTTATTTTTGTCCGGCACTACTAAGTCCTCGTCTATCTCCATCTTGGTGCCTAATCCGCCGCATGCAGGACAAGCGCCATAGGGGCTGTTAAACGAAAACATCCGCGGCTGAAATTCTTCGTAACTTATGCCGCAATAACTGCAGGCGTATATCTCGCTAAAAACTATTTCTTCCTGTTTTGCAGCGCTATTTTCCGTAACAACCAGCAATGTGCCTTTGCCTACCTTTAACGCCGTTTCCACGGAATCAGCAAGCCGTTTTTTAATTTCAGGCTTTAAAATAAGCCTGTCTACAACAATCTCAATCGAATGTTTCTTTTTTTTATCCAGATCAACCGGTTCGGTAATATCAATTATTTTTCCGTCCACTCTTACGCGCACAAAACCTGATTTTGAAACTTCTTCAAAGATTTTACGGTATTCGCCCTTTCGTCCCCGGATAAGCGGCGCTAAAATAAATATTTTTGTCAAAGCGGGAAGCTGAAAAATCTGCTCAACTATCTGCTGGGAAGACTGCCGGGTAATTTTACGGCCACAGCGGTAACAATGCGCGATCCCCACTCTGGCGAAAAGAACACGCAAATAATCATAAATCTCCGTCTGCGTAGCAACTGTAGAACGCGGATTAGCACCGGCACGCCGCTGTTCAATCGCAATCGCCGGAGAAAGGCCGTCGATATATTCCACATCCGGCTTGTGCAGCTGCTCTAAAAACTGCCGCGCGTAAGCGGAAAGGCTCTCAACATAACGGCGCTGCCCCTCGGCATAAACCGTATCAAAAGCCAAGGAAGATTTCCCCGAACCGGAAAGGCCGGTAATAACAATCAATTCATTACGCGGCAGTTTAAGGTCAATTGACTTTAGATTATGCTCTTTCGCGCCTTTGATGGTAATATAATTTTTTTCCA